>DATCVR010000400.1:0-4994 GCA_036566745.1 Jiangellaceae bacterium | reverse complement strand
ACGAGTGAATCTGTGGCACGGTATCGCGCATGACGGTCCTGACCACCGCGGCACCCGACCCGGCCTCCGCGTCCGAGGGCGGCCCCGACGCCCCCCGCCTCGACGACCGCACCGGATCCGACCCGCTCGAGGCCGCCGCCGTTCGCGCCGGTTGGCTGCTGGTCGACGCCCACGAGCGGCTCGGTATCGAGGAGTCCCGCCGGATCTTCGGCCACGAGCTCACGGCGTGGTACGACTACGCTCGCGCCTCGGTGCCCAACCTCGTCACCTGGCCCGCGGTGCAGGCCCACCTGACCGCGTACGAGAACGACAACAACCGCCTGCGCTTCCGCCGGGTGCTCGACTTCGTGCGCGCGGGCGATCACGTCTTCGACGTCGGCTTCGGCCGCGGCTACCTGCTGGGCGTCCTGCTCCGCGACGGTGAGGTGGCGAGCTACCACGGCATCGACATCCTCGACTACAACCGCACGGCCACCGAGGAGATGCTCGAGGTCAATGGGTTCCAGGAGACGAACATCGGGCTCGAGATCGGCGACCTCTACGAGCTGACGGCCGACCACGTCGCGGCCACCGGCACCGACCTCGTCGTCTGCTGCGAGGTCCTCGAGCACGTGCCCGACGCCGAGCGCGCGCTCCAGGTGCTCGCCGACGCCCTCCCGCCCCACGGCGAGCTGCTGTTCTCCGTGCCGCTCAACGGGCGGCTCGAATCCGTGTGGGGCCACCTCACCGTCTTCGACGTCGCCCGGCTCAAGGCGATGGCCCGCGCCGCCGGGCTGTACGTCCACCACGTCGAGCCGCTCGCCAACACCTGGACGCTCGTGGTCGCCTCCCGTGATCCCGAGCCCAGCGCCCGCGTGCGCGAGGCACGCAGGCGTCCCGACACCGACGTCTCGGTGCCGCTCACCGAGGCCCGCACCTTCGTCGACGTCGAGGCCGCCGCCATCGAGGCCGGCCACTGGGTCACCCGCACGAGCTGCACCGTCGAGGCCACCGACGACGAACACGTGCGCTGCACCGTGACCGGCGATGACCCGGAGACGGCCGGCGACGCCGGTCAGTACGGCGGTGTGGCGTTCGCCGTCGACGGACTCAGCGCGATGCGCCTCGGGCTGGAGATGCTCGACTTCGCGAACGTCAAGCGCGTCTACGTCGACGCTCACCGCGGCACCCGCCGGGTGGGGCGATGGATCTGGCGGCCCACGTCGGCTCAGCTCGAGGCCCGCCCCGAGCGGCGCTTCGCACTGCGCCCGCGCGAGTCCGGCCCGCACTTCAGGGCCGACGAATTCGGCAAGTTCGCGCAGGTGGACCGGGTGGAGGTCTTCGTCCAGATCGCGCCGGGAACGTCCGCGGCCTTCACGGTTCGCGCGGCATACCTGCCCTGAGCGACGGCGTGTCCGAGGTGACCGCCACAATGCAGCGGTGAGCGACGCGATCATTCCCTGGCCCGGCCACTGGAGTCCGCTCGGTGCCACGTTCGGCGGCGGGGCCACCAACTTCGCCCTGCGCGCGCCGGACGCCTCCAGGGTCGAGGTGTGCCTGTTCGACGAGTCCGGCACCGAGACCCGCCACACGCTGATCAACCGCACGTTCGACGTCTGGCACGGCGCGGTGCCCGGCGTCGGCCCGGGCCAGCGCTACGGCTTCCGGGTCCACGGCCCCTACGATCCCGCCCGCGGCCTGCGCTTCGACCCCGCCAAGCTCCTGGTCGACCCCTATGCCCGCGCCATCGACGGCGCGCTCACCTACGACGACGCCGTGTTCGACCGCACCCCCGACGGCAGCGACTCAGCGCCGTTCGTGCCGCGTTCGGTGGTGGTCGGCGACGACGGCTTCGACTGGGGCGACGACGCCTCGCCGCGGGTCCCGTGGGCCGCCACGGTGGTCTACGAGACCCACGTGCGCGGGTTCACCATGCGCCATCCGGACGTCCCGCCGGAGCTCCGTGGCACCTACGCCGGGCTGGCCCATCCGGCGGTCATCGAGTACCTGCGCGAGCTCGGCATCACCACCGTCGAGCTCCTCCCGGTCCACCACTTCGTCAGCGAGCACCACCTCGTGAAGAACGGCCTCACCAACTACTGGGGCTACAACACCCTGGGCTTCTTCGCACCGCACGCCGGGTACTCCTCGTCCGGCTCCACCGGCGGACAGGTCTCGGAGTTCAAGGCCATGGTGCGCGCACTGCACCAGGCCGGCCTCGAGGTGGTCCTCGACGTCGTCTACAACCACACCGCCGAGCAGGGCGCGGGCGGCCCCACCCTGTCCTTCCGCGGGATCGACAACCTCTCCTACTACCGCCTCGACGCCGCCGATCCCTCGCGCTACGTCGACTACACCGGCACCGGCAACACCCTCAACGTCGCCCAGCCGTCGGTGCTGGGCATGGTCATGGACTCCCTGCGGTACTGGGTGAGCGAGATGCACGTCGACGGCTTCCGCTTCGACCTCGCCGCGGCGCTGGCGCGGTCCATGCACGACGTCGACATGCTCGGATCGTTCATGACCGTGATCGAGCAGGATCCGGTGCTGCGCGAGGTCAAGCTGATCGCCGAGCCGTGGGACATCGGGCCGGGTGGCTACCAGGTCGGCGAGTTCCCCCACCTCTGGACCGAGTGGAACGACAAGTTCCGCGGCACGGTGCGCGACCACTGGCGGGCCCAGGCCGGAGGTGTCCGCGACCTCGCGATGAGGCTGTCCGGCTCCTCCGACCTGTACGCCGACGACGGCCGCCGGCCGTACGCCTCGATCAACTTCGTCACCGCCCACGACGGTTTCACCCTGCGCGACCTCGTCTCCTACGACCGCAAGCACAACGACGCCAACGGCGAGGGCAACCGCGACGGCACCGACGACAACCGCTCCTGGAACCACGGCGCCGAGGGCGTCGAGGGCGACGCCAACCCCGAGATCGCCGCCCTGCGGCGGCGCCAGCTGCGCAACCTCCTCACCACCCTGGTGCTTTCCACCGGCGTGCCGATGATCACCGCGGGCGACGAGCTGGGCCGCACCCAGCTCGGCAACAACAACGCCTACTGCCTCGACGACGAGACCACCTGGGTCGACTGGTCGCTGCGCGAGGAGTACTCCGACCTGATCGAGCTGACCCGGAGCCTGCTCGCGCTCCGCGCCGAGCACCCGGTCTTCCGCCAGCGCCGGTTCTTCGAGGGCCGGCCCATCGTCGACGGCGGCCGCAAGGACATCGCCTGGTTCACCCCCGCCGGCACCGAGATGACCGACGCCCAGTGGCACGACTCCTCGGCGACCACGCTCGGGATGTTCCTCAGCGGCGACGGCATCCGCTCCCGCAACCGCCACGGCGAGCGCATCGTCGACGACTCGTTCCTGCTGTGGCTCCACGCCGGCGCCGAGCCGATCGACGTCACCCTGGCGGCGCAGCCCTGGGCCGACGCCTACGATGTGGTGCTCGCCACGGCCGACGACACCGCAGCCACCGGCTACCAGGCCGGCGCGACGCTCACTCTGCCGCCGCGCAGCGCCCTGCTCCTGCGCGCCCACTGAGAGGCTCAGTCAGGCCTCGGCGCCTTGCGGGCCATCCCCAGGCTCGTGATGAACGGCACCGTGACCGCGCCGTCGACGGCATTTCGCTCGGCCCATTCCTCCAGGGCGTCGAGTGCGGCTCGGGCGTCGTCGGGCGGCGCGACATAGAACAGATGGACGGTCCGCAGGAAACCGGCCAACTGCTCCGGCGTCATCGAACGGCCCGTCCGAAATGACGTAGCCGGCTCCGACGCGAACACCGGCCCCAGCTCGACCCGGTCCTCGTGCTGGGTCATCGGATTGACCTGTACTGCGTGACCGGGCACGCGCGCAAGGATGTCCGTCAGACCGGAGGGACCGGTGATGTTGTCGATCCTTGCCACGACGCCGTCCGGCCCCAGCACTCGGTAGAGCTCCGCGGGAGTGCGCACAGGATCGCCCCAATGCAGGGACGAGCCCGCCATGACGAGGTCGAAGTTGCCGTCCAGCGCGGGCACCGCGTTCATCGACGCTCGCATCACGGCGATCTCTGGATGACGGCGCTTCAGCTGGTCCAGCATGGGACCCGACATGTCCAGCCCCACGAACCTGACGGCGATTCCCAGCCGGTGCGCGACGGCCTGAGTGTTGCCGATGAGCAGCCCATTGCCCGTGCCGACGTCGAGAACGTGCAGCGTCCGGCCGGAGGCGCCGGTAGCGTCGACCGCCGTGCGGAGCATTCGCTCCAGCGCCGCCTCATGGTAAGGCGCGCGACTCTCGTATCCGGAGGCCGCCGCCCGGGTCGCGAACGCCGCAGCACCCGCGGTCCGGTCTGCCGGATCGGGCGGGTCGGCCGCAGCCTCGAAGACGAGGCGTAGTTCGTTGAGCGCCGGCGTCCAGCAGCGGGGCCGCACGGCCGTGGGCGTGGACCAATTCGCCGGCTCGGTCTCCAGCGGTCTCGCAGGCCCCGCCATCGGGGCCGCTGGGGTGCCGGAGCCCGATGAGGGTACGGCGGTGGCCTTGGCCATGACGGCATCGGCGGAACGTGCGACGACCTCGAGCGCGGCTGTCACGGCGTCCTCGAATGTCTGGACCGCACTGCGCATTTGAGCCGCCGCTTCCACGACGGCGGTCGTGAGCTGCTCCGTAGCCGCGTCTCCGGCCATGCTCGCCACGAGTGTGGAGTGGCGGGTCATCAGGCTGGCCACCTGCCCGGCCATCTGGACCGCAGCGTCACGCGCGCATTCGATCGTCTGGCGCGCCGACCGGATCTGCTGCTGGTTCAGGGCGCCCTCCGACGAACCGCACCGCAAGGAATGTACGGCTGACGGCCGGCCGCTGGGGACCGGCCGTCAGCCGCGACTCACTCGGGCAGGGCCGCCAAGCCCAGCTCGGCGCCGCCTGCGAGCAGCTTGTGCCGCGGCACGATCCGCACCGTGTAGCCGAACGCGCCGGTGCGGTCGAGGCGGACGTCGCCCTCGAAGCGGAACCGTCCGGGCTCGTAGCTCTCGGTCATC
>DATCVR010000399.1:0-13715 GCA_036566745.1 Jiangellaceae bacterium | reverse complement strand
CTCGGCGGCCAACTCGAGCAGGGCGAGCAGGATCTGATCGGCGCCGGTACGGTCGGCGGCCGCGGTGCCGGCCTCGACCTCGGCCAACGTGGCGAACCCGGCCAGGGCCGGCTTGCTGGCTGCCCAGGTGGTGACCGTCGCTGCGGTGGCCGGGCTGGTCCGTAGCTGCGCCCATTCCAGATTCAACTGCCCGACCAGGGTGGCGTCGAGGCGCTTACGGGCCCCGGAGTGGGTGGTCTCAGCGGCGGTGGTGGTGTTGGTGGTGTTGTTCACGGCGGTGGCTCCCATCGTGTCGATGGCAACCACGCTGCTCAACCACCCTTGCCCACCCCCTTGCCCGAACGAGACAACCCCGACGAGGCCTCTTGCCCGGGCACCCCCACAACCACCCGGGCAAGAAGCCCACGCCACAGGTCACGGCTGATCGCCGTGGAGTTACGCCGATCGCAGGACGAGCAGGCTGATGCCGTCACCGAACGACCGGGTCTCGGCGAGGTGCAGGCGCTTCGTGGCGGTGGTGGTGCCGAACAGGCGCTTCCCGGAGCCGAGGACGATCGGGAAGAGCATCAGGCGGAGCTCGTCGACGAGATCGTTCTCCACGAGTGTCTGGACGAGCATCGCGCTGCCGAACACCAGAACGTCTCCGCCCGCGGCCTGTCGCACGGCCGAGACCGACTCGACCACGTCGCCCTCGAGAACTGCCGAGTTCGACCACGCGGGCAGCCCTGGAGTGGAGGTCACGACGTGTTTCGGCAGCGCGTTCATCCGGTCCGCGAAGACCCCCTCCATCGAGGGCCACGCCGCCGCCATGTCGTCGTAGGTCGCTCGACCTACGAGGAGCGACTCCGCGTTCATGACCTCGTCGAGCTTGAACCGGTCGGCATCGTCGCCGGCGTCGAACTGGAAGGTCCAGCCGGCGTGCTCGAAGCTGTCGCCTCCCCCGGGCGCCTCGATGACTCCGTCGAGCGAGATGAACTCCGTGACGACGATCCTGCCCATGAGCGGTCCTCCGTGTGGTCGCAGTGCGATTCGCGTGCTCGACGACCGTAGGAACCACTGGCGCTCTCCCGCATCGGGCCAGGGACCGACGTCTGTGCGTACGCCGACGGCGGTAGCGTCATCCGCTGGCGGTATGCCGGCAGGTCATCCCGGCACGGTCGAAGACGGGACCTCGGCCCGACGACCGTCGCCAGGCTCGGCGGTCACGCTGGCAGCCATGAGACGACTACCGTTCCTCGCCATCTCGGTCCTGCTCGCCGTCGGCGCCGGGACCGCCCCCGCGACCGCGACCGCCACTCCTCCGCCACCCCCAGTGGCCGACGTGGCCGTCACCGTCGACGGCCTCAGCGCCCCGTCGGCTGTCGACGCCGGCCGGGTGACGATGCGGGTCAGCTCGTCCGACCCCGACGGCGCCTGGGTGGGCCTGGTGCGGCTGCGCCGGGGCGTCACGGTGGACGAGTACCTCGCCGACCTCCGGCTGGCCTTCGGTCACGATCCCGCTCAGGCGCTCGCCGGGGCGCGGGCGATCGCCGACGAGGCGATCATGCTCGGCGGAGGCGCCGTGGCGAACACGCCGGTGTCGGTCAGCGTGGACGTCGACCCCGGCACCTACTACCTCGTCGACTTCCTGGACGTCGCGTTGCCGGACCTCGCCGAGCGCATCCACCCGATCGTCGTCAGCGGACGCCGTGACCAGACGTCGGAGTCCGCACAGGTCGCACCCGAACCGCGGCCCACCGCCAGGATCACGCACGTCGACACCGTCGCCGGGCCACGCTTCCGGGCGCCGGACCACGTCGAGGCGGGCGCGCCGATCGAGGTCGCCAACCGCTCTCGCCAGTTCAACGAGGCGATCTTCATGCCCGTGCGCCCCGGCACCACCGACCTGGACGTCGACGCATACTTCCGCACGATCGACTCGGGCGGCCGCCCCGAGACCTCGCCGTTCACCGGCGGACCGACCGGTCTGGTCCCGATGTCGCCCGATCGCACGGCCGTGCTGACGGTCGACCTCCCGCCCGGGCAGTACGCCTTGGTCACCTGGGTCCGTGACCTCCGGACCGGTCACCTGTTGGCTGCCGAGGGGATGCACACGCTCGTGACCATCGGTTGAACCATGTTCACGACGTCCGTTCCACGGGACACTGAGCCGAACGAACGGGAGGTCCGGGGTGTTCTCGAGACGATGGGCCGAGCTCACGGCGACGGTGTCCACGGCAGACGCGCTGCTCGGAGCGGCCGTCGGGATCGGTGTCGTGGCAGCCGGGTTCGGCGATGTCGGCCCGACCGGCCCTGGCGGTGACATGGACGCCCTGGCCACCGTGATGGGGGCGACGGCCGGGCTCGTCCTCATGCTCAGGCGCGCGTTTCCGGTCTCCGTGCTCGTGGTCACCAACGGGCTGACCCTCGGCTGGTACCTGATCGGCTATCCGGGCCGTCTGATGACCCTGGCGCCGCTCATCGCGTGCTACACCCTCGCCGCGCATCGTGGCTGGCGGTGGGGCGCGGTGGGTGGCGTCGGGACCATCGCCGTCACGATGGTCGCCGTCCGGTTCGGCCTGGGCGGAGGCTGGCTCGACGACCAGGTGGTGAACGCCGTGATGCTCGAGGTGGCGGTCATCGCGCTGGGAGCCGCTGTCCACTCGCACCGCGCGTTCGCGGCCGGCGTCGCAGAGCATGCCGACCGCGTCGCCGAGAACCGCGCCGAGCAGGCCCGCCGCGCGGCCGCCGAGAAGCGCCTCGAACTCGCCCGAGAGCTCCACGACGTGTTCGGCCACACGATGGCGGCCATCAGTGTCCAGGCGGGAGTCGCCGTCCACGTGATGCATCGACAGCCGGCCCAGGCCACCGAGGCGTTGACCACAATCAAGCGGATCAGCGACGACGGCCTGGCCGAGGTGCGTGTGCTCCTCGGCGTGATGCGGGACCCGGGCGATCCGCTGCCGCGCTCCGGAAGCTTCGCGCGGCAGCTGGAGGGCCTCCTGGACGTGAGCCGCTCGACCGGGCTGGACGCGACCCTGGCGGTGCACGGCGACATCCGGCCGCTGCCTGCGCCGGTGGAGCTCGCGGTGTTCCGCATCGTGCAGGAGTCGCTGACCAACGTCCGTCGGCACGCACGTGCCGACACCGTTCGGGTGCGGCTCGACGTCGGCCCGGACCACCTGGTGGTCACGGTGCGCGACGATGGCGGCACGGCCGCGAGCGCCGCGCCTGACGTCCGCGCCACCGCGGCGACGGCGCCTGCCGGCCACGGCATCGAGGGGATGCGGGCCCGGGCGGTCGGGCTCGGGGGGCGGTTCAGCGCCGGAGCTGTCCCCGGCGGCTTCGAGGTGCGCACCGTGCTGCCCCTGGGGCTGGGCGGCCACGACGACGTCGGCGACGGGCATGAGACCCCTCCTCGGGAACTGCACGCGGGGGGACACCGATGAGCGACGCCGTGCGGGTACTCGTCGTCGACGACCAGGCACTGGTGCGAGGCGGCTTTCGAGTGCTCCTCGAGAACGAGCCGGACATGGTCGTCGTGGGTGAGGCCGGCGACGGGGAGGAAGCTGTCGCGCTCGCCCGCGCGACGCGCCCCGACGTCGTCCTGATGGACATCCAGATGCCCGGGACCGACGGCGTCGAGGCGACTCGCCGCATCGTCGCCGACCCCGGTCTCTCCGCGGTGCGGGTGCTCATCCTCACGACGTTCGACTCCGACGAGAACCTGATCCGGGCCCTCGAGGCCGGCGCCAGCGGGTTCGTGCTGAAGAACATCGACCCGGCTCAGCTGTTGCGGGGCATCCGCGTCGTCGCGGGCGGTGACGAGCTCCTGTCGCCGGGCCTGACCCGTCGCCTCGTCGAGCAGCTCGTCGCGCTACCCATGTCGGCGCGCACGGACCGCGACGCCTTCGCCCAGCTCACCCACCGAGAGCGAGAGGTGGTGGCACTCGTCGCGCACGGGCTCAGTAACGACGAGATCACCGCCCGGCTCCACATCAGCCGCGCCACCACCAAGACCCATGTGAGCCGCGCGCTGGCGAAGCTCGGCGCCCGGGATCGTGCCCAGCTCGTCGCGCTCGCCTACCGTCATCGTCTGGTCGAACTCCCCGACGCGGGATCCGCCGACCGCCACATTGGCGCGCCCTCGGCTGCGGACCGTCCGATCCTCGATCCGAGGCGGGAGCGGTGACCGGCGCCGGGATCACTGTCGGCCTGCTCGGCCACCTCGACGTTCGCCGGGACGACGCGCCGGTACGGCTCCAAGGCCGGCAGGCGGTGTTGCTGGCGGCACTCGCCCTCAGCGTCGGCACGGTCGTGTCCTACCCGACGCTGACGGCGTACCTCTGGCCCGACTCGCTGCCGCAGAACCATCGCCGCACGCTGCAGACCTACGCCGGACGGCTGCGAGCCCTGCTGGGGTCGGCCACCGTGGTCTCCCGGCCCGAAGGCCTGCGCCTCGCCCTCGATCCCGACTGCGTGGACCTCGCCCGGTTCCGTGCTCTGGTGGTGACGGCCCGGGGGTCCGATCAGGCTGACGAGCTCACCCTGCTGGAACAGGCCCGGGGCCTCTGGCGGGGTCAGCCGTTGTCCGGTCTCTCGCCCGACGCTCTCGAACGAGAACATGGCTCCGCGTTGACCGAGGAGTTGCTCGGGATCACCGAACGAGTGCACGAGCTCCGGCTGGAGACCGGCCGGGCCGACGAAGAGCTGGTGTCCTCTCTTCGGCTCCTGACCTCGCAGTATCCCTGGCGGGAGCGATCGTGGGAGCAGCTGATGCTGGCCCTGTGCCGGCAAGGACGCCAGGGCGAGGCTCTCCTGGCCTTCCACCAGCTGGCCGGCGTGCTCCGTGACGATCTCGGCATCGAACCGGGCGCCGAAATCGCCCGGCTCCATCAGCGGATACTCGCCGGCGACCCGGAGCTGACCCGGCCGGTCGACGCGCGGACCACCCGAGTGCGGCCGGCCCAGCTGCCGGCCGGCACACCGGGCTTCGTCGGGCGCCGAAGCGAGCTGGACGACGTCAACGCGTTGCTCACCGAGGTGTCCGACCGGGTCCGGGTCGCCGTGGTCACCGGACCCGCCGGCGTCGGCAAGACAGCTCTGGCGCTCGAAGCGGCCCATCAGGCGCGCCACGCCTTCCCGGACGGTCAGCTGTTCAGGCGGCTCAGCGGCTCCGGCACGGCGACCTCCGCGTTCGACGTCCTCGGCGGATTCCTGCGTGACCTGGGAGTTCACGCGGAAGCCGTGCCGCCGACCGAAGGCGAGCGATCGGGGCTGTTCCGGTCGATGTGCGCCGAGCGGCGACTGCTCGTCGTGCTGGACGACGTTCAGTCGGCCGACCAGATCGAGGCGGTGGTTCCAGGGGCCGGCGGGTGTGCGGTGGTGGTGACCTGCCGCCGGCACTCCGCTCTGCCGGCCAACCTGCGGCTCGACCTCGGTGTCATGGCTCCCGCGGAGTCGCAGGAGTTGCTGGCAACGATCGTGGCACCCGAGCGCCTCGCGGCCGAACCCGAGGCGACGGCGGCCATCGTGGCTGCCTGCGGCGGCTCGGCGTTGGCGCTGCGGATCGTCGCGGGCCGGCTCGCCATCCGGCCGACCTGGTCGATCGCCCATCTCGCCGGCCGGCTGACCGGGGCAGGCCGTCTCGACGAGCTGCGTCTGGAGGGCGCCAGCGTGCGCGTGGCCCTGGACGCCGTCGTCGACGGTCTGGAGCCGGAGGTGGCGACGCGCTTCCGACGGCTGTCCGTCCTGCCGGCGGCCACGGCCGATGCCGACATCGCGGCCGTGGCGTGGGACATCGGTACCGCCGAGGCACAGCGAACGCTCGACGAGCTCTGTGACATCCGCCTGCTCGAGCCGGCCGCGACCGCCCTGTACACGTGGCACGACCTCGTCCACGACTACCTCGGCGCCTCCGCCGAAGCGATGCTGCCCGGGCGCGGCACCCTCCTCCTGCACTATCTGATCCGGTCGCTGCTGAACGCGAAGGCCGTCCTGCGCCCCGACGACCGCGCCGAGCCCGACGTGATCGCCTCGATCGACGACGTCGACGGGCGGGCGTTCCACGGCAGATCCGACATCCATGCGTGGCTGCACCCACGCTGGGGACTGCTGGTGGCAGCGGCGCGGCACGCTCTCGGCTCCGACGACCCGCGAGGGGCGCTCGAAGCGGCCGCCATGGCGGTCCTGCTCGACAACGTCACCAGCGAGTGCTGCCAGCGCGGCACCGACCACGACACCCTTCTCACGTCGGTCATCGAGGCCGATCTACCGGCCGAAGGACGCCGGTTCACGGCGGCGGCCTGGCACAACCTCGCGACGAACCACTGGGAACGAGCTCGCCAAGCCGAGGCGATCGACGCGGGTGAGCACGCCATCGCCCTGTGGCGCAGTCTCGGCGACAGGTACGGCGAGGCGATCATGCTCAACAACGCCGCCTCCGGGCACATGCGGCAGCGCGACTACCGGACAGCGCTCGTCCTCCTTCGGCAATGTGTGGAGGCCGGGGACGTCCTCCCACCCACGCTGCGGACCAGGTGCCTGCTCAACCTGGCCGAGACCTGCGTCTGCCTCGGCGAGGTGGGGCAGGCCCGGGAGTGGGTGACGGCCGCCCGGGCGCTCGGCGAACCGGACCCCGTCTCGTTCGTCGCCTACCGCGAGCGGGTGGTCATGGCACAGCTCGGCCGCGCCCTGGGCGACGAGATCGAGGCGGTCGACGCGGCCGAGAGCGCCGTCGCCACCGCTCGGGCGATCCAGTCGACGACGCTCGAGGCCCAGGCGCTCCTCCTGCTGGCCCAGACCCGCCGCCTGCTCGGTCTCCCCAGCGGGTCCGCGGCTGCCGACGCGGCGCAGACCGCCTCGCGCCACCGTCATTTCGTCGTCCACGCCGAAGCGCTCGTCGAGCTCGGTCATGCCCACCACCTCCGGGCCGAGCCACAGAAGGCCGAGGCCTCCTGGCGAGCGGCATCGAGCGCCTTCGACGCGCTGGGGATCGGCGACACCGCCGCGGTCAAGACGTTGCTCGCGGAGATCCCGTCACCGACGTCTGACCTGCCATGACGCGAGGGTGGCGTCGGCACGGGCGGTGAGCCCCGAGCCGGTCCAGCCGCGCCCACTGTCATGAGTACGGGACGACGCACTCATGACGCATCTCCCCCTGAGCGTCTCGAGTGTCAGGGCGTGCGCGCTGCCCAGCCCCCGGGGCAGCGCGCACGCGCACGGTCGTGGAAGGAACCTCATGCGAAGGCTCAAGACACTCGCGGTCGCTGCCGCCGCGATGGCGGCATCGTCGGTCGCGATGGCAGCACCGGCACACGCCGAGCTCGACGGCTCGTGCCACTACCGCGAGCTCTGCCTGTTCTGGGGCAGCAACGAGACCGGCGCTCTCGCCGACTTCTACTGGAACCGGCTCGACTTCGGGAGTACCCGGTACCCCTCCCCGCCGGGGTGGACCTATCCCGGCCGGGGTGAGCTGGTCAAGAACAACGCTGCCTCAGCCCTCAACTTTGCGCCGGTGCCTGCCCGGGTCTACTACAACGAGAACTGGACCGGACCCTACGACGACGTCCCCGCCCACGGCCGGCGCAACCTGTACAACACCTGGAACGACAACGCGAGCTTCACGTTCTTGTGGTGACCTCGCCGGCCATGGCGCGTCGGCGCTCGGGCGGCCGGCCGGCCGTCCTCGTCGCTGTCCTCGCGGCGGCAGTGAGCGGGTGCGCCCCCGACGCGACGCCCAAGGCGGGCACCACACCACCCGTGCTGTCGGTGACCTCGGTGCCCCAGGTCACCGACAGCACCCATCTGAGCCTGCCGGTCATGCCCTTTCTGCTCTCCGACGACGAGACCCGGCTCCTCGGCCGCGCACACGCCGCTCTGATCGACACGTGCATGATCCGCTTCGACGTGGCACCGCCGCCGCCGATCCCGGATCCGTCGTCGGCCGGGCCCGAGACGCGGACCGAACGCCGATACGGCCTCACCGACCCCGAGCTCGCGCGCACACACGGCTACCACCTGCGTGCCGATCCCCCGGTGGGCGACGCGCCCGCCCAGCTGACCGCGGACCAGGAGCTGGTCCTCATGGGACCCACTCCGGCCGGGACCGAGTTCCATGGCCGGACGGTCCCCCAGGGCGGTTGCGCCCAGGAGGCGACCCGCGCACTCGGCGGCGACCTCGGCAACGCCGAGCTGATCCAGCGCGTGGACGTCGACAGCATCCTGCTCGCCATGAAGCACGTCCGGGTGCGCGAGGCGTTCCGTGCGTGGTCCGCGTGCATGGCCGCACGCGGCCATGCCTATGCGACGCCGTGGGACCCACCCAACGACGACCGGTTCAGCGGGCCCGTCCCAGCGCCGGCCGAGCCCGCCGTGGCCGTCGACGACGTGGCCTGCAAGGCCGAGACGAATGTCGTCGGCGTGTGGCATGCGGTTGACGTGGCCTACCAGAGCGCCATGATCGACGAGGCATCGGCGGAGTTCGAGCAGATCGCGGACACCACGACCGCGCGCCTGGAATCGACCCGCGACCTGCTCGACGAGAGATGATCGCCCGCACCTGACACTACGATCGACCGAGTGCACACCTGGTCCGGCGACGAGACGCAGGTCGCGGTCCTCGGACCCGTCCTGGTCGCGGGCCGCGACGCGGCGCCGGTCGAGCCACCAGGTCCGCGCGCCAAGGCACTCGTGGTCGCGCTGGCGCTGGCGGCCGGCCGCGTGGTCTCGCCGTCTCGGCTGATCGACGACATCTGGGGCGACGACGCGCCCGGATCGGCTCGAGCCGCCCTGCACGCTCTCGTCTCGCGCACCCGTGCGGTCTGCGCCGAAGGCCTCGTGGTCTCGGCCCCCGGTGGCTACCGGCTCGACGTCGAGCGTCGGCTCGTCGACCTCCATCGCGCTCGCGGCGTACGTGACCAGGCCACAGCCCTGCTCGGCGCCGGCGAGGCATCCAGCGCCGCCGCCGTGGTCACGGACGCCCTCGGGCTGTGGCGCGCCGAGCCGGCGATCGACGCCAGCGCGAGTCCGGCCGTCGACAGCCTCACCGCCGAGAGCCAGGAACTACAGCGCTCGCTGCGGATGCTGCAGCTCAGGTGCCTGGTCGAGCTGGGCGCGTATGCCGAAGCCGTCGAGCCACTCGTCCGCGAGTGCGCGGCCAGCCCGGTGGACGAACCGCTGCACGAACTCCTCGTCCGGACCCTGCACGGTCTGGGCCGTGACGCGGAGGCGCTCGGCGTCTACGAAGACCTCCGGCAGCGGCTCGACGACCAGCTGGGAGCCACGCCCACGCCTGCACTGGCCGCACTCCACCTGGCGATCCTGCGCGACGACGAGCCGGCGCCGACGTCCTCGCAGGCGAGCCGCTCTCATGTCGTCGGGCTGCGCGCGGCAGCCAACGAGCTCCTGGGCCGCGCAGACGCCGTCGAGCAGATCGAGGCCATGATGCGCGTCGCGCGGCTGACGACGATCCTGGGCGCGGGTGGGCTCGGCAAGACCCGGCTGGCCCAGGAGATCGGCCGGCGGGCGGCCACCGGCACCCCCTCAGTCGTCTTCGTCGAGCTCGCCAGCGTCCGCACCGGCGACGACGTCATGCTGGCCCTGGCGTCGGCGCTGGGCATCCGCGAGCCGCGCGCCACCAATCGGCTCAGCCAGCTGGCTCCGGCCACCCTGCACGACCGCGTGATCGAGCGGCTGGCCGAGCGCCGGACGTTGCTGATCGTCGACAACTGCGAGCACGTCGTCGATGCCGCGGCCCGCCTGGTCGACGACGTCCTGGCCGCGAGCGACCTCGTGCAGGTCCTGGCCACGAGCCGCGCGCCCCTCGCGATCGCCGCCGAGCACGTCTACCAGCTCGACCCCCTGCCGGCCCGCGACGCCCATGGCGGGCCTGGCGCGGCCGTGCGGCTCTTTCGCGACCGGGCGCGCGCCGCGCGGCCGTCGGTCAAGCTCGACGACGACGCCGTGGCTCGGCTGTGTACCCGCCTGGACGGGCTCCCGCTGGCCATCGAGCTGGCGGCGGCGAAGGTCCGCACCATGTCGGTCGACGAGATCGAGCGCCGTCTCGACGACCGGTTCGCGCTGCTCACCGGCAGCGACCGCAGCGCGCCGGATCGCCATCGCACGCTGATGGCCGTCATCGACTGGAGCTGGAACCTCCTCGACGCCGGCCAGCAGGCCGCGATGCGGCGGCTGTGCCGGTTCCCCGACGGCTTCGGCGTGGCTGCCGCCCACCTGGTCGTGGGTCTGGAGGAGCCGGCCGGCGCCAGCGCCCGGCTGCGGGTCGAGGCGGATCTCGAGGCGCTCGTCAACCAGTCCCTCGTCACGGTGACCGACGACGAACGCACCGGCCAGGCGCGCTACCGCATGCTGGAGACGGTCCGCGAGTACGGCGACCTCGCCCTGACGGCGTCCGGGGAGGACGACGCCGTGCGGGCCGCGATGGCCGCATGGGCCGAGCAGGTCTGTGTCGGCGCGCTCGCTCACTCGTACGGCCGCGAGCAGGTGGCGACCATGGCCGCGATCCTCGCCGAGCAGGACAACCTGGTGTGGGTCCTGCGCGAGGCGATGGCGCGACGCGAGCAACGCACCGTCGTGCTCGTCTTCGCGCTGCTGGCCAACTTCTGGTCGCTGCGCGGCATGCACGCGGAGGTGCTGGGCTTCTCGCCGGAGATCGTGGCGGCGCTCTCCGGGTTCGTACCCGCTGCCGACACGATCGACGCCGCGGTCACCACGTTCGGATTGATCGTCGTGACGGCCTCGCTCGCCCATCGTCGTACGGCGGCCCGGGCCCGCCACGCGCTGCGGCGCGCCGTGGCGTCCGGACTGCCACTCGCGGCCCTGCCTGCGACCATGGCCGACCTCGTCCTGTCCTTCGGCACGCGGCCGGCCATGATGGCCGCGCTCGAGCGGGCGCAGTCGTCCCCCGAACCGGCGGTGGCGTGCATGGGCTTCGTCGTCAGCGCCGCCTTCTTCGAGAACGAGGGCTCGCCCGAGGTCGCCGAGGGGCATGCCCGCGAGGCCTACGCCCGGGCGCGGCGGTCGGACGAGGTGTGGGGCCAGGCGATGGCGGCCCAGATCCTGGCGCAGCTGCTGAGCCAGAGCGCCCGCCCGGACGAAGCGCTGGAGTGGGCCCAGCGAGCCATCTCGCTGCTGGAGCTGGTCAACGCCGACGGCGACGTCCGTCAGCTGCGCGGCACCGTCGCGATCAACGAGATCGTGGCCGGCCGGCCGGCCACGGGCCGCTCGGCGCTGACGGATCTGACCGCCGACGCCGACGAGAGCGCCGCTGTCGAGCTGGCGAGCCTGCGTGCGTCCGCGGTCGCGGAGGCCGACCTCGCGGACGGGAAGATCGAGCGCGGCCTCGCCCACTACCGGCGGGCCGCCGCCGAGTTCAGTGGGAGTGCCTGGCGGATGTCGCCGTGGTCGCTGATCATCGCCGCCGCGTCCATCTGCGCCCACGTCCGGTATGACGCCGACGGTCACCACGCCGCCGACGTCGCCTCCTGGGTACGCAGGCTCCGCCACCGGATCCTGGCGAGGCACCGCTGGGGCCCGGCCTATACCGACCTCCCGGTGGCGGGATCAGCGCTGCTGGGGGTGGCCGTCGGGACGCTGGCCTCGGCCGAGGCCGACACCGGCACGCCGGAACGGATCCGGGTCGGGCTGGAGCTGCTCGCCCTGGCCGAGCGGTTCCGCTCGCGGCAGGACCTTCCGGCGCTACACCGCGAGCCGCACGTCAAGGCCGCCCGGCGGGCCCACGGCGATACGGCCGTGGACGCCGCGTGGGCGGCCGTGGAGACGCTGGACCGGGACGCCGCCTTCGCCAGAGCGATCGAGCTGCTCGGTCATCCGGCGCTCGTCGGCGCCCCGGTCAGCTCTACTCAGGCACGCCGACGGTAGACCCGCACGGTCAGGGGCGCGAAGACCGCGACCACGACCGCCGCACCGACGAGCGCCCAGGCTCCGGCCGCGGCGAAGACCCCGTCGTTCACCAGGTCGCGTACCGCCGTGACCAGGTGCGACACCGGGTTGACCGAGACGAAGGCCTGTAGCCACCCGGGCATCGTGTCGGCCGGCACGAACGCGTTGGACAGGAACGTCAGCGGGAACAGCACCAGGAACGAGAATCCCTGCACCGCGGGCGCGCTGCGCCCGATGACGCCGAAGAAGGCGAAGATCCAGCTCAGCGCCCACGAGCAGACGATCACGAGCAGCCCGGCCAGTACGACGCCCTGGAGTCCTCCGGCGGGCCGGAAGCCCATGAGGTACCCCATGACGAACGTGAGCGTCGTCGCGATCGTGTACCGCACGGTGTCCGCCAGCAAGGCGCCGGCCAGCGGTGCGATCCGCGCGATGGGCAAGGACTTGAAACGGTCGAAGACGCCCTTGTCCATGTCCTCGCGGAGCTGCACGCCCGTGACCACCGACGTGGTGATCACGGTCTGCACCAGGATGCCGGGGATGATCACCGGGAGGTAGCTCGTGACGTCGCCGGCGATCGCGCCGCCGAAGATGTAGGTGAACATCAGCGTGAACAGGATCGGCTGGAGGGTGACGTCGACGAGCTGCTCCGGCGTCCGCTTGATCTTGAGCAGCCCGCGCCAGGCCATCGTCAGCGAGTGTCTGAGGCTCAGCTCCAGACTGAGGCGGCGCGGTGCGTTGGCGATGTCGTCGTTGACGGTCAGTGCGCTCATCGCGCGGCCTCCAGTTCCTTGTCGTTCGAGTCGCCGGACGGCTCGTCCGCGGTGGCGGGGCGTCCGGTGAGGCTGAGGAAGACCTCGTCGAGCGTGGGCTTGCTGACCGACAGCTCGGTCACCGCGATGCCGGTCTCGCGCATGGCGACCAGGAGGTCGGTGACCAGGTCGGGGTCGCTCATCGGGGCAGTGAGCCGGACGGCGTCCGGCGACAGCGTCGCGGCCTGGCCGAGGATCTTCCGCACGAGCAGCTGCGCGTCCGAGGCGTCGGCCTGGTGCGCCAGGCGCAGGTGAAGCGCTGACGAGCCGACGGAGGCCTTCAGCGTGTCGGCGGTGCCCTCGGCCACCACCGTGCCGCGGTCGATCACCGCGATCCGGTCGGCCAGCTGGTCGGCCTCGTCGAGGTACTGGGTGGTGAGCAGGACCGTGGAGCCGTCGGCGACCAGCCTGCGGATCGTGTCCCACATCTGGGCGCGGGTGCGCGGGTCGAGACCGGTGGTGGGTTCGTCGAGGAAGATCAGCGGGGGTTGGCTGATCAGGCTCGCGGCCAGGTCGAGGCGGCGCCGCATGCCACCGGAGAAGTTCTTCAGCGGCCGTGAGGCGGCCTCGGTCAGCCCGAACTCCTCCAGTAGCTCGGAGGACTTCCGTCGTGCGGCCGGCTTGCTGAGCCCCAGCAGGCGACCGAACAGCACCAGGTTCTCGGTGGCGCTGAGCGTCTCGTCGACCGAGGCGTACTGCCCGGTCACGCCGATCAGCGAACGGACGGCGTGGGCGTCGGTGCGCACGTCGTAGCCGAAGATCCGGGCCTCTCCGGCGTCGGGGCGCAGGAGGGTGGCGAGCATCCGGATCGTCGTGGTCTTGCCCGCGCCGTTGGGGCCCAGGACGCCGTAGACGGTGCCCGTGCGGACGTCGAGGTCGACGCCGTCCACGGCTCGGTTGTCGCCGAACACCTTCACCAGGCCGCGTGCCTCGACGGCGAGTTCAGTGGTGGGAGTCATCAGGAGGTTCCCTTCGTCGTGCTCATGACACCCAGCGTGCGGC
>DATCVR010000398.1:0-21239 GCA_036566745.1 Jiangellaceae bacterium | reverse complement strand
CCCGCCCCGAGCAGCTCATCGCGGCCATCCACACCATCGTCAGCGGCGATGCCCTGCTGTCGCCGTCGGTCGCCCGGACCGTCATCAACCGCATGGCGACCCAGGTCGCGGTCCCGGACGCCGCGTTGACGCACCGCCTCGGCAGCCTCACGCCGCGGGAACGCGACGTTCTCGATCTCGTCGCACGCGGAAAGTCCAATGCCGAGATCGCGAGGTCGCTCTACGTCGAGGAGTCCACGGTGAAGTCCCACGTCAAGCGGATTCTCGCCAAGCTCGACGCGCACAACCGGGTGCAGGCCGTGATCCTCGCTTACGAAGGTGGCGTCGTCCGCCCAGGTCAGCGCCGTGACTGACGGTCGAGGTGCACGAGTCGCGGCCATCGGACGGCAACCGGTCCGGCCGAGCCGCCGGACGGTGCTGACTCTCCTGGCGGCCGGCTTGCTGGCCTCCGGATGCGAGTCCGTAGGAGGGCTTGGCGCACCCTCCGGCCGGAGCGGGCTGGGCCTGATGACGCCCGAACAGTTCGATCGCCCCCTCTGGATCCCTACAGAGGACACCGGCGTCGTCGACTCCCACGGGGTGCGGCGGTTCGCGCTGACCGCGATGCCGGGCGTCAGCGACTTCGGCGTGGCTCGTACCGACACGTGGGGCTTCAACGGCGACTACCTGGGACCCACCCTTCGGGCGAAGACCGGTGAGCGCGTCGGTGTCCGCGTCACCAATGAGCTGACCGAGGAGACGACCGTCCACTGGCACGGCATGCACCTCCCCGCGCGGATGGACGGCGGGCCACACCAGCCGGTCGCGCCGGGCGATGAATGGACACCTGAGTGGTCCATCCGCCAGACCCCCGCCACGCTCTGGTACCACCCGCATCCGCACGGAGAGACCGAGCAGCACGTGTACCGGGGCCTGGCCGGGCTGTTCATCGTCGACCCGGCCGACGGTCCGGACCGTCGGCTGCCGCACCGATACGGCGTCGACGACATCCCAGTGATCCTGCAAGACAAACGGGTCGGCGACGATGGGAGGCTCGACTTCGACGACCAAGGCAACGAGATCGGTCTCATGGGTGATCGAGTGCTCGCCAACGGCGTCTGGGGCGCCTTCCACGAGGTCGCCACGGACCTGGTCCGGCTCCGGATCCTCAACGGCTCGACGGCACGCTCCTACCGTCTCGGCTTCGGCGACGATCGACCCTTCGACCTGATCGGCAGCGACGGCGGCTTGCTGGAGGCCCCGTCGCGCACGACACGCGTCCAGGTCTCACCCGGAGAACGCGTCGAGATCGTCGTCACCGTCACTCCAGGCGAGGTGATCCGGCTCCGCTCGTACGGAGCGGACCTCGGCGGGGTGGCCGCATCCTTCGCGTTCGGCGGCGAGGACGAGGCCGACATCCTCGAACTACGCGCTAGTGATCGCCTCGACGAGCTTCCGCCGGTGCCTGCGGCGCTGGCCAGCATCGCTCGGCTCGATCCCGACGACGCCGTCGCCGAGCGACAGTTCGTGTTCGAGGGCCGAGAGATCAACGGGCGGCGCATGGACATGGGGCGCATCGACGAGGTGGTGGTCGTGGACACCACCGAGATCTGGGAAGTGCACAGCCGCAACCTCTTCCCGCACAACTTCCATGTCCACGACGTCCAGTTCCAGGTGCTGTCGATCGACGGCGCTCCCCCGCCGCCGGAGCTGGCCGGTCTGAAGGACACGATCTATCTCGCGCCCAGGACGACATACCGGCTCATCATGCGGTTCGCCGACCATGCCGATCCCGACACGCCCTACATGTACCACTGCCATCTGTTGCTTCACGAGGACGACGGCATGATGGGGCAGTTCGTCGTGGTCGAGCGCGGCGAGGAGGTCGACCACAATGGCAACTCCGGTCACCACCACTGAGCCGACCTGCGCCGGAGCGGTCTTCGACCTGGACGGGACGCTCGTCGACACCCTCGGTCTGCTCCCCCAGCTGTATGCCGCGGCGATACGCGAGGTGGGCGGGCCGGAGGTCAGCGCCGAGGAGATCGTCGGCACCTGGCACATCGGCTCCAGCCCGGTTCTGCTCGGCCACTTCCTCGATGATCCGAGCCTGGTTCCCGCGGCACTCGAGTGCTTCTACGAGCAGCTCGAGTCGGGAATGAGTCACGTCGCACTCTTCCCCGGCATCGCCCACCTCTTGGCCGAGGCGCGCGCTCTGGGCGTGCGGGTGGGCGTCCTGACCAACGCGACTCGGCGCAACGCCGAGCAGGTGATGCGCCGCAGCGGCCTCGACGTGCTCGTCGACGTGACTCTCACCGCCGACGAGGTGCCGTCCAAGCCCCGGCCAGACGGACTACTCGCGTTGCTCGACCACCTCGGTGTCGCGGCTGAGTCCTCGATCATGGTCGGCGACAGCTGGAACGACCTCGCCGCCGCGGACGCCGCCGGCGTCCGAGGGGTCCACGCCGCCTGGACCGACCACGGACAGTGTCGCTTGCCCGAACCGAGGGCACACGACTGCGTCGTGGCTCCGAGCATCGTCGCCGACTACTTCTGGCAGCGACCGCACTGCCCATCCGAATCGTGAAGGGACTCCGCCATGGGATTCCGCATCCTGCACCTCTCCGATCCGCATGTCACCGCATCGGGGTTCGATGCGTTCGGCGTGGACGCCATCGCCTCCCTCGACCGGATACTTCACGACACGCAGCAGGTGCGGGACATCGATCTCGTCCTCGTGACAGGCGATATCGCGGATGACGGATCAATCGAGGGGTGCCTCGCCGTCCGAGAACGTGTCGGCGAGTTCGCGGCTCAGCGCGGGGTCCCGCACATCTATACCACCGGCAACCACGACGACCGCACCGCCTTCGCTCGAGCGTTCGGCTCCGGACACCTCGCGGCCGCCGGGGACGACACCGCCAGTCGTGTGCTCGCAGGCCCTGAACGCGCTGGCGTGAGCATCGTCGCGGGCGTGCGGATCGTCACGCTCGACAGCCTGAAGCCCGGACACGTCGAGGGCCATCTGTCGACGGTCCAGCTCGCATGGCTGGCCGACGTTCTGGCTGAACCAGCTCCCGCGGGAACCGTGATCGCATTTCACCATCCACCG
Organism: Jiangellaceae bacterium; assembly: GCA_036566745.1. Taxonomy (GTDB): domain Bacteria; phylum Actinomycetota; class Actinomycetes; order Jiangellales; family Jiangellaceae; genus DATCVR01. The sequence continues at coordinate 18,148 of DATCVR010000398.1, read as the reverse complement.
ATCCACGTACACACGTCGGGCTTCGTCGTCGCTTCCGGCCTGCAGAACGCCGCCGACCTCAGCGAGGTCGTGGCCGGCACCGATATCCGAGCCATCCTCTGCGGCCACTATCACCTGCAGCTCTCCGGCAGTCTCGCCGGGATTCCGGTGTGGGTGACACCCGGCGTCGTGACCCGAATCGACCTCACGGCGCCGCAGCACCTCATCCGCGGCGTCAAGGGAGCGAGCGCCACGGTGGTCGACCTCGGCGGGCCGTTCTCTCCGGTCTTCCACGTCGTCCATGCTCGCGATCCCGAGGCCGGTCAGGAGGTCTACCTCGTGGACACCTCCGAGCCTCCATCGGACGACCGTGGCTGACACCGCGACGTGGGCGCTTGCCGGGGTGGTGCTGCTCGGCGCGATGTCCCCCGGACCTGATTTCGTCCTGGTCGTTCGCAACTCGCTGGCCTCCGGGCGCACCGTGGGTCTTGCCAACGCGCTCGGCATCGGCGCCGGAGTCCTGGTCTGGGCCATCGCGGCGGTGGGCGGGCTGGCCGGGCTCCTCGCAACTTCGACCGTGGGATTCACGCTGGTGAAGTACTGCGGGGCGGCCTACCTGATCTATCTCGGTCTGAGGTCCCTCCACAGTGCCATGGCCGGTGATCCGCGACCCTCACCCGATACCGCGGCACACGTCTCTCGACGAGCCGCGTTCACACAGGGCCTCACCACGAACCTCCTCAACCCCAAGACAGCCGCCTTCTTCGTCGCGCTCCTGCCGCAGTTCCTCCCTAGCACGACCGACGCCCCCGCCGCGCTCTACACCTGCCTCGTGATCACAACGGTGACCACGGGATGGTTCGCACTCGTCGCGTCGGCAGCCGGCGGCCTCCGCTCCGGCCTGTCCCGACCTCGGGTACGTCGCACCGTCGATGCTGCGGCTGGCGCCCTTCTGGTCGCGCTTGGATTGCGCATCGCGACGAGTTAGCTGCCGGCTCGGTCGTACGCCGCAGCGAGCAGCCCGAGCAGATCGGTGTCCAGCTCGTCGGCGCTGAAGAGCTGCGCGCGGTGCGTGACCATCGAGTTCCACGAGCCGGCGGGGGCGAGGCGAGGAGAGTCCTCGCCGGGATCGAGCTTGATCCCGATGTCGAGGCGGGCAGCGGTCGGCGCCACGATCGCGAATTTTCGCCCGGCACGGGTGAGTCCGACGTACTGCTTGGTCGGCTGGAGCCCGACGTCCTCGCCCAGTCTGGAGACCTCCTGCCAGATCGTCTCGAACGTCGCGCGCCAGACCCGCCGCGGGCCGGAGAACACGGCGTCGACCGCGTCGTCGATGGCTCGGGCGGCACCTGCCGCATCCGCCGCGCTCGCGGGCATCGCGTCCTTGAGGACGGCCACGATGGCCATCGCATGCCCGCGTCCGAGCCCGTAGTCGGCCGCCAGCCAGTCGATCACGGCGCCGGCCTTCACGCCCGGACCGGCCAGGCCTCGCTCGGCGGCAAGCCGGCTGAAGTCGTCCGCTCCGAGCCCGGTCTTCGCTCGGATGGCGTCGAGGTACCCCTGAAAGCTCATGCCGACTCCTTCTCGAAAGTCGTCCGGTCGTTGTCGACGGTTGTCCGGTCGAGGCGCACGGCCAGGGCGGCCAACCAGGCGATGCCGGCGAGCATCGCGATGCGTTCGGCGAGGCCCGATGGCAGGTTGGCAGAGTCGTCGGCATAGCCGATCCCGGCCAGGACGCTCGCGACGATCCACGCCGTCGCCACCGTGACCCCGGCCACCCATCCCCAGCCTCTGGACACCAGGTGCCGCGTGGTCACGGCGCCGACGACCAGGCCGAGGAAGGCGAGACCACCACCGAGGTCGTGGACCTGGCCGTGCCAGGTGACCGCCTCGATGTAGCGGGTCCCGGGCGGTGCATCCGACACGAACAGTCCGGCGATGACCAGGCCGACCCCGGCGACGGCCACCCATCGGCTCGGCCACCTGGACGTCGAGTGGCGGCGCACCAGGGGCGCAAGGAGCAGGACGGTCAGCCCGCCGAACACGAGGTCGGCGATGTTGACCCAGCCATGGTCGCCGAGCGACAGGTGACTGATCCAGTGCTCGGTCGCGGACAGGTCGGTGCGCAGCAGGTCTTCGAGTGCGATCACCGCGATGAAGACGGCGAGCGCGACGGCGAGGAACCGCCCGGGGATGGTCGTCATGGAGCGTTCCGTTCGGGGGTCGTGTGGGGGTGGTCGGTGCCCGCCGACTCGATGCGGGCCAGCTTGGCGGCGATGACGATCCGGTCGGGACCGCTGCGGGTGAGGCCGAGGGCGGCACGGAGGTGCGCTCTGGCCTCGTCGGTGCGGCCGTCGGCGATCGCCAGCTCGGCCAGAACCGTGCGGAGCAGGTGTGATTCGGCGACCCGCGGGTCGGTCAGCAGGGGCTCAAGGATCGACCGAGCTGCCTGGGTCCCCTCGACCTTCCAGTGGGCGATCGCCCGGTTGAGCTCGACGACCGGGCCCGGGTGCCGGAGGGCATAGGCGTCGTACAGTCGCGCGATCTCGGCCCAGTCGGTCTGCTCCGCGGTGACCGCCCGAGCGTGCGAGGCCGCGATGGCGGCCTGGTCGGTGTACGGCCCGCCGCCCAGGCGCCGCGCTCGCTCCAGCCCGGTGAGGCCGCGCCGGATCAACAGCCGATCCCACTTCATCCGGTCCTGGTCCTCGAGCAGGACCGGGCCGTCCGGTCCGACCCGGGCAGCGAAGCGCGAGGCCTGGATCTCCATCAGGGCGAGCAGCCCGTGCGCCTCGGCGACGCGTGGCATCAGGTGGCTGAGCATCCGAGCCAGCCGCAGGGCTTCACCGGCCAGGTCGGTACGGGTCCAGCTGTCGCCCGAGCTGGCGGCGTACCCCTCGTTGAAGATGAGGTAGATGACCTCCAGAACCGAGGAGAGCCGCTCGGTCTGGTCGGCGAGGCCGGGGGTCTCGAAGGCGATTCCGGCCTCCCGGACCGTGCGCTTGGCCCGCGAGATCCGTTGACCCGCGGTCGCCTCGGACACCAGCTGCGCCATGGCGATCTCCTGGGTGCTGAGCCCGCCGAGCAGACGCAACGTGAGCGCGACACGCGCTTCTCGTCCGAGCACCGGGTGACAGCAGATGAACATCAGCCGGAGGACGTCGTCGTCCAGGTGGCCATCGACGCGTTCGTCCACGGGTGGGTCCGGTGTCATCGCTGCCTCCTCTGCCATCCGGCGATACTTGGCGCTCTGGGTGACCTCGCGGCGGACGACGTCGACGGCGCGCCGTTTCGTGACCGCCATCAGCCAGGCCGCCGGACGCTCCGGTGGCTGGTCGGGCCACTGTTCGAGCGCGGTCACGAAGGCGTCCTGGGCGACCTGCTCGGCGAGTTCGGGGTCTCGGGTGATCCTCGTGGCCGTGGCGACCAGCCGGGGGAACTCGATCCGCCACAGCGCCGTGAGGTCCGGATGCCCGATCGCGCCGTTCATCAGCCGTGATCGCCGGGGCCGCCCGGGCCTGCGACCTGGCGGATCTCGACGTCGCACTCACCGTCGTGGACCTCGGCGAACCGGCGCCCCCACTCCTTGGCCTCCGCGAGGTCGCGCGCCTCGATGAACGCGAATCCCCCGATCAGTTCCTTCGCCTCGGCGAACGGGCCGTCGGTGACGCTGATGACGCCGTCGTGCGCCGAGATCCGTGCACCGGCCGAGCTGGGCAGCAACCCATCCGCCTGGAGGAGCACGCCGGAAGCGGCGGCCTCCCGCATGAAGGCGTCCATCCGGGCGTACAGCTCCGGGCTCGGTGGGTTGCCCGCCTCGAAGTACTCATTGGTCTTGCTCATGATCAAGAACCGCATGGCGTCGCCTTTCGTGTTCATCCCCTCGCCTGCCGGCCGGGTTCACCTGTACGTCGTTCGAGGATGGCCGTTCTTGCCATGGGCCGCTCCGAAATTCGTCGGGCCGTGTCGAAACCCGGTCCCGTCGTTCGACGTACCGGGTGCCCTGACCACTCTCGCCCCGCAGGAGGCCCCCATGCGCACCATCGCCGCTCACTACTTCATCTCGCTCGACGGCGTCATCGACGCTCCGCAGGACTGGCACTTCCCCTACGTGACTCCGGACGTGATGGAGGCCATCGAGGCCACCATGGAGGGCGTCGACGCTCTGCTCCTGGGCCGGCGCACGTTCGAGGAGTGGAAGGCGTACTGGCCGGACCAGTCGGGCTTCCCGCTGGCCGACTTCATCAACGGCACGCACAAGTACGTCGTCACCGACACCGTCACCGATCTCGGCTGGGGTCCCGCCACGGTGGTGTCCGGCAACGTGGAGACGAAGGTCGCCGACCTCAAGGCCGAGGCCGGTGGCCGCATCGCCGTCAACGGCAGCGGCACGCTCGGTCGGACGCTGCTGCAGGCCGGCCTCATCGACGAGCTCCATCTGCTGGTCCATCCCGTGGTCGTCGGCACAGGCAAGCACCTGTTCGAAGCCGGGGAGACGCCCGTGGGCCTCGAGCTCGCAGAACTGCGCACATACACCAACGGCGTCACTTACCAGATCTACCGGCCCGCGGCTGCGGCACCCGCCGCGGAGTGAGGACCTCGACCATGCCCGCCACGTTTCGTACCGAGTTCACGACCTCCGTCGATGGGACGAGGATCGCCATGGACGTCGTGGGCTCCGGGCCTCCGCTGATACTCGTCGGCGGCGCCTTCAGCTTCCGCCGGTGGAAGGGCTTCGTCCGCCTCGCCGCGATCCTGGCCCCGTCCTTCACCGTCCACGGCTACGACCGCCGAGGACGTGGCGACAGCGGCGCGGGCACCGGCTCCGGCGAGGGCGCCGGGTCCGGCTCCCGCGCCGGCTCGATCGTGGAGCAGGAGATCGCCGATCTCGCGGCCGTCGCCAGGCACGCGGGCGACCCGGCCCACGTCTTCGGGATGTCCTCGGGCGGTGTGCTGGCCCTGCGTGCAACGGCCGGCGGACTGCCCGCGCGAAGCCTGACGGTCTACCAACCACCGTTCGCGGTCAGCCCGGACGGGCACGTCCCACCGGCCGACTTCGGCCCCCGGCTCGCCGAGCTGATCGCCGCGGATCGGCGGTCGGCCGCCGTGCACTACTTCATGACCACGGGCATGGGAGCGCCGCCCTTCGTGGTCCGCCTGATGCGCCTGGCGCCCTTTTGGAAGGCGCTCACCGCGGTGGCCCACACCCTGCCGACCGACCACGCCGTCATGGGCGACACCCTCGGCGGCCGTCCGCTCGACGGCGATCCCTGGCGCATGATCTCGGCGCCCACGCTGGTCCTCGACGGGTCGAGGAGCCCCGCGGGTGCAGGTCTCGCCGCCGACCAGCTCGCCGATCGCCTGCCCAACGCCGACCGCCGCACCCTGGCAAGCCAGGGGCACAACGTCGCCATGCCGGCACTCGCCGACGCCATCGCGACCTTCGCCAGTGGCGTCGACGCGTCGCGCCGCTGAACCACGCACACACCCTCGGAGGAACCTCATGTCGCCGACCGCCACCGCACGACCCGCAGCCGATCAGCTCCCGACCGGGCGGCTGCTCGCCGGCGTCGTCTCCCCGCTGCTGTTCCTGGTCGTCAGCTTCGCCCAGCTGCCGTTCAATCCCGGCTTCGACCTGACCAAGCACGCGTTCAGCTATCTCAGCATCGGCGCCACCGGATCGATCCAGCAGCTCAACTTCGTGGTGATGGGCCTGCTCAACATCGTCGCGGCCACCTCGCTCCGGTCCTTCGTCGCCGGCCGCGCCGGGACCGTGACGGCCGTGTTGCTCGCCCTGGACGGAGTCGGCCAGATCGTCGCCGGCATCTTCACCCTCGACCCGTCCAACGGGTTCCCGGAAGGTGCTCCGGCCGGCCTGCCGGACACGGTGAGCACCCACGGGAACCTGCACGGCCTCGGGTTCGCCCTCTCCGTGATCACGTGGATTCTGCTGTTGCTCGTGCTCGCCCGCCGTCACGCCAAGGCCGGTGAACGCGGATGGGCCGCCGCGAGCGTGCTCGCCGCGGCGGCGCTCCTGGCCACCGCCGCGTGCCTGATGACGTCCTTCGGCACCGTGATGCTCTACGTCACGCTGACCAGCACCTGGCTGTTCACCGCCGCGACCCTGCAGCATCTCCGCGTCGGTGGCCGTCGAGCGACCGCCGATCGCGGCCTGGTGTGGCAGGGGTCCGCTCCTCGCGGCTGGCAGTGAACGAGGGCTGACGGCCTGGCGCGCCCACGTCCCGACCTCGACGCTCCGCCACGCTCCAGCCGCCTCCGGGCGGGTGGCTACCTCGTCCCTTGTGGGGTCCCCACAACGCAGCTGCCCCGCCCTGCGCGATCCGGAACATTGGTTACCGGCCGGTAATCGAGCAAGGTAGAGCACAGGCGGCGCTCCGGGACCCGGACGCCGCCTTTCTGCGCGCGGGTAGTCGGGAGGCTCGGTCGGTGTTCAGTCGTATCGCCATCGTCAACCGTGGAGAGCCCGCGATGCGGCTCATCCACGCCGTCCGGGATCTGTCAGCGGAGACCGGGGTGCGGATCGAGACGGTCGCGCTCTACACCGACGTCGACCGCACCGCGACCTTCGTCCGTGAAGCGGACGACGCCTACCTGCTGGGCCCCGCCTCGGCCCGCCCCTACCTCGACCACGCCGTCCTGGAGCGAGCCCTCACGGAGACCGGGGCCGATGCCGCGTGGGTCGGCTGGGGGTTCGTCGCCGAGGACTCGGCGTTCGCCGAGTTGTGCGAGAAGATCGGCGTCACGTTCATCGGCCCGAGCGCGGACGCGATGCGCAGGCTCGGCGACAAGATCGGCGCCAAGCTCATCGCCGAGGAGGTCGGCGTCCCGGTCGCCCCGTGGAGCCGCGGCGAGGTCGCCACCCTCGAGGACGCGCTGCGCGCCGGCGAGGAGATCGGCTACCCGCTGATGCTGAAGGCGACCGCGGGCGGCGGCGGGCGCGGCATCCGCATGGTCGCCTCGGAGCAGGACCTGGCCGACGCCTACGAGCGCACCAGCCAGGAGGCGCTCCGGGCGTTCGGCTCCGGCGTGGTCTTCCTGGAGCGCCTGGTCACCGGCGCCCGGCACGTCGAGGTCCAGGTCATCGCCGACGGGCAGGGCACCGCGTGGGCGCTGGGCGTCCGGGACTGCTCGGTGCAGCGGCGCAACCAGAAGATCATCGAAGAGTCCGCGTCGCCGGTCCTGGCGATCGAGCAGACCGCCGAGCTGAAGGCATCGGCAGAGCGGCTCGCCGTCGCCGTCGGCTACCGCGGCGCCTGCACCGTCGAGTTCCTCTACCACCCCGGCGAGAAACTGTTCGCCTTCCTCGAGGTCAACACCCGGCTGCAGGTCGAGCACCCGATCACCGAGATCACCACCGGCACCGACCTGGTCCAGCTACAGCTGCACGTCGCCAACGGCGGGAAGCTGGAGGGCACCCAGCCGGCCGGGGCCGGCCACGCCATCGAGGCGCGGCTCAACGCCGAGGACCCCGACCGCGACTTCGCGCCCTCCCCGGGCCGCATCGCGCGCCTCGCGCTGCCGGCCGGCCCCGGCATCCGGGTCGACACCGGCGTGAGCGAGGGCGACACCATCCCGGCCGACTTCGACTCGATGATCGCGAAGATCATCGCCTACGGCCGCGACCGCGACCAGGCGCTGGGCCGGCTGCGCCGCGCGATGGCCGAGACCACGGTGATCATCGAGGGCGGTGCCACCAACAAGAGCTTCGTGCTCGACCTGCTCGACCAGCCCGAGGTCGTCGACGCGACCGCCGACACCGGCTGGATCGACCGTGTGCGCGCCGAGGGCCGTCTCGTCAACCACCGGCACTCCGCGATCGCCCTGGCCGCCGCCGCGATCGAGGCCTACCAGGACGAGGAAGAGGTCAGCCGCCAGCGGCTGCTGTCCACCGCGCACGGCGGGCGCCCGCAGGTGCAGCACGACTCGGGCCGTCCGCTGAACCTCAAGCTCCGCGGCGTCGGCTACCGCGTGAGCGTGGCCCGGGTCGGGCAGACCCGGTTCCGCGTCGGCGTCTCCGGCGCCGGCGAGGCGGACGTCGAGGTGGAGCGCTTCGACGCGCACAGCGGCCAGATCGTGGTCAACGGCAGCCGGTTCCGCCTGGTGTCGGCCACGCACGGACCTATCCACCTGGTCGAGGTCGACGGCGTCCCGCACCGCATCAGTCGCGACGAGGGCGGCGTGGTCCGCTCCCTCTCCCCCGCGCTGGTGGTCGCGACGCCGTTGTCGGTGGGCGACGAGGTCGAGTCGGGCGCGCCGATCCTGGTGCTGGAGAGCATGAAGATGGAGACGGTGCTGCGGGCGCCGTTCCGCGCCCGCGTCCGCGAGTGCCCGGTGTCGGTGGGCAGTCAGGTCGAGACCGGCGAGCCACTGATGCGGCTGGAGCCGCTGGCCGACGATGGCGCCGAGGAGACGGAGTCGGTCACCGAGACCGTCGAGATCGAGCTGCCCGCCGAGCCCGCGGGGGCGTCCGCCGCCGAGCGCGTCGAGCGCGGCCTGCACGACCTGCGCAGCCTGTTGCTCGGCTTCGACGTCGACCCGCACGACCACCAGCGGGTGCTGTCGGCCTACCTGGCCGCGCGTACCGAGCTGGGCGGGCGGCCGGTCGAGGGTGAGCTCGACCTGCTCACCGTCTTCGCCGACCTGTGCGAGCTGAGCCGCAACAAGCCGCGCAGCGAGCTCGACGTCGAGCCGGACAGCCCGGTACACAGCCCGCGCGAGTTCTTCCACAGCTACCTGCGGAGCCTCGACGTCGAGCGGGCTGGCGTCACCGAGAGCTTCCAGGCCAAGCTCACGAAGGTCCTCGCCCACTACGGCGTCGCCGGCCTCGACCGCACGCCGGAGCTGGAAGCCGCGGTCTTCCGGATCTTCCTGGCCCAGCAGCGGACGAACACCGACGTCGCGATCGTCTCGGAGCTGCTGCGCCAGTGGCTGGCCGGCGCGCCACCGCTCGAGTCGCTCAGCGATCGCGTCGGGCTCACCCTCGAGCACCTGGTCGAGGCCACCCAGGTGCGCTTCCCCATGGTGTCCGACCTGGCCCGTGGTGTGGTGTTCCGCTGGTTCGCCCAGCCGTTGCTGCGGCGCAACCGCGCCAAGATCTATGCCGCGGTCCGCGACGACCTGCGGTACCTCGACCGCAACCCGGACGCGCCGGATCGTCCGAAGCGGATCCAGGCCATGGTGGCCAGCGCCGAGCCGCTGGTCCGGCTGATCGGCCAGCGGATCGGCCGGGCCGGGCGGGACCACGCGCCGCTGCTGGAAGTGCTCACCCGCCGCTACTACGGCAACCGCGGGCTGTCCGAGATCACCGCGAGTGAGGTCGCCGGCTGCCGGTTCGTGACCGCCGAGCGCACCGACTCCGGCGGCGTGACCCGCGTGGTCACCACCGCCGTCGACGTCGCCGCTCTGCCCCACGCGATCAGCGCCGTCAGCACGTTCGCGAACGACGTCGGCGAGCGCGGGCTGGTCGCCGACCTGTACGTCACGTGGGAGGACCAGCCGGACGCCGACGCGATGGCGGTACGGCTCGGACAGCTCTTCTCCGAGCACCCGCAGCCCGCGGGCGTCCGCCGGATCACCACCACCGTCGCCGGCACCAGCGGCGCCGTGATGCACCACCACTTCACCTACCGGCCCGACGGCGGGGGCTTCACCGAGGACCGGCTGATCCGCGGCCTGCACCCGCAAATCGCCCAGCGACTGCAGCTGCACCGGCTGCGCGAGTTCGACCTGACCCGGCTGCCGTTCGCGGACGAGGAGATCTACCTGTTCAAGGCCGTGGCGCGCAGCAACCCGGCCGACGAGCGGCTCATCGCGATGGGCCAGGTCCGCGACCTCACGCCGCTGCGCGAGGCCGACGGCAGGCTGGTCGCGTTGCCCGCGGTCGAGGACGCGATCACCGCGGGCCTGGACGCGATCCGCAACATCCAGGCGCAGCGACCCCAGAACAAGCGGTTCGACACCAACCGGATCATGATGTACGTCTGGCCGGCCACCGAGCTGTCCACCGACGAGCTGAACGCGCTGGTCCAGCGCATCCTGCCCACCACGGCTGGCGCCGGGCTGGAGGAGGTCCAGTTCGTGGCCCGGCAGCGCACCGCCGCCGGCGAGCTGACCGAGGTCGCCGTGCAGATCACCCTCGACCCGGGCCACGGCGCACGTGTCCACGTCGGCGAACCGTCGACCGAGCCGGTACAGCCGCTGGACGACTACCGCCAGAAGGTCCTCCGCGCGGCGCGGCGCGGGAACGTCTACCCCTACGAGCTGACCGGCCGGCTCGCCGGGCCGGGTGGCAGCTTCGTCGAACACGACCTCGACGAGCACGGCAGGCTCGTGCCGGTGGACCGGCCGAAGGGGAGGAACTCCGCGGCGATCGTGGCCGGCGTCGTCACGACACCGACCGATCGGCACCCCGAAGGCATCACCCGGGTGGTCCTGCTCGGCGACCCGACGAAGGCGCTGGGCGCGCTGTCCGAGCCGGAGTGCTCGCGGGTGATCGCCGCTCTCGACCTCGCCGAGCGGATGCGGGTCCCGCTGGAGTGGTTCGCCTTGTCGGCCGGTGCGCGGATCTCGATGACCTCGGGCACCGAGAACATGGACTGGGTCGCGGCCGCTCTCAAGCGGATCGTCACGTTCACCCAGAACGGCGGCGAGATCAACGTCGTGGTCGCCGGGATCACGGTCGGCGCCCAGCCGTACTGGAACGCCGAGGCCACGATGCTCATGCACACCAAGGGCATCCTGGTGATGACGCCGGACTCGGCGATGGTGCTCACCGGCAAGCAGTCACTGGACTTCTCCGGCGGCGTGTCGGCCGAGGACAACTTCGGCATCGGCGGCTACGACCGCGTCATGGGACCCAACGGCCAGGCGCAGTACTGGGCGCCCAGCCTGCCGGCCGCCCGCGACGTGCTGATGGCGCACTACGACCACACCTACGTCGTGCCCGGCGAGAAGGCGCCCCGGCGGGCCCGCACCACCGACCCGGTCGACCGCGACGTCTCCAGCTTCCCGCACGCCATCGCCGGCAGCGACTTCACCACCGTCGGCCAGATCTTCTCGGCCGAGCACAACCCCGACCGCAAGAAGCCGTTCGACATCCGCACGGTGATGCGCGCGCTGTCCGACCAGGACCATCCGGTGCTGGAGCGCTGGGCTGGTATGGCCGACGCGAAGACGTCCGCGGTGCAGGACGTGCACCTCGGTGGTTGGCCGGTCTGCCTGGTCGGCATCGAGTCGCGATCGGTGCCGCGGCGCGGTTTCCCGCCCACCGACGGACCGGACACCTACACCGCCGGCACGCTGTTCCCGAGGTCGTCGAAGAAGACCGCGCGGGCGATCAACGCGGCGTCGGGCAACCGGCCGCTGGTGGTGCTGGCGAACCTGTCCGGGTTCGACGGCTCACCGGAGTCGATGCGCAACCTCCAGCTGGAGTACGGCGCGGAGATCGGCCGGGCGATCGTCAACTTCGACGGGCCGATCGTGTTCTGTGTGATCTCCCGCTACCACGGCGGCGCGTTCGTGGTGTTCTCCAAGGCGCTCAACCCGAACATGACCGTGCTGGCGCTGGAGGGCTCGTTCGCCTCGGTGCTCGGGGGTGCGCCGGCGGCTGCCGTGGTGTTCTCCGGTGAGGTGAACAACCGCACCGCGACCGACCCTCGGGTGACCGAGTTGCAGGCCCAGGTCGCGGCGGCCAACGGCGCCGAGCGAGCGGCGCTGAACACGCGGCTCGCCGAGGTGCAGTCGGCCGTCCGGGCGGAGAAGCTCGGCGAGGTCGCCGCAGAGTTCGACCGGGTGCACAACATCCAGCGCGCGGTCGAGGTCGGCTCGGTGGACGCGATCATCAGCGCCGCCGAGCTGCGACCGCGCATCATCGAGGCCATCGAGCGCGGCATGCCCTGACCGCGCCGAGCGCGCCTCGCACGTGCCGCCGGTGCGACCGGAGCCTAGCTGGACGGGCCCTGGCCGACGCTCAAGGTGTTGCCGTCCGGGTCCTTGAACCAGGCGCCCCGAAGCGGTCCGAGCTCGGCGATTCCGCGCTCGTCGGTCTTGATTCCGGGCAGGTCGTACTGCTCGAAGGTCACGCCCTTGTCGGCCAGCTCCGCCACGACCGCGTCGACGTCGTCGACGAACCAGGTGGCCACGGTCTGTGCGGGTCCACCCGCGAACGAACTCGGGTACACGAGGAACCGGGTGTCGCCCGACCTGTAGAGATTGCCACCGGCCGGATCTTCCATCTCGGCGGTGAAGCCCAGAGTGCCCTCGTAGAAGGCCGCTGCTCGGGCCATGTCGCTTGTCGCGATCGTCGCAAGGATCGGATAGTCGTTCAGCATGTCAATCGCCCCCTCAAATGAACGTACTCGCAGCGTGACTCGCCCAGCAACCGATCCTCGGATCAGGGCTGCGGAGTTCTGCCGTGACGCGGTATACCGGCAGCGTGCGCAGGTCGTCAGGATCGTTGCCGGTAGCCGTCGTGAGTGAACAGTGAGTGGCCTTCCGTCGAGGACGCTCTACCACCGAGTGCTGGGCTGGCACGCGCCCGCTCTGCGGCGGGCGGTCATCGTTCTCCTCGTGGGCCTGGCCGCGGCGCTCGCCCTGCTCCCGTTCGCTCCGTGGGAGCTGGCCGTCGTCGCTGGTTGGGACGCTGCGGCCGCCACCTTCCTCGGCAGTGTCTGGCACCTCATCCTCCGGGTGGACGGCCCGGACACCGAGCGGCTGGCCACCCAGGAGGACGACACTCGCGCCTCGGCGACCGCCCTGCTCGCCGCAGTGTGCATGGCCAGCCTGCTCGCCGTCGGCTTCGCGCTCGGCCTCGCGAGCGACCGGACCGGCACCCTGAGGGCGGTGCTCGTCGCGGTGGCGGGCACCACCGTCGCGCTGTCCTGGACGGTGCTCAACACCGTCTACACCCTGCGATACGCCCACCTCTACTACGGACCCGGGGCGGGGCGTGGCATCACGTTCGACGCGGACACTCCGGCCCCACCCAGCTACCGCGACTTCGCCTACGTCGCCTTCACCGTGGGCATGACGTACCAGATCTCCGACACGTCGCTGCGGAATCCGCAGACCCGCCGAACCGTCCTCTCCCACGCCGTCCTGGCCTACATCTTCGGCGTGGTCATCATTGCCGGAGCCATCAACCTCGTCGCCGGGCTCATGCGCTGACCGGCACGACGCGGGATCGGACGCGGAGCGGCGCGGAGGCTTGCCGAGCTCGGAACCGGGTACCGACCCGGTGACAGTGCGGGAGGGGGCTGTGGGCCGATGGACGGTCTCGATCCGGACGTCCCTGGATCCGAGCCCACGGGTGCGGAGCCGACGCGCGCCCGCTCCGCCTACCGGCTCCGGATCGCCCTGTCGGCGTTCGGAGCGGTCGTGGCTGCCGCCACGGCGGTGTGGGCCTGGCTGTCCGCCGACGGAGATCCCGCGCTGCGAACTGTCGCGGTGGTGTCCGCGGTGGTCGGCGTCGTGGCCGTCGTCAACGTCGTCGGTGTGTCGCGGATTCGTTCATCGCGACATCGTGGGCGACACCGCGCGACGTGAGCTCGCGACGGCGGGCTGCGCCGCGCGGCCGGCCGATCAGGTCGTCGGAATGTCGTCCATGGCCGAGCGCGAGGTCGAGTCGCGTGCGGCGACCAGCCCCATGATCGTGAGGCGCAGGTCGAGCTGGGCGTCGATGGCGTCGCTCAGCTGCCAGGCCCGGATCGGGTCACGGCATCGACGACGCGCTTCGGCCAGCTCGGCCAGCGCGCGATCGATCCGGCCGAGCTTCATGTCAGGCGAGCGGATCATCATCGCCCCCCAGTCTCGCGCCTTCACGTCCCATATTCCCCCGGAACGGCTGAGATGCCACTCTTCCGGTACATCTCGGCTATTCCGAAGCCCCTTCGGTGAGCCGTCCGAGTCCGGACCTTCCTGGTACCTCCAGTGCCTCCCACGGATGCGCCGCGCGTCGTACGTTCGTCGAGACAGGTGGGCACGGTGGGCGATGGCCTACGAGAGGAATGTCGGATGACGACGTGGTCGGCGGACGAGCTGGACCGGATCGGCCGCGCGCAGGAGTTGCGGGTGACGTCCCGACGCGAGGACGGGAGCTTGCGGCCATACGTGACGATCTGGGTGGTCCGGGTGGGCGACGACGTGTTCGTGCGGTCAGCGTACGGACGTGACAACGCGTGGTTCCGCCGGGCTCTCGCGCACCCGCAGGGGCGGATCCAGGCTGGTGGAGTCGAGAAGGACGTCACGTTCGAGGAGCCGGGGCCGGAGGTGCACCACGGGATCGATGCGGCCTATCACGCGAAGTACGACCGCTTCGGGCCGGCGATCGTCGGCACCGTGGTCGGCGCCGAGGCAGCCCGCTCGACGTTCCGGCTCGTCCCGCACGAGAGCTGAGGCCCGGCGACATCCATACGGAATCTTGACGCCCCGGAGGGCACCGTCGGTCGAGGCCGCCCATGGCATGCCGGACAATCGTGCCCGTGATCGTGGATCAGGCCATCTACCGCGACGGGCGCCGGCACGAGATCGTCGGCGACATCAGCGACACCTTCGCCAAGGCTCGGACGGACGGTGACGCTCTCCTGTGGATCGGTCTCCACGAACCCACACAGGACGAGTTCGACCTGATCACGGATGAGCTCGGGTTGCACCCCCTGGCCGTCGAGGACGCGATTCACGCGCATCAGCGGCCGAAGCTCGAGCGCTACGGCGACTCGGTGTTCGTGGTATTGAAGACACTGCGCCAGCGTCCGGGCGCGTCCCAGCTCGACGTCGGCGAGATCATGCTGTTCATCGGGCCGGACTTCGTCGTCACCGTCCGTCACGGCACGCCGAACCCTCTCCAGGCGCTACGGATCCGGGTGGAGGCCGACGCCTGGCTCCTGCGCGCGGGCCCGGCCGGCGTCCTGTACGCGATCTGCGATCTGGTCATCGACACCTACGCGAAGGTGGTGGCCCAGGTCGAGACCGACCTCATCGACGTCGAGCGGCAGATCTTCGAAGAGCCCGGCGGCGACGTCACGGCGGCGATCCACGCGCTGAAGCGGCGCGCCCTGCAGTGCCGGGCGGCCGTCGATCCGCTCGTGCCGGTCCTCGACGATCTCGCCGCGGAACGCGTCGAGCTGTGCACGGGCCTGCCGGAGTACTTTCGCAACGCCCTGGACCACCTGGTCCGCGTCGATCGTCAGGCCGACTCCCACGGCGAGCTCCTGACCAGCGCACTCACCGCCCACCTCGCACTGGTGACCGTCCGGCAGAACACCGACGTGCGACGGATCTCGGCGTGGGCGGCAGTCGTCGCCGTGCCCACCATGGTCTTCGGCATCTACGGCATGAACTTCGATCACATGCCCGAGCTGGGCTGGACCTTCGGCTATCCGATGGTCATCGTCGCGACCGCCGTGGCCTGCCGGCTGATCCACGCCAGGATGCGCAAGAGCGGCTGGCTGTGACCGCCGTGAGCCGCGCTCACCTACGTCGCATAACGCCCGAAATCCGGCGTTTACCGGCGTAGCGTGAAGGTGCGGTCACGTCCCCGTTGGCCGTGCACCACGGGTGCCCCCACCTCCACCCCCAGTGGGGGCATCCTCCTGTCACCCGTGCTGCGCAGCGGCGCTGGCGACGACCCGGTCGACCACGACTCGAAGCTTGACGTTGTTGTCCTGGGAGTACGCGCGCAGCACGCCGAAGGCCTGGTCGTGATCGAGGCCGTGGCGTGCCATGAGGATGCCGATGGCCTGTCCGATCTTGGTCTGGGCGTCGACGGTGCGGATCAGCACGGAGTGCCGGCGGGTGGTGTCGATCGCGATCGCGGCGTGGCGGGCCAGGATATGCGCCGCCTCGACGGACTCGGCATCGAAGTAGTCCACCTGGGTCGCGTAGAGGTTCAGCGCGCCGACGGTGTCCGAGCCGGTGTCGAGTTCGGTGCTGCAGATGCTGCGCATGCCGAGTTCGGCGACGCGTGGCCCCCAGGTCGGCCATCGCGGATCCGTGGCGGTGTCGAGGATGACGAAGTTGCGTTCGTCCTCGATGGCCGAGACGCACGGGCCCTCGTGGTACTCCAGCTGCAGCTGGTCGGCCTTCTCCACCAGTTCGGTGGTCACGGCGGCCGTCTCGATGTCCCCGGCGGGATGCACGAGCATGACGCCGGCATGATCACAGCCGATCATCGCCACCGCGAAGGCCAGTACCTGCTCGAGGGTTCCCTCGACGTCGGGCTGATCCACCAGCGCCTGCGCCAGCCGCGCGAACCGCTCGGCATCGTTCTCGGTCATGACTCATCATGTACCTCGCGCCCGCCTGGCCGACACTGAGGTGGCGAACACACTCATACACGAGCCCTCGACGGGTACAGAGTCCGTAGGGAGCCGGTTCGCTCGAGAGGCTCGGTAGCCCAGGTTCCGGTGTTGGGCAGACAGCACCGGGGCCGCACCCTTCGCCCCGGTGGCCTCGAGACACGTACGCCTCAGTGGTCCGGCGGCGCTGCGCTGATGTCGGCCAAGGCTGACGTCGAGTCACGGTCCATGGCCAGGTCGCCGAGCGTGACGACCCCCACCAGCTCACCGTTCGCCTCGACGACCGGCAACCGTCGTACGGCGTACTGTCGCATCGCGTCCACGGCCTCCTGCGCCGGAGAGCCGGCGCCCACCGTGACGACCGGCTCGCTGAGGATATGGCCGGTCAGGGTGGTGTTCGGGTCCATCCCCTCGGCCATCACCCGGATCACCAGGTCGCGGTCGGTGACCATTCCACGGACGATGGAGCCCTCGGTCACGATCACGTCGCCGATGTCGTGATCACGCATGAGATGAGCCGCCATCGTGACGGGGTCGGTCACCGCGACGGCGAGTACGTCTGTCGTCATCACCTCGGCGACTGTCTGACTGGCCATGACTCCTCCGATACTCCGGTCCCGATACCGAGGCACGTGCCCAGGTCGGCCCTTGACCAAACGTCATCGTCGAGCCCGGCCCGTCATCCGTCGAACGTGGGTGCGGTGTCCTCCGACTCGATCGTGACGCCGAGGAGGCGCACCCACCACTCGAGCGCCTCCCGATCGGGGATCCCGAAGTCCTGCACGACCTCGCCGTTGCCGTCGAGGACGTCGAGCACGGCATACGGGTTGCCGCCGTCGACGGCGTCGATGACACCCCCGCGCTGGCGGGCCTCGTCGAGGGCGGCCTCGATGAGACCACGCGGATCGCCGTCGCCCACGGCGGTGGAGTACCGGCGACCACGGCCGCCGGGCAACGTCTGGACGATCGTCACCGCGTAGGCGTCGGTGTGCAGTTCGCTCATGCCCAGATCCTCCACGGCCGGGTTCCTCGACGGACGGGCGGCCGACGTCAGGTGGTGGGGTCACCCATCCGGTAGACGTCGGCCGGCTTGAGCCACACGCCCTGCCCGGCCAGGCGGCCGGTGGTGTCGCGGATCTGGACGTAGACGTGGTCGGCATCCCAGCGGATGGCGACCCCGAACAGATACTCCTCGCCGTCGCGCTCCCACTGCACCCGGGCACGGACGGGGATGCCGGGCGGGCGATCCTTGAACTGCTGTGGCTGGGTCGGCCAATGTTCGTTCAGCACGCTCTGCCACCGCTGTACGTGGGGTGGCTGCGAGCGATCCGTTGGGCCAGCCATGCCGCCACGTTAGAACATATGTTCGCATGATCGCATCTCTCGTGCGTCAAACTTTCTGGCAGGGTCCGGGTGGAATGGCCCAGCTCAGGGATGGTGGCGCGGATGAGTCGTAGGACGTTGACGGAGCTGTCGGTCGAGGAGCGGGCGCGGTTGGTGCTGTCGGTGCTCGGTGGGGAAGCGTCGTTGGCGGAGGCGGCGCGGCGGCATGGGACGTCGGCGCAGACGGTGGGGCGGTGGCGGGACCGGTTCGTCGACGCTGGCAAGGCCGGGCTGGAGAGCGCTATGCCGGGCCCAGGCAACGGGGTCACCTCGACCGAACGGCGGTTGCGGGCGGAGAACGAGCAGCTCAAGCTCGCGCTGGCGGAGGCGACGGTGCAGCTGCGGGTGTGGCAGAAGGGCGCTGAGTACGTCGATCAGGTCCCTTCGAAGACCTCGAGGCCCTGAGAGCGGCAGCAGCGCTGCCGGTGTCGAGGTTCGCTCCGCTGGTTGATATCCCGGAACGTACCTATCGCCGG
>DATCVR010000397.1:0-5318 GCA_036566745.1 Jiangellaceae bacterium | reverse complement strand
CGGCCCGCACGCCGCACCCGCCGGAGCCGACGGCCCGCACGCCGCACCCGCCGGAGCCGACGGCCCGCACCGCCGCGCTCGGCCCCGCGTCACGACGGTGCGGAAAACGCATGGACGTGGTGGCGGGCCGCGACGAGACTGGGTCGTCGTGGGCCACGTCGATCTCAACTCCGTCTCCTTCACGCTGCCTGACGGCCGCGTGTTGCTCGACGACATCTCCTTCCGGGTCGGCGACGGTGCGAAAGTGGCCCTGGTCGGCGCCAACGGATCGGGCAAGACCACCCTGTTGCGCATCGTGGCCGGCGACGTCGACCCCGACGAGGGCGCGGTCACCCGCAGCGGCGGGCTGGGCGTGATGCGCCAGTTCGTCTCGCGGGGTGCCACCGACATCCGTGCGCTGCTGCTATCGGTCGCACCACCTCGCGTACGTCACGCCGCGGCCGCGGTCGACGCCGCCGAGCTGGCGATGATGGACCGCGACGACGAAGCCACCCAGATGGCCTACGCGGGGGCCCTGGCCGAGTGGGCCGACGCCGGGGGCTACGAGATCGAGGTCCTCTGGGACGTCTGCACCACCGCCGCACTCGGCGTGCCATTCGAGCGGTGCCGGTGGCGGGAGGTCGCCACCCTCTCCGGCGGCGAGCAGAAGCGGCTCGTCCTCGAAGCGCTCTTGCGTGGGCCGGACGACGTCCTCCTCCTCGACGAGCCGGACAACTTCCTCGACGTCCCGGCCAAGCGCTGGCTCGAGGAGCGCCTGGTCGAGACACCGAAGACGGTCCTCTTCGTCAGCCACGACCGCGAGCTGCTGGCCCGCACCGCCACCCGCATCGCCACGGTCGAGCTCGGGGCCGCCGGCAACACCGCATGGGTCCACCCCGGCGGATTCGCCACGTACCACGAGGCGCGGCGCGACCGGTTCGCCCGGCTCGAGGAGCTGCGCCGCCGCTGGGACGAGGACCACGCCAGGCTCAAGGCGCTGGTGCAGATGTACAAGCAGAAGGCCGCCTACAACTCCGACATGGCCAAGCGGTACCAGGCCGCCCAGACCAGGCTGCGCCGGTTCGAGGACGCCGGCCCGCCCGAGGACCAGCCGCGCGAACAGGAGCTCTCGATGCGCCTGCGCGGCGGCCGTACCGGCAAGCGTGCGGTGGTCTGCGAACGGCTCGAGCTCACCGGGCTGATGCGCCCCTTCGACCTCGAGGTCTGGTACGGCGAGCGGGTGGCCGTCCTCGGCTCCAACGGCTCGGGCAAGTCCCACTTCCTGCGGCTGCTGGCGGCCGGCGGCTCCGACCCCGAGGGAGAGCACGAGCCCGTCGACGACGTCCCGATCCCCGCGGTGAACCACACCGGCCTGGCCCGGCTCGGTGCGCGGGTCCGCCCGGGGTGGTTCGCCCAGACCCACGAACACCCCGAGCTGGCCGGCCGGACGCTGCTGGAGATCCTCCACCGCGGCGACGGACGGCGCTCCGGTAAGCCCCGTGAGGAGGCCAGCCGCGCGCTCGATCGCTACGAGCTCGCCTACGCCGCCGAGCAGGCGTTCGACTCGCTCTCCGGCGGCCAGCAGGCGCGCTTCCAGATCCTCCTGCTCGAACTCTCCGGTGCCACCCTGCTGCTGCTCGACGAGCCCACGGACAACCTCGACCTCGTCTCGGCCGAAGCCCTCGAGGACGGCCTGAACGCCTTCGAGGGGACGGTGCTCGCCGTCACCCACGACCGCTGGTTCGCCCGCGGATTCGACCGATACCTGGTGTTCGGCGCCGACGGCACCGTCTACGAGAGTCCCCACCCGGTCTGGGACGAAGGACGCGTGGCCCGCGCCCGCTGACCGGCGGCGGCCGTGGGATGCTCGCCTACGACGAAATGCCGGAGGTCATCGAGTGGACGACGAAACGATCGAGCGCAACCTCGCCCAGCAGGTCGAGGTGTACGGCGAGAGCGCGGCAGCCCTGGTCGGGCGGATCCGCGACCGCCTCGGGCTCACGCAGCGCCGGATCGCCTCGGTCCTGGGGCTCTCGCCGGCCATGCTGTCGCAGCTCGTCACCGGCCAGCGCATCAAGATCGGCAATCCGGCCGTGGTCGGCCGGCTCACCGCCCTGATCGACCTCGCCGACGGTGCCACCGTGCCCAGCGGATCCGAGCTCGAGCGGCGCCTCGAACAGATCCAGGCCGAGACCCGCAAGCTCAGTACCGTCAGCGCCACCCGCCCAGACGAGGCCGAGCCGCTGCCGGTCCAGCTACGCCGGGTGGCCACCCGCGACGAACTGCGCTCGGCATCGCGCCTCCTGGCCGCCGACCACGCCGCCCTGGCCGAGCTGCTGCGGCAGGCCGCCGATGGGTGAGGTGTTCGCCGGTCGTTACGAGCTGCTCGAACCGATCGGCCGCGGCGGCATGGGTACGGTCTGGCTGGTCTGGGACCGCCGCGACGAGGTCCATCGCGCGGCCAAGGTGCTCCGCCAGGTCGACGCCGAGTCCCTGATCCGGTTCGTCCGCGAGCAGACGATGCGGGTCGAGCATCCCCACTGCGTCACGCCGCGCGGCTGGGCCGGCGAGGACGACCGCGTGCTGTTCACCATGGACCTGGTCCGAGGCGGTTCGCTGGCGACGCTGATCGGCGACTTCGGCCGGCTGCCACCGGAGTGGGCGGCCGTCCTGCTCGACCAGCTCCTGGTCGCGCTGGGCGAGGTCCACGACGCCGGGCTGGTCCATCGCGACGTCAAGCCGGCCAACATCCTGCTCGAGCCCACCGGCCGCGGCCGTCCCCACCTGCGCCTCGGCGACTTCGGCGTGGCGGTTCCTCTCGACGAGCCGCGGATGACCCGGGCACACACCGTCCTGGGCACCTCCGGGTACCAGGCGCCCGAGCAGGCCGAGGGTGCCGACCCCGACCCGCGCCAGGACGTCTGGGCCGCGGGTGTCGTCATGATCGAGATGCTGACCGGCGAGGAACCGCCGTCCGGCGGGCCGGTCGTCGACGCGGCGGGGCCGCCCGACGACGTCGATCCCGTGCTGTGGGCGCTGGCAGTCCGGCTGAGCGCCGCCGATCCCGACCAGCGTCCGTTGTCGGCGGCCGAGGCCCGCGACTGGCTGCGGGACACCGGCCGGCTGCCCGGGCCCGATGCGGTGCCCGACGACGACGGGCTCGACATCGAGGTGCTCGAACACCTCCCCGCGCCAGGATGGGACGGGGCGGAGCCTCACCCGGGCGCGGCGGCATCCAGCCCGGACCGGAAGCCGGCGCGATGGTGGCGCACACGAGCAGCAGCCCTCGGCCTGACCAGTGTGGTGGTCGGCCTCGGGCTGCTGATCGGTGCTGTCGTGCTCTGGGACTAGCGCGTCCCGGTCGGCTCCGCGTCGCGGGTCACGACCGGCGCACCGCCTTGGCCACGGCCAGCCCACCGCCCACGAGCAGGACGATCCCGCCCAGCCCGAGCAGGAGCGGTGCGATCGGCAGACCCGAGTCCTGCTCGGCGGCCACGTCGTCGACCTGGTCGGTCTCGGTCCCCGAGTCGCCCGCGGGGGACTCCGTCGAGGCGGGCTCGTCGCCGTTCTCGTCCGTCGTGTCGGCGGCCGGGACGATCATCTCGGCGGGGGAGGGCACCGGCGTGGTCAGGCCGTCGGCGTCGGCGTACTCCGGCGCACCCTCGCCGGCGGTGCCGATGACGTCGACGGTGAGCGTGTAGGGCAGCAGGTAGGTCTCGGAGTCGCTGCCGCCGCTGAAGTTGACCTCGACGAAGCGGTAGCCCGGCAGAGCGGCCGCGGCGACCTCGGGGTCGGTGCGGTTGAGGTAGGAGACCTTCGGGGTCGCACCGCCGGCGCTGAGGGATTCGCCCTCGCCGACGCTCTGGCCCAGGTCGGCCCATTCCGGCTCGTCGGAGATGCCGAGCAGGACGCTGTTCTCCTCACGCACCGGGCCGATGACCCGGGCGTTCATCGTGGCCGTGTCCTGCATCGCCTCGTCGAGGGCGCCGGTACGCGGAGCGCTGACGGCCTGGAACTGGAGGTGCTGGCCCCAGTCGAGCGGCACCGCGAAGACCTGCGTCTCGCCGGTGAGGATCTGCAGGTCGTAGGCGCCCGGCTCGAGGACGGGCGCGTCGGAGATGCTCGTACCCGGGACCACGCCAGCGGTGGGGCTGGAGGAGTCCATCGCGGTCCACGTCACGCTGGTCTCGGCGGGCGGCAGGTCGGCGTGGGGGTCGACCGGAGCCTCCTCGTAGACCGCGATCTCGAAGGGGGCTCCGCTGAGGTCGGTGCCGTTCTGGACCACCGAGAAGATGATCTCGTCGGCGGTGTTGCAGACGTCCTCCGGGTCGAGCTTCCAGGTATCGACCGCACCGGGCAGCAGGGCCCGGCTGCCCCACAGATCGCTGCTCATGCCGTCGTGGCGCTCGCAGGAGGTGCCGTCGCTGGTGAGAGCCTCGACGTCGAAGAACGACTGTCCGCCACGGACCGAGCGCAGCGTGGTGCCGAAGTGGAGGGTGGAGCCGGGCACGGTGCGCTTCACGCTGTAGTAGAGGGGCGTCTCGCCGGTGGGCACGGTGTCGACGTACTGCTGGCCGTTGCGGAGCTCGGTGGCGGCAGCCGGCTCGGCGCCCCCGGCCACCGGGATGCCGCTGACCTCGAACGGCCGGAAGGCACGCGTGGACATCTGGGTGAGCGACTGGGTGAGGGTCTCGGCGTCGTCGGCGTCGTAGTAGGTGCCGTTGCCGTTCTCGGCGATGCACCTCAGCTTGTCGCGGGTGGCGGCGTCGACACTCAGCCCGACCACGTCGATCTTGAGATCGATGCCCTGGGCGGCCAGGTCGGCGGCGACGACGCACGGGTCGGGCTCGCAGGTGGGCTCGCCGTCGGAGACCAGCACGATGGTGCGCTGGCCCTCGGAGCCGAGGTCCTTGGCGGCCTCCTGCAGCGCGTAGGCGATCGGGGTCTCACCGAGCGGGGTGTACGACGCGACCGCGGCGCGCAGGTCGTCGCGGTTGCCGGTGCCGATTTCGACGACCTGCTGCGAGTCCTCGCACGACCCCGGGCCGGTGTCGATGGTGGCGCCGTAGACCCGCAGGCCCACCGGAGCGTTCTCGGGCAGCTGCTCGATGACCTGGTTGAGCGACTCCTTGGCGATGTCGATGCGGGTGCCGCCCTGGGCCTCCTCGGCCATCGAGCCGGAGGCGTCGAGGACCAGCTCGAGGCGGCCGCTGCCGCCCTCGGTGGCTCCGGCGGGCTGGTCGGTGGTCTCGGCCGCCACCGCCGGCACGGCAGCGGCGAACGCGAGCGCCGTGATGGCGGCGGCCGCGGTCAGACGTCGGTACATGTGCTTCTCCGTT
>DATCVR010000396.1:0-1752 GCA_036566745.1 Jiangellaceae bacterium | reverse complement strand
TGGTGGTTACCGATGGAGAGCAGTTCGGCAAGCTGCCCGCGGACCGGGTTCGGCTGGTGGCCGGGCTCGAGGCCGGCGCCACCCCTCCGGCCGGTGGCATCGACCTGGGAACCGCCGCGGCGGCCGCACCGTTGTGGAGCGAGCCGGCACCTGCCGGGCCCGAGGTGGAGCTGACGCACATGTTCACCTCCGGCACGACGGGCAAGCCCAAGACGGTCATCCACCCGCTCGCGTACGTGGCTGGTTGGCAGGCCTATCTCGAGATCGGTCTCGGGGTCGAGGATGGCGCGGTCTACTGGAACGCCGCTGACCCGGGCTGGGCCTACG
This sequence comes from Jiangellaceae bacterium, assembly GCA_036566745.1. GTDB lineage: Bacteria > Actinomycetota > Actinomycetes > Jiangellales > Jiangellaceae > DATCVR01. The sequence goes on along the minus strand of DATCVR010000396.1, from coordinate 1,425 downwards.
GCCTGTACGCCGGGGTGATCGCGCCGATGTGCGTGGGCGTTCCGAACATCGTGAGCACGGCGAAGTTCGATGCCGAGACCACCTGGCGGATCCTGGAGAAGTACGAGGTCACCGATCTGGCGGCGGCGCCCACGATCTTCCGGGGTCTGCGCGGTGCGAAGACACAGGCGGAGCTTCCGGCGCTGAGGCGGCTCTCCAGTGCCGGTGAGCCGCTCACGCCCGATGTGTTCGCCTGGGCGCAGCAGCAGTGGGGGCTGGAGATCCACGACCACTTCGGGCAGACCGAGCTGGGTATGCCCGCGGGATTCGCCCACCACCCCCACGCCGCCACCGAGGTCGAGCCGGCGGCGATGGGCCGCAGCTTCCCCGGGTGGTCCTTGACCGCGCTCAGGCTGGACGAGGACGTACCTGCCGAGCCCGGCGACGTCGGGCGGCTGGCGGTGCGGATCGCGGAGAGTCCGTTCTTCACCTTCACCGGGTACGGCCAGGATCGCGGCCATCGCGGTGACCGGTTCAGCGCCGACGGCGAGTTCTACCTCAGCGGCGACCTGATCACGATCGACAGCAGCGGTCTGATCCACTTCTCCTCCCGCGACGACGACGTGATCCTGATGGCCGGCTACCGGATCGGACCGTTCGACGTCGAGAGCGCGCTGGGCACGCACCCGGCCGTGACGGAGTGCGCGGTCGTGGCCGCCCCGGACGAGATGCGGGGCGAGGTCATCAAGGCGTACGTCGTGCTTACCTCGGGGTTCGAGGGCGCCGATGTGTTGGTGAAGGAGCTCCAGGACTGGGTGAAGAAGGAGTACGCCGCCCACGCCTACCCCCGCCAGATCGAGTTCGTCGCGGAGCTGCCCAAGACACCGAGCGGCAAGGTGCAGCGCGCGGTGCTGCGCAAGCGGCTCGCCGAGGTCGGGGGCGCCCGGTGACCGACGTCCTTCTGACGAGTCGGACCGGTGACGTCGAGACCTGGACGCTGAACCGGCCCGAGTCCCGCAACGCGCTGGACCCGTCGCTGGTGAGTGCGCTGTCGGGGCAGCTCTCCCGGGCCGAGGACGACGGGGTCCGGGTCGTGATCCTCACGGGTGCGGGGGAGGGCTTCTGCGCCGGGGCCGACCTGGCATATCTGCTCGAATGTGCCCAGAGCGGAGAGTCGCCTCGTCCACACCTTCGCGAGATCTGCGACCTGACGCTCGCGATGGAGGCCAGCCCGATCGTCTTCGTCGCCGCGCTCCACGGGTTCGCCGTCGCGGGTGGTCTGGAGATCGCGCTGGCGTGCGACCTGGTCATCGCCGCCGCCGGCACCCGGATCGGCGACGGGCACGTGAAGAACAACCTCATCGCCGGGGGAGGAGCCAGCGTGAGGATGCCGCCGAAGCTCGGAGCCGGCATGGCCGCGTGGCTGGCGCTGACGGGCGAGCTCGT
>DATCVR010000395.1:0-4155 GCA_036566745.1 Jiangellaceae bacterium | reverse complement strand
GGCGCGGCCACTCCTCGACCCACGTCTCTGCCAGGAGCACCATCCGCGCGACGGCGGGCGGCGCCGGCACGGCCAGACGGACCAGCAACCGGGCCAGCTCGGTGGTCGCCTCGGAGGCGGGCTCGCGGCGGAGGTCGTGATCGCCGTCGAGGCGCTCCATGAGCAGTACCCGCCGGGCGGGATCGGCGGCGAGCAGGCGGACCGCGCCGTCGCCGTCCCAGGTCTCCAGCGCGATGTGTTCGTGTTCGTTGCCCTCGTCGGCCGGCGACAGCTTCAGGGCCGCGGGGACGTCGTCGGCAGTGCGGACCGGCAGGACGAGGCCGCACATGCCGTGCCACGGCGACCGTCCTGGCGGCAGGTCGGCTCGCAGGTCCCATGCGTCGAGGAACTGGTCGATCTCCGCAGGCAGACGCTCCAGCCAGGCGGTACCCGTGGCGCCGAAGACGAGGGCCGCGTTGCGCCGAAGCCCGTCCGGGATCTCGACGACCGTCATGGCGGCGGAGCGGTGGTGGAGGGTGACGACGGGCTACTCGGCGCGGGGGTCGGCAGGGGCGCGCCCGGCCGGCCGTCGAGTCCGGGGAACGCCGAGGTCGTGCCGGTCCACCTCGTGGCACGCACCGCGGTGTCGACCACGGCCAGGGCGGCGAGGGCTCGGATGTCGGGGTCGGAGCCGGCCGCGACCAGGTCGGTGTAGAGCGGCCCGAGGCGCTGTTCGAGGACCCCGGCGAGCTGGCGGGCGGTGGTGGCGTCGGTGACCGGGAACGGGAGCGCGTACGCGGGGAGTGCGGCGACGGGCGCGGCGCCGAGCCCAGCGATCTGGGCGGTCAGCGCGTCACGTCGAGCGCGATGGGCGTCGAGGGCTTCGCGCGCGGCCTCGCGCTCGTCGTCGGCGAGATGCGCTCCGGCCACGCCGTACCCGTAGACGGCGGCATGCTCGCCGGCCAGGGCTGCCTGAGCCGCCTCGGTGAGGGCGGGGTCAGGGGCAGCGGCGGGCTCGGTGGCGCCGGTGGGTGCGGTGCTCGATCGGATCACGCTGCCTCCAGAGCCACGTCGTGGGAGGCCTCGGAGGCGGCGATGGAGGCCAGGACGGCGGCGAGGCGTGGTCCCACGGCGCCGACGCAGTCGGCCACCCGGGCGTCGGCCGCGGCCTGCTCGGCGTCCCTGACCGCGGCGAGCGCCGTGGCCGGGTCGTCGGCGACCGCCGGGGCGTCCGGAGCGGTGGTGGCGTCGGCGCCGACCGGGAGCGGGCCGTCGGCCTCGACCGTGGCCAGATGGTCGTGGTGGTGGGCGGTGAACGGGGCGAGTGCCGCGGCGAGGTCCGGGTGGCGGGCGGCGGTCGCGGTGTGCAGCGCAATGAGGGCCAGCTCGTCGCGGATGGCGGAGCGGCGGGCGTGGGAGTCGGCGTCGGAGGTGGTGGTGGGACCTGCCTTGCCTGCGGTGTCGCCAGCACAACCAGCGAAGACGACGCCGAGCACGGGCGCGGCGGCCACGAATGCGAGGAGTCGTCGGCGCCCGGGGTCCACGCGATCGATCACCGGCATACGGTAACCGGTCGCCGGCCTGGGCACGGAAACGGGCAGATCGGGTGGGACCATCGGCGACAGGTGCGAAGCGGGTGAACACGTCTCCTTCGGGCCCGGCGCGGACACGATGCATGCGAGTCCCGCTGACGATGAGCAGGGCTCTCGATCGGATAGGGTTGAGGTGATGACCCGCGCGGTGTGCGGGACAACTCGAGAGCGAGGAGGGCCCCGTTGAACGCCACCATTCGTGACCTCCTCGAAACCGTGGTCACCCCGGTGGTCGAGGCCGAGGGTCTCGACCTCGAGGACCTCACCGTCGGCCAGGCCGGCCGTCGGCGCGTGGTGCGGATCGTCGTCGATGCCGATGGCGGGGTCGACCTCGACCACTGCGCCGAGGTGTCGCGGTCGATCTCGGCGGCTCTCGACTCCGCCGACACCCTGGGCAGCGCCCCCTACACGCTCGAGGTCAGCTCGCCCGGCGTCTCCCGGCCGCTCACGCTGCCGCGCCACTGGCGTCGCGCCACCGGCCGCCTGGTGCGTGTGGTGCTGGTCGAGGGTGGCGAGTTCACCGGGCGGCTCACCTCGGCCGACGACGGCTCCGCGACGTTCGACGTCGACGGTGCCGTGCGCACGCTCGATCTGGACGACGTCCGCCGCGCGCGGGTCCAGGTCGAGTTCAACCGACCCGACGACACCGAGCTCGAATCCGACCACGACGCCGACTCCGGCGTCGACGACCACGAAAAGGGGTGAGCACGACGTGGACATCGACCTTGCGCTCCTGCGGGCACTCGAACGCGAGAAGGAGATCTCCTTCGACCTCGTCGTCGAGGCGCTCGAACGCGCCCTGCTGCTCGCCTACCAGCGCTCCGAGGCCGCACAGCCGCAGGCCCGGGTAGAGCTCGACCGCAAGAGCGGCCACGTCACCGTGTGGGCCCAAGAGGTCGACACCGACGGCACGGTCGTTCGCGAGTGGGACGACACCCCCGAGGGTTTCGGGCGCATCGCCGCCACCACCGCCAAGCAGGAGATCCTCCAGCGCCTGCGCGACGCCGAGGACGAGATCACCTACGGCGAGTTCCTGGGCAAGGAAGGCGACATCGTCTCGGGCACCATCCAGCAGGGCCGCGACGCCCGCACCGTGCTGGTCGACCTCGGCAAGGTCGAGGCCGTGCTCCCGCCGGCCGAACAGGTGCCGGGCGAGCGCTACGAGCACGGCAGCCGCATCAAGTGCTACGTCGTCCAGGTCCGCAAGGGGCTGCGCGGTCCGGTCATCACGGTCTCGCGCACCCATCCCAACCTCGTGAAGAAGCTGTTCACCCTCGAGGTCCCCGAGATCTCCGACGGCACGGTCGAGATCGCCGGCATCGCCCGTGAGGCGGGCCATCGATCCAAGATCGCCGTACGCTCCACCGTCGCCGGCGTCAACGCCAAGGGCGCGTGCATCGGCCCCCAGGGCATGCGGGTGCGTGCGGTCATGACCGAGCTGCACGGCGAGAAGATCGACATCGTCGACTGGGCGGACGATCCCGCGTCGCTGGTGGCCAACGCGCTGTCGCCGGCCCGGGTCAGCCACGTCGAGGTCGTCGACGCCGAGGCCCGGGCGGCGCGTGTCGTCGTACCCGACTACCAGCTGTCGCTGGCCATCGGCCGCGAGGGCCAGAACGCCCGGCTGGCCGCGCGGCTGACCGGGTGGCGCATCGACATCCGGTCCGACGCCGAGCCGGCCAAGGCGCCCACCACCACCCCCGAGGCGCCCGTCACATCCACGGGCGGCGCGCCGGAATCCTGACAGACGGTAGACTGTTCGAGTGGAAGGCCGTCCGATCGGTGTTTCACGCCTGCGTACACCTGTGCGCACGTGCGTGGGTTGCCGGCATCGGGCGGAGAAGTCCACATTGCTCCGTGTCGTCGCGGAAGGCTCCGGTTCGCAGGTCGAACTGGTCCCCGACCCCGGCGGCCGGCTCCCCGGACGCGGTGCCTACGTGCACCCGAGTCCGGAGTGTCTCGACCTCGCCGAGCGACGTCGGGCCTTCTCGCGGGCGTTACGCCGCGAGGGTCGGCTCGACGCGCATGCTGTGCGGCGGTGGCTCGAGGAGCATGGCGCCGGCCCGGCGATCCGGGGCGGCGGAACTGGCCAGGAAGAGGGAGACACGACGTGACGCTCACGAGCGCTCGATGAGCACGCAGCGATGAGCACGCGCACCACCTAGCCGGTCCGAGCCGATGCGCCCGGGCCGAGAAGGAGAGCAGTGGCTAAGGTCCGGGTACACGAGCTTGCCAAAGAGCTCGGTGTTTCGAGCAAGGACGTCCTCGGTAAGTTGGGCGACCTCGGTGAATACGTCAAGTCGGCGTCCTCCACCGTCGAAGCGCCGGTCGTCCGCAAGTTGAAGGAAGCGTTCACCAGCGCGCCGGCCGCCAAGGGCGGATCGGCAAAGAGGTCTGCCCGCCCCACACCGGCGCCGGCCGAACCCAAGGCGAGCGCACCCACATCCGCTCCGGCCGACGCCCCCGCGGCGCCGGCTCCGGAGATCTCCGTGGCGGCTGCTGAGGCCGCCACTCCCCAGGCAGCCAGCGCGGCTCCGGCCGCCAGTGCCACCGAGGCGCCCAGTGCGGCTCCGGTGTCGGCGTC
>DATCVR010000394.1:0-14720 GCA_036566745.1 Jiangellaceae bacterium | reverse complement strand
CACGGAGAAGGACATCAGCGCTTGACCGTGTAGTGCAGGTGCAACACACGATCGCCCTGGACGACCTTGTCGGGATCGTCGAGGAGCACCGTGCCGGCGTGACTGCCGAAGAACCGCACCCCCTCGCCCAGAACCACCGGCGCTACGTCCATCGCCACTTCGTCGACGAGTCCGGCCGAGAACGCCTGCCCGCCGAGGTCGCCCGCGGTCACACACACCAGACCGTCGCCTGCGAGCTTTTTGGCGAGCGCGATGCCTGCTTCGACCGAGTCGGCGGTGTGGAACGGTGCGTCCGGGTGCTCGGCGAGCCACTTCTCCGGCAACGGCCGGTGGGTGACGACGACCAGCGCGTCACCAGCGGCCGGCTTGCCGTCCCAGCCGTTCGTGGTGTCGAACAGATGACGACCGATCACCGTGACCGTGACCGCGTCCCAGAAGGGCTGGACGTAGTCGGCGGACGTCCGCGAGACGTGAAACGTCCAGCCGCTCGCCCTGGCGGACAGCTCGGTGTCGCCGTTGCCGTACCAGTCGAACAGCGGGCCGACCGTGTCATCGGGATAGGCGATGTAGCCGTCCACTGACACGACCGCCTGCATGACAACCCTGGCCATCTCGCTCACTCCTCGGTCGAACGTCGGGGTGCTCACTTCGCTGGCTCCACCAGGATGGGCGGCCGGACGCGAGCATCACGCGAACCTTCATCGTCGTGCCGACAAATGTTCCTGCCCGAGCCAGTCCTGGCAATGGCGGCGGAGCCTCGAGACGCGGCGGTGCAGTGATGACGGCCTGGCTGGTGTGCCGGAGATCGCCGACGGCGGCGAGTCCGCTCTGCCGCCCATCGCCTGTGGCGCGGGTCGATCACGCCGGGGACGCATCCGAGCCCCAGCCGCATGGCTGGGGCTCGGACGCTATGGTCGAAACGTGCCGGTGAACCTGCTCAGCCGCAGTGCGCGTTGGTGACCCATCGCTCAGCCAGCTTGGAGCCGCCGGTGGTGTTGAAGAATGCCCATGCGGTGATGCACCTTCCGCGCGATACCGGCGTGTACACCGGGCCCGCATATTGCGAATAGTAGCCACCGTCGAACTGCATATTGTTCGTACCGGCGATCTCGATGCCGACCGAACGATAGCGTGACACGCCTACTTCGATGCCTGCCGCCGTCGCGACGGCACAGTTCCTGCCGGTGTAACTCGAGTAGTAGATGCTGAGGTATCCACGGAGGTCGCCGTTGACGACGTGGTACATCGGGTAGGACTTGAGGAGTCCGTACGACGAGCCGCACGGACCGGCGGCCGAGGCCGCAGCCGGTATCGACACGATGACACCTGCGGCAAGTAATACCGCCGCCGCGAACGAGAGGACGCGCCTTTTCGCTCGCGAGAAGCGCTTGATGTGCATGGGCACTCCCGAAATACGGAGTAACGGGGCGCGGATTGGCTCCTGCGCGGAAAGTACTCCCGGCTCGGGGATGATCGGCAGGCATGTTGCACAAATGCGCAGCATCGTCGCGAAAGACGAATTTGCCGTCGGCCTACCGTCCGGAGTCGCTCGCTCGATGCCTGCCGCCCGCCGATGATGGCCGCGCCGCTCACCTGCGCAGCTGGGCGTTGAGCCGGGCGGCCTGTCGGATGAGGTGGTCGCGCTCGGGGAGGCTGGCCGCCGCTCGGGCGGCTTCGGCGTAGAGCCGTGCCGCGGTCGCTGGGTCACCGTCACGTTCGTGGAGGTACGCCGCGACAGCTGCGTGACGGGGGAGAGCGGGGTCGAGCTCTGCCAGGGCGGCCAGGCCGGCCCGCGGGCCGTCAGCCTCGCCGACGGCGACGGCCCGGTTGAGGCGGGCCACCGGGCTGTCGGTGAGGCGCACCAGTTCGTCGTACCACTCGACGATCTGCACCCAGTCGGTCTCCTCGGCCGTCCGGGCGTCTGCGTGGAGTGCGGCGATGGCGGCCTGGGCCTGGAACTCGCCCAGGCGGTCGCGGGCGAGGGCTGCCTGGAGCACATCGACACCCTCGGTGATCAGGCGGGTGTTCCACAGGCTGCGGTCCTGCTCGGCAAGCGGCACGAGCTCCCCGTCGGGGCTGGTCCGGGCCGGGCGCCGGGAGTGGTGGAGCAGCATGAGCGCGAGCAGTCCCGCGACCTCCTCATGGTGGGTCTTGGCCGCCAGCTGGCGAGTGAGCCGGATCGCCTCGCCGGAGAGGTCGACGTCGCCGGAGTAGCCCTCGTTGAAGACCAGGTAGAGCACGCGCAGCACCGTGGCGACGTCACCGGGCCGGCTGAACCGGACGCCCGAGACGGTGCGCTTGGCCCTGCTGATCCGCTGGGCCATGGTCGCCTCCGGCACCAGGTAGGCCTGCGCGATCTGTCGCGTGGTCAGGCCGCCGACCGCACGCAGCGTGAGCGCGACCGCTGACGACGGCGTCAGCGACGGGTGCGCGCACAGGAAGTACAGCTGGAGCGTGTCGTCCACCATCTCACCCGGGCCGGGTGTGGGCTCGGCCTCGATGCGCACCTCCCGGTGCCGTCGGGAGGTGTCGGCGCGGGCGGCGTCGAGGAACTTGCGCCAGGCCACAGTGGCCAGCCAACCCTTGGGGTCCCGCGGCTGGTCGCCCGGCCACACCCGCATGGCCTCGACCAGGGCGTCCTGCACGGCGTCCTCGGCCGCCGCGAAATCAGCTCCGCGACGCACGAGGATGCCGATCACTGCCGGGGTGAGGGTCCGCAGCAGGGCCTCGTCCACCGTTCGTCACTCCGTGATGGTCTGGTGCGCGGCCAGGAAGGGGCGCACCTCGAGCCACTCGTGGACCGGCCTCCCACCCGCTCCCGGGGCCGCGGACAGCTCGGCGGCCAGCTCGAGCGCCCGCTCGTAGGTCTCGACGTCGATCACCATCCAGCCGGCGATCAGGTCCTTGGTCTCCGCGAACGGGCCGTCGGTGACCGGTGGCCTGCCGTCGCCGTCGTAGCGGACGAACGTGCCCTCTGGGGAGAGCCCCTGGGTCTCCACGAACTCGCCGGTGCGCTGGAGCCGAACGGCGAAATCCCGCATGTACTGCACATGGGCCGAGAGCTCCTCCGGCGTCCACTGGTCCATCGGCACGTCGTTGACCGAGGCCGGCGCGCCCCGGTAGTGCTTGAGCAGCAGGTACTTGGCCATCATGGTCTCCTTGGTGAGGTGCGGCCCATTCTGGTCGTGCTCGCTCCCGGGGACGAAGCCGCGTGCGGGTTCTCGACCGCGGCGCTCAGGCGCGCTGACGCTCGGCCCGCTGCCGGACCAGCTCCTCGACGGCACTGGGCAGAGTCGTCTCGAAATCGATCAGCTTCGCCCACGTCGGGGTCACGACGATCCGGACCATGCCGTCATAGAGCGAACGCACCTCCGCCTCCCAGTGGACCCGCTGCTCGGGCGTCATCGCATAGGTGGTGTTCGCCTCGAGATACTCGTCCGGGATGCCATCGACGACGTCCAGCTCGGCCCGACCGCGGATGAGCAAGATCATGGGCGGGTGCACCTCGGTGTCGATCGTCAGGGCAACCGTCAGGTTCTTGCGCAGGGCTGGGAGCTTCGGGGCGTTCTTCGGAGTGCACATGACGATCTCCGAGCCGTTCCAGGTGAAGCCGATCGGGACGTTGCGGGGTGTGCCGTCGGTGGCGACGTAGGCCAGGCGGGTCAGGTCGCGGGCCAACAGGTCTCGGCTGATCGGTCGGTTCAGAACCTCGGTGACCTCGTTCGATTGCATGGTCGTCCCTCTCGTTGTCGTCTTCGTGGTCCGCCCCAGCGCCTCATCGGGATCGCGCTTCGACAGGTGGCCGCCGCTGGTAACCCTGGGACGGAGCCGGCGCCGCGTTCTCGACACCCGGACGTGTGCGAGTTCCCGGACCTGCCTCCGGCCTAGGGCTCGGCCCACCTCAGGGTGACGACCCGTGGGCGATACAGCGAGGCGTGGTCGTAGATGGCCCAGGGCTGTCCAGGCTCCCGGCCCGCCGGCCGGAGCGAGTGCACGTTGTACGAGACGGCGAGTCCGCCGGGGCCGCGGTCGAGGTGCGGGTGGGCGTGGGAGTTGTGGGTCACGACGCCGGAGTCGCGGTATACGCCGCGCGCCGGTCTCGGGTGTGGTGTAGAGCAGGGTCTTGTCGACGAACGGGCCGGCCGGCGACGGTGAGAAGTAGCCCACGATGTCCGGGGAGTAGGGCGTCGTGGTGTCGTGGGTCAGCAGCATGAAGCGTCGGCCGACCCGCGACACACTGAACTCGTTCGACACCCGGGCAGCAGTCCCGCCGCGTCGCGCTCGTCGGGGGACCAGTCGCCGCGTCTGGTCCGGAACTCCCACCGCCCGCGCAGGCTGTCACCCGTGACCCGCGCCAGGTGCATGGTCTTGCGAGAGTGCTCGTCCCGGGTGCCGTAGACGTACACATGCCCGTCGACCCGTCGGAGGGCAGATCCCCACGCCACACCGATGTCCGACGGCAGGTCGACCCGATCCACCGGCTCACTCAAGGACGCTGGATCGAACACCGTCCGCGTCGATGCGTTCGCGCACGTCGGCACTGCCGATGGGGGCCGACGTCCGCCGCACCGACGCCCGGATGGTCGTGCCCAGCCGCTCGAACGCCTGGTCCAGGTTCGCCGACACCGCGTCGAGCGCCCCGACGGCATGGCGGAGTTGGTCGGCCATGACCTCGTGCTTCCATCGTGCCGTCAGCGTCCATGATCGAAAATAGTGGACGTCCACGGACGGGCCGAGCCCGGCTCGGCGACGGTCGAGGTCGCTCGGCCGCGCCGGTGGGCGGCCTCAGCCGAAGTCGACGGAAGCGGTGCTCACGGTGCCGGCGCGCCGGCCGGGAGCGGTGTGGTTCTGCCAGTAGAGGTTCGTGTGGTCGATGACCTTGTCGGGTGTGGGGGCGCCCCACGGGCTGAGGTCTTCGGTGGTGTGGGCGTCGTCGACGAGCGTCGCGTCGTAGCCGCGGACGATCGCGCCGTGGAGGGTGGCCCGGATGCACTCGTCGGTCTGTGCTCCGGCGACGACCAGGCTGCCGATGCCGCGCTCGGCGAGGACGGCCTCGAGGGTGGTCTCCTCGAAGGAGTCGGCATACCGCTTGTGGACCACGGGCTCGGACTGATCCTGGCTGAGCTCGGGAACGTAGCGCCAGCCCTCGCTGCCCTGGGGCATGTCGTCGCTGGAGTGCTGCACCCAGACGACGGGCACGCTCCCGGCTCGGGCCTTGTCCACGAGCGTGGCGATGTTGGCGATGACCTCGTCACGGTTGTGCGCGCCGGCCGTGTTGCCGTTCTGGACGTCGACGACGAGCAGCGCGGTGTTCGGGCGTCCGGTCAGAGTGGTCATGACGTTCCTCCGAGGTGGTCTGCGTGCCCCTCACGCTAGACGCGACCACGGACAACGACCAGCCGGCCGCCCGAGCCGGACGCGGTTCGCCGGCCGCCGGTTTCACGTCGCCAGGAGCTTGGCCTTCTGGGCGGCGAACTCGTCCGGTGTGATGTTTCCGGCATCGCGGAGCTGGGCGAGCTTGGCGAGTTCGTCCGCGGCGCTGCTGGTCGACTCCTGAGCGGTCTCCTGGACGTAGCTGCGGAAGGCCTCCTGCTGCTGCCGGTACTCGTACGCTCGGCGTTCTGCCATGCCTTGACCGCGCGCGATCAGGTAGATGAAACAGCCCAGGATGGGAAGGATGATGATGAACAGCGCCCAGAGGGCTTTGCTCCAGCCGCCGAAGTCATCGCTGCGGAACACATCGCTGAGGATCATGACGAGCAGGAAGATCCACGCGACGAACAGGAAGAACCACAGCATGCTGAAGAACACGTCGAGCAGCGGGTAGTCGTCCATGGCGGCGTCCTCGTCTCGAAGGTGTGGGCCCGACCCGTTGACGATGGTGCCCGTCGTGGGCTCGCCCCACCTCACCCCAACCGGGTGATCGTGGTTCACCCGCGCTGCCGTCTACGGCCGGCGGTGGCCCAGCAGCGCCATCGCCGCCACGTTGTCCGCCTTCGACCAGAACAGCTCGTGCAGCTCGTCGGGAAGCTCGTCGCGATGAGTACCCGGCTTGCCGCGGCGGAAGAAGGCGCGGTCGACCTGCTGCAAGTCGGCGAACGTCGGGATCGTGGCGTCCTCGCGTGGCCGGAGGCCGGGCACCAGCGTGGTCATGACCCGCTCGACGGAGGCTCGTGGCTCGCGGGCGAGGTCGTCGTACCTGAGCAGGACCCGGTGTGGCACGGCCGGCTCCAGCCAGCTCAGGACGTTGTGTCCCCAACTGCCGGTCCCGACCTCCGCGTCGCGCTCGATCATCACGCGCAGCTCGGTGTCGAACCGGCTGGTGTCCTCCTCGCTGGTCAGGCGTGCCCACGACACCAGTGAGTCCCGGCCGTCGCGGACCAGGCACACGGCCAGGTCGGCGTCGTCCACGAGGTCGTCGCGGCGGCGATGGGTCTTGACGACGTGCACGTCGGGCGAGGCACGCATCGCGTCATAGGTGGCGGGCCGGTCCTCGTACCCGACGAAGTCGCCTCCGAAGCGCTCCGCTACGCCGTCGCGGTCGTACACGACCGACGTCCGGATCCCGTACAGCCGGTTCAGCACGATGCGGAGGAAGGTGTTGCCCGAACGCGGAAACGACGAGACCCAGACGATCACCCGGGCATGCTAGGCGGACATGGCGGCTGTACTGTCGGCGACGGTCCTGGCTTCGGCGAGAGGGCAGAGGTGACGTCGGGTGAGGAGATCGATGGGCGACGGCTTCGACTGGCACGGGCAGCTGCGTTCGTGTCTCGAGTCGACCCACTACTGCGCGCTGTCCACGTCCGGGCCGGGCGGCGCCTGGGCGAACCCGGTGTTCTTCAGCGCTGACGACGACTACTCGCTGCTGTTCATCTCCCTGCCCGGCGCCCGCCACATGGCCCATCTCGACCAGGACCCACGCGTCGCCGTGGCGATCTTCAGCACGGCGCAGGCGCCCGGCGAGGACGTGGTGGGTATCCAGCTCGGCGGCCGGGCGATCCGGCTGCCCGACGACGACGTGCCGTCGGCGTGCGAGCGCTACTTCGCCAGGTCAGGCGCTGCCGTCGCGGCTGGCGTGGACGAACCGGATCCGTCCGACTTCCTGGGCGATGGTCCCGCTACCTGGAAGTTCGTGCGGATCACCCCGACGGAGCTGTGGTACTTCGACACGCGATTCTTCGGCGAGGAGCGCGTCGCGGTCCCGCCCGAGATCTGGGCGCCGGCACGGCGTCCCTGACCTGCCAGGGTCGGACCGGGGTGCACTCCGGGCCTTCCCCGATGCCCCGTGGCGGAGCCGGCGGCCACTCTGGCGTCATGACCCCACGTCACAGCCTCTCGTCCGGCAGCGCCGAGCGCCTTCGGTCCGGCCAGGTCGAACGCCTCGCCGCGGTCGCCGCTCCCGCCGGGCTCCTCGTCTATGCCGGGTTCCGCTTCGCCGACGGCCTCGACGGCGGGTACGGCCCGGGCTTCGCCTGGAACGTCGGACATGTGTTCTTCCTCGTCGCGATGCTCTCGTTCGCGGCCTTCGCCGTGGCGGCCGGCCGGAGGATCGGAGGCCCTCTGCCTATCGGCGCGGCGACGGCCGTTGTGGCCGGGGTCACGGCCTTCGCCTGGGTGATCGCCGGTGACCTGTTCCCGGCGTTCGCCGACGCCGTGGCGGTGCCGGACCCCGTGACGATCGCCGGGCCGTTGCTCCTCGTGGCCGGGCTGCTTCCGCTGTTCGCGCTGGTGGCACGCGAGCGGATGGGACGGTGGTGGGCGAGCGCGCCGATCTTCGGCGTCGTCGGGTTCGCGCTGATCAGCGCGGATCTCGATCTTCTCGCCGCGGCAGCGATGGCCTTCGGGGTCGCGATGCTTCCGTTGGCCGTGCTCGAGCCGGGTGATCAGGGGTACCGGCGTCCGAGCGTTCCGGCCACCGGTGATTCCGGCGTAACGTGATAGAGCGGTCATTCCCCCCGTTGGCCGTGCACAACGAGTGCCCCTGCCCCGCATGCCGGGGTGGGGGCACTCCCACGTCAGCCGAGTGTGGGCGACGGGGTTCCGGCAGCGGTGGTCGCCTCGAGGCCGACGGCTTCGGGCTCGACCAGGTGGACGCGGTGGGCATCGACCCAGACGAGCCGCCCGCCCTGGCTGAGGAGAATCTGCGGCCGCCCACGCCAGTGCCTGGTGGCCACGGCGCGGGCCCAGAACTCGCTGGGCCCGGCGTCGAGCATCACCTCGACAGGCTCCAGCGCGTGCTCGATCGTGTGGGTGATGGTGTCGTACCTCATGGCGGGGGACTCCAAACCGACGCTGCGTTACGCCTCGGTTGCCTTCTCGACCTGCGACGAAGCCTACTCCTGGCAGGCACCGGCGAGCCGACATTTCTCCTGGTAGATGGGTCGGGCCGGCAGTCACGCGTGGGCGAAACGCGCCGCGAGGGAGTGCAGGAGGTCGCGCAGCTCCGGCGGGTCCAGGACCGTGAACGGCACGTCGAGGCTGCCGAGAAAGGCGGCCAGGTCGAGCAGGGAGTCGCCGCCGGTCTCCAGCACGCCGTCGTCGTGCAGGAGTCCCGCCGCGGGCGGCAGGAGGTCGGCGAGCCGTTCCAGCGGCGCGTGCAGGCGGACGCGGGCCGGGTGCTTCCAGGCCGTCGACCCCACGCCGCGCACGACGTGGGTGGCGGCGTCGTCCGGAGGCCGGCGGGGCGTGAAGCGCGGACCGTTCGGCGTGCGGACGGCGATGCGGTCGGCGCGGAAGGTGCGCCAGTCGGCGCGAGCGGTGTCCCACGCGAGTAGGTACCAGCGGCGGCCGGTGTAGACGAGGCGGTGGGGCTCGGCCGTGCGCGGGCCGGGCGTGCCGTCACGGCCCTGGTAGTCGAAGCGCAGCTGCTCGTGGTCGCGGATGGCCGCGGCGACGACGGTGAGCGTCTCGGCGTCGACGGTCGGACCGCGGCCGGCGACCGACACGGTGGCCGCGCCCACGGCGTCGATGCGCCGGCGCAGCCGCGAGGGGAGCATCTGCTGGAGCTTGGTGAGGGCGCGCAGCGACGTCTCCTCGATGCCGGTCACGGTGCCACCGGCCGCCGCGTGCAGGCTGACGGCCACGGCCACCGCTTCCTCGTCGTCCAGGATCAGCGGGGGCAGCGCCGCGCCCGCCCCGAGCCGGTAGCCGCCTGCCGTGCCAGTGGTGGAGTGGATCTGGTAGCCCAGGATGCGCAGCCGCTCGATGTCGTTGCGCACGGTCCTGGAGGTCACGCCGAGCCGCTCGGCCAGCTCGGGGCCGGGCCAGTCGGGACGCGACTGCAGCAAGGACAACAGCCGCAACAGCCGGACCGAGGTCTCCAACATTCCCTCAGTCTGCCAGGCATTGAGGAATCGGAGGTTCCTCAACGCCCTCTAGCGTTCGAGGAGACGAAGGGAGCAACACATGTTGCGAGGACTGGCCACCGTGAACATCTGGGCCGACGACGTGGAGGCGGCCAAGAACTGGTACGCCGAAGTGCTGGGCATCGAGCCGTACTTCGAGCGCCCCGGCAACGGGCAGCCGGCCGCCTACTACGAGTTCAGGATCGGCGACTACCAGGCCGAGCTGGGCCTCATCGACCGCCGCTACGGCCCGCCCGAGGCCGCCGCCACACCCGGAGGCGCCGTCGTCCACTGGCACGTCGACGACGTCCAGGCCGCCCTCGACCGGTTGCTGTCCCTGGGAGCCACGCTGTACCTGCCACTCACCGAGCACGGTCCCGGTTTCGTCACCGCCTCGGTGGTCGACCCGTTCGGCAACGTGCTGGGTGTCATGTACAACCAGCACTACCTCGACATCCTTGCTGGCTGACGCGCGGTGGCGACGGGGTTGGAGCCGCGCGGGCGGCTCCGACCCCGTCGCCGGGCGCTCACCGATCGGGGTCAGAGCATCTCGCCGGACACCCTGAAGTTCCCCCAGTCGGGGTCGAACACCGGCGCCGTGCCCTGGCAGTCGGAGATCGGGGCGCCGAGGAACTCCCACTGCCAGAACATCCGGTCCTTCCTGCCGTCGTCGAGGACGGTGAACGAGACCCGCTGGCCGGCCAGGTCGGTCGGCCCTGAGCCGGGAAGGTGCCCGACCCCGTCGGTGATCACGCCGGTGGCCACGGCCACGTCACCACCGACGGCCAGACAGGTGACGTCGCCGGTGAACTCCGCGACCAGCTCACCGTCCGGGTGCAGGTGGGACACGTCGAAGGTGCCGGAGGTGCCCGCGGCGGTGCTCCGTGCCTCGATGTCGAAGCTGACGGGGTCGCCGGTCCACAGTCCGAACCCCTCGGGCAACAGCCCACCAGCCGATCCGGTGAGTTCCAGGTCAGTGGGAGCTCCGGACGCAGTTTCCGCGGACGGCTCGAGGCCCGCTCCGTGGGCCGCTACGGCGAAGGTCGTGAGGACGACCCCGCTCGCGGCCACAGCCGCCCACCGACGACCACGGCGTGCCGGCTTCGATTCAGTCATGTGATGCCCTCTCTGGATGACCACGGCGGTCTCGCCGTGGTCATCAGCGTGTCGGAACCGGGGCCGGCGGACATCGCTCCGCGGAGCGAGTCAGGTCCCCCGTGGAGGGGAACGCGTGACGTTCAGCCCGTGACGTTCAGCCCGTGACGTTCAGCCCGTGGCGCGCGGAGCCGAGGCCGAGTCCGAACGGCGGTCTTCAGCTCCGGCGCTACGGTGACATCAGACGACGAGGGAGCCGGCGATGAGCGCACACGGATGGGTGAAGCTGGGATTGAGCGTCGTCCTGGCAGCCGCGGTCGCCGCGGGCGGATACGTGATCTACGCGCAGAACGCTCGGATCGACGAGCTGGCGGCCTCGGTAGCGGTGGTGTCACAGAGCCTGGACGTCGTCGAGGCGGACCTCGTCAGCGGCGATCCCGACCCGATCGCACCGGCCATGGCCCTGGCGGACCGGGTGACGGCGATCGAGGACCAGCTCGGTGGCGTTCCCCTCGCGCCCAGGTACGACATCGGCTCCCGGATCGGCTTCCTGGAGAGCGACCTGGCGCAACTGCGGGCCGATCTCCGGTCGGTGTGCAGCAGCCTGAACTTCGCGGGCCTGCTCGTGCCCTGCTGAGCGGCCACGAACCGCGGTGCAACCAGCGGGCCCACTAGCGCGTCCTTCCCATCGAGAGGCCGATGATCCGGTCACCCCCGAGGTGCCGGGCGACGTTGGGAGCGCATCATGATCATCAGGCAACACGCTCGAAAGCTGGCCGTGGCGATCTGCACGGTCTCCGTCATTCCGTTGGGCTTGATCGCGGCGGCTCCCGCGGCTCACGCCGCTGAGACGCCGGGGACGACGGCCACCACCTACCAGGGCAAGGTCACCGCCTCGACCTCGCTCAGCGTGCGCAAGGCGCCGACTTCGGCGTCGCCCACGGTGGGCTCGCTGAGCCGCGGCACCGTGGTCACCATCCAGTGCAAGGTCTACGGACCGTCCGTGGGCGGCAACTCGCTCTGGTACAAGCTGGGCACCGGCCGGTGGGTCACGGCTCGCTATGTCTCCAACATCGGAACGGCGCCGCGGTTCTGTGGCACCGGCACCGAGTACGCCGGCCGGGTGTCGTCCCAGTCCGCGCTGGCCGTGCGCAGCGGACCCCACACCGCGAACACCAAGGTCAGCTCCGCGCCGCGCGGCACGACCCTCTCCATCGTGTGCAAGGTCGACAGCCAGGTGATCGACGGCAATGCCCGGTGGTACCAGCTCGTCGGCGACGGCGGCGGGCAGTGGGTGGCGGCGCGGTACGTCACCAACGTCGGTTCGGCACCTCCGTACTGCTGACGCTCGTGGACGGGCCGGCGCCATCACCAGGCGCCGGCCCCGTCGGCCGCTCTTCGTAGACTCGCCCGGTGATCACTCGCCGGCTGGTTCTCTGGGACATCGACCACACCCTCGTCGACGGCGCCGACCTGGGCCCGCAGATCTGGGGTGGCGCGTTCGAACGGCTCACCGGCTCGCCGGTGACGCGTGAGTTCATCGCCGACGGCAGCACCGATCCGGCCATATTCCGCGACCTCGTGGTCGTCCACGAACTGGCCGACCAGGGCTGGTCGGACGCCCAGATCGAGGCCGCCTACGCCGCGGCGTTCACCGCCGTCGAGCAGCAGTGGCGGGAGCGTGCCACGGCCAAGGCCGGTGCGGCCGAGGCGATCGCCGGGCTCGCCGCCGATCCGGCGATCGTCCAGTCGGTGCTGACCGGCAACGTCGCGGCCAACGCCCGCGCCAAGCTGAGCGCCCTCGGCCTGGCCGATGGTCTCGACTTCGAGGTGGGGGCCTACGGCGACGACGCCCACCAGGTGCGCGCCGACCTCGTCCCGATCGCCCGCGGACGCGCGGAGGCGAAGTTCGGGCACGCCTTCGCCGCGCACGACACCGTTCTCGTGGGCGACACGCCGCGCGACGTCCGGGCCGGACTCGACGGCGGTGCCGACGTGATCGGCGTCGCCACCGGCAGCTACTCCGTCGACGAGCTGGCCGCCGCCGGAGCCCACCACGTGCTGACGGACCTCGGCGGTCTGGTCCCCGCTCTCCGTGCTCTCGGCGAGCGTCGCCGGCCCGACCCGGCGATGTAGCCCGTGTCGTGGCGCGCGGCGTCGGTCCGCGGTTCTCGGTCAGCCGCAGTGGACCCTGGCCATCACGCGGGACGACCAGTCGACGGTGCCCTTGATGTCGAGGCAGCGGCGGGACATGTCTACGCCGGCCGGGGTGTAGACCGGCCCGGCGAAGTAGCGGTAGAAGCCGCCGTCGCAGCCGGTGCTCGACGGGCAGCTCGGCCAGCTCCAGCCGGCCGGGCGGATGGCCGCCTCGGTGTACAGCGAGTCGCCGTAGTAACTTCCGGCGTGGACGGTGGCCATGCAGTTCCGGCGGGCACTCGAGGACCAGTAAACGTCGAGGTAGCCCATCCCGTTGCCCACCGGGTGGTGGCCGATGAGGGTGTACCCGCTGCCACACGGTCCGGCCTTCGTGGTGATCGTGCCGGGCGCCAGCGTGGAGTCGCCACCGGCATGCGAGGGCAGCGCGAGGCCGAGAAGCAGAGCGGCGGCCGCTACGAGAACGGCAAAGACTCGTTTCATCGGATAAGTCCTCCAATGCCCAAATGGACCGGACTGTATTGATATGAACAGTGCCCGATAGTGATCGTTCGTGCAAGATCTTTTTGGTGACGATCTCAACTCGACTCGCGGTCGCCGGGCCAGTGAAGGCGAGCTGGCTCATGCCCGAGCCAGCTCGGCGCCAGGTCGATCGAGGCCGCGACTCCGGCGGGTGACACCCTGGGCGGGTGCGGATCGCGAGGATCGGTTTCACCCCGCTCAAGGGCTCCCGGCACACCGAGTTCGACGTCGCCGAGCTGAGCCTTCAGGGACCGGTCGGCGATCGGCGGTACTGCCTCGTCGATCCGTCGGCCCGTCGCGTGCTGCGCACCGTGGAGAACCCGGCCATGGTCTGGACGGTGGCCCGCGTGGACGGTGCGGCACTGACGGTCGAGCTGCCGGAGGGTCGCGTCCACGGCGTGCCGGAGCCCACCGGCGAGTCGGTCGAGGTCGACTACTGGGGCCGGCGTGAGGTCGTCGAGACGGTCGGTGGTCCGTGGTCGGAGGCGTTCTCCGCGTACCTCGGGTACCACGTGGTCATGGCGCGGGTGGGCCGTCCGGGCGGCGTCGTGTACGGCGCATCGGTGTCGATCGTGACCGCGTCGTCGATCGGCCTGCTGGCGGACCGGATGGGCCGCGACGTCGACGGTGCCCGCTTCCGGGCGACGTTCACACTGGACACGACTGCTCGGGAGCCGCACGTCGAGGACTCCTGGGTGGGTCGCGAGCTCCGTCTCGGCTCGGCGACGGTACGGGTCCGCGCCTTGGTGCCACGCTGTGCGGTCATCGACTTCGACCCGGCCGGAGGCAGCCGCGACCTGCCGGTCATGGCGGAGCTGGCGCGGTACCGGAGGACCGGGCGCGAGATCCTCTTCGGCGTCGACGCCGTCGTGACGTCGGCCGGATCGGTACGTCGCGGGGATGCCGCCGAGGTCGTCAGCCGCTGACGGGACGAGTCCGGCCGCGCCCTGGGGAAACCGCCGTCGCAGACCGGCTCGCGGCGCGGGTACGATCGGCGGGTTCAATCCCACCGGTCGTCCCCTCCAAGGAGCAGTCGTGTCCGATCAGATCCGCATCATCGTCGCCGGGAGCGAGCGACAGGTCGATGCGGGCACGACGGCCGCCGACCTCTTCGCCGAGAGTTCGGAGGTGATCGCCGCCCGGGTGGGCTCCGACCTCGTCGACCTGGCCCGCGAGCTGGCCGAGGGCGATGTCGTCGAGCCGGTCGAGATCTCCTCCGCCGACGGCCTGGCCATCCTGCGCCACTCCGCGGCCCACGTCATGGCCCAGGCCGTGCAGGAGCTCCACCCCGAGGCCAAGCTCGGTATCGGCCCGCCGGTCGAGAACGGCTTCTACTACGACTTCGATGTCGACACCCCGTTCACGCCGGACGACCTGAAGAGCATCGAGAAGCGGATGCAACAGATCGTCAAGGAGCGGCAGTCCTTCGTCCGGCGTGCGGTGTCCGACGACGACGCGCGCGCGGAGCTGGCCGGCGAGCCGTACAAGCTCGAGCTGGTGGGCCTCAAGTCGACAGACGCAACCAGCTCTCCAGAGGGAGCCTCGGCCGAGGTCGGCGGCGCCGAGCTGACCATCTACGACAACGTCCGGCGTGGGGGAGAG
>DATCVR010000393.1:0-3054 GCA_036566745.1 Jiangellaceae bacterium | reverse complement strand
GTTCATCGTGTCGCGGCCGGTGTGCTCGTCGTAGGGCGAGGTGGCGAAGACGGTGTCGTTGAGCTCGTCGTCGAACCACAGCTGCGTCGTGAGCACGGTGGAGCGGTCGATGTGGACCTTGAGGTGGATGTGCACGGTGCGACCGCGGTACCACCCGGGCCAGATCGTCGTGAACTGCACGATGCCATTGCTGTCGGCTACCTGGGCTCCCCGCAGGTAGGTGCCGTCGTCGGTCGGGCTGGCTTCGTCGTCGCCCTGGCTGTAGGACCCGTCGGAGGCCTGGCCGCTGCCCTGGTCGCCGCCACCACTACCTCCTCCACCGGCCGGCGGTCCGCCGCCCTGGCCGCCTTGCGAGGACGACTCGAAGCCGGAGTAGACGCCGCCTGCGTCGCAGTGCCAGATCTCCACGACGGAGTTCGGGATCGGTGTCCCAGCGTCGCCCGTGGTCGAGCACTGGCTGACGTCCATGACCCGGAGGGCGAGCGCGAGCGTGGTGCCGGGGCGGTCCTCACGGATGTCGCTGCGGATCGAGTCGACGTCGAACCAGTACGGCCCCTGGGTCTCCTCGCTGCTCAGCGTGCAACTGCCCTCGAGCTCGTCGAGCAGCGCCACGACGTCGGCGTCGGCGGTGGTGGTCGGCTGGATGCCGGTGGCCGTGGCGGACGGGGTGGCGCTCGCGGTGGCTGAGCCGGTCGCGCCGTTGCCCGACGAGCCGGACCCGCCGACGCCGCAGGCCGCCAGCAGGGCGCCGAGCCCCACGGTGCCTCCGACGCCCAGGGCTCTGCGACGGCTCACCCGCAGCCTGCTCTGTTCGACGTCCTCGTTCATCTCGCGCTCCCGTGTTCGCCGGTGGTGTGACACCGAGCCTGGTCCAGGACGCTGTGCCTGCGCTGGTGAACACCTGTGGGCGCGCTGTGCAAGCCGACTCTGGCGTGGTGCGGGCAGTGGCGCACGCCGCGCCTCGCACCACTAGGCCTCTGCCCGCACCACGAGGTCTGCAGGCCTGGTGATGCACCGAATGATCACGTGGACGTGATCATTCGGCTCAGGGGAGTGGGGTCAGGCGGGGGTGACGAGGCTGACCACGTCGCCGACGACGATCACTGCGGGTGGGCGGACGCCGACTTCGGCCGCGCGCGCCGCGATGTCGGTGAGCGTGCCCGTGGTGAGCCGCTGACGCGGCCCGAACCCGTCCTCGATCACAGCGGCGGGCGTGGCGGCGTCCATGCCGTGCTCGACCAGCCGGGCCGTGGTCTCGCCGAGCAGGCTCACGCCCATGAGGAACACCAGCGTGCCCTCGGTGGCCGCTAGCGACCGCCAGTCGAGGCCCTCGTGCCCGGAGACGACGGTGAACTGCTTGGACAGCCCGCGATGCGTGACCGGGATCCCGGCCGCGGCGGGCACCGCGATGGCGCTGGTCACGCCCGGCACGACCTCGACCGGCACCCCGGCCTCATGACAGGCCGCGGCCTCCTCGCCGCCCCGGCCGAGCACGAATGGGTCGCCGCCCTTGAGTCGCACCACGCGGCGCCCGGCCCGGGCGTGCTCGACCAGGATGCGGTTGATCTCGTCCTGGGTGACGGGATGGTGGCCAGGCGTCTTGCCGACGTCGATGATCTCGACGTCGTCGTCCAGTTCGTCGAGCAACGAGCGTGGACCGAGCCGGTCGGTGACCACGACGTCGGCCTGGGCGAGGAGCTGCCGGCCGCGGGTGGTGATGAGGCCGGGATCGCCCGGCCCGCCGCCGACGAGCGCGACCTGGCCGAGGCCGTCCCCGCGGCGGCTCCGTCGCAGGGGGAGTGCGCCGGTCTCGAGCGCGGCCTGGACGGCATCGCGCAGGCGCTGTGCCCGGCGTGGGTCGCGGCCTCCGGTAACCGCCACGAGCACGTCGCCGATCCGCGCGACCGCAGGGGTCCAGGCGGCCGAGGCATCGGCGTCGTCAGCGCGCACGCACCAGATGTGGGCGGCGTCGGCATCGTGGGCGACGAGAGCGTCGACCGGGGCGTCGCCGGTGGCGGTGTGCGCGAGCCAGGCACCGTCGAGGTCGCCGGTGCGGTAGTCGCGCGGCTCCCAGCGGACCCGTCCGCCGGCGATCAGCTCGGCCAGCGGCTCGCAAACGAAGGGCGCGACGACGATCAGGTCTGCTCCGGCCTCGACCAGGGTACGAGCCCGGCGCGCCGCCACCGGCCCGCCGCCGACCACCACGGCACGCCGGCCGCGGACGTCCAGTACCAGCGGATACCGCACCGGGTCGACCGGCGTCACAGGTGGATCCCGCACTCGGTCTTGGCCGAGCCTGCCCACCGCCCGGCCCGTGGGTCCTCGCCCTCCGCCACCGGACGGGTGCACGGCTCGCAGCCGATGGACAGGTAGCCGATCTCGCGCAGCGGGTTCACCAGGATCGAGTGCTCGGCGACGTAGGCGTCGACCTGCTCGTCGGTCCAGGTGGCCAGCGGGTTGACCTTGACCTTGCGGCGCTTGGGGTCCCAGGCGACCACGGGCGTGGTGGCGCGGCTCGCCGACTCCGAGCGCCGGACCCCGCCGGCCCATGCGTCGTACGGCTGCAGCGCACGGTCGAGCGGCCAGACCTTGCGGATCGCGCAGCACAGGTCGGCGTCGATCTCGTAGAGCTTGCCGTACTCCGCCTCGTGCTCGGGCACCCGCAACGGGTGGGTGATGGTCTCGACCTCGACGTCGTAGGTGGCCGCGATCGCGTCGCGCGTCCCGATGGTCTCGGCGAAGTGGTAGCCGGTGTCGAGGAAGAGCACCTTGATGCCCGGCACGGCCAGCGAGGCGACGTGGGACAGCACGCCGTCGGCCATCGACGCGGTGACGGCGAAGCGCTCGCCGAACGTCTCGTGTGCCCAGCGGACGATCTCGCCGGCGGTCGCGGTCTCCAGCTCCCGCGCGGCGTCGGCGGCGATCTCTTCGAGGTCGTTGGCGACGAGTGTCATCAGGCACCTCTCCTTGTCGACAGGCCGAGCAGCTTCACCGAGAAGACCCGCAGGCACGACCGGCACTCCCAGCCGCCGTGCTGCTCCACCGGATGGAGGT
>DATCVR010000392.1:0-5010 GCA_036566745.1 Jiangellaceae bacterium | reverse complement strand
GGGCGTCGTAGGCGTCGGCGAGGTCGCAGATCTGGTCGAGCGGGGCCAGATAGCCGTCCATCGAGAACACGCCGTCGGTGGCGATGAGGCGGAACCGCGCGTCGGAAGCCTCCTTCAGGCGGTCCTCGAGCTCGGCCATGTCGGCATTGGCGTAGCGGTAGCGCCGAGCCTTGGACAGCCGCACGCCGTCGATGATGCTGGCGTGGTTGAGCGCGTCGGAGATGATCGCGTCATCCGGCCCCAGGAGGGTCTCGAACAGCCCGCCGTTGGCATCGAAACAGGACCCGTAGAGGATGGTGTCGTCGGTGCCGAGGAAGGCCGAGAGCTGGCGTTCGAGGTCGGTGTGGATGGTCTGGGTACCGCAGATGAACCGCACCGACGCGAGCCCGAAGCCCCAGTCGTCGAGGGCCTGCTTGGCGGTGGCGACCAGCTCCGGGTCGCCGGCCAGGCCGAGATAGTTGTTGGCGCACAGGTTGAGCACCTCGCGCCCGTCGGCGAGCCCGACGTGGGCCCCCTGGCGGGTGGCGATCGGGTGCTCGGGCTTGTAGAGGCCCGCCTCGCGGATCTCCTCGAGGTTTGCCCGCAGTTCCTCGCGCATCGTCCCGTACACGGCTCTACTCCCCCTGGTCCGTCGTCCAGTCGATGATGACCTTGCCGCTGTGGCCTCCGGCAGCCGTGGCGAACGCGTCGGCGTGCTTGGTCCACGGATACCGGTGGGTGACCACGCGCGAGATGTCGACGCCGGCCGCCACCAGCACCGATGCCTGGTACCAGGTGTCGAACATCTGACGGCCGTAGATGCCCTGGATGGTCAGCATCCGCAGCACGATGCTGGACCAGTCGACCGCGATCTCCTCCGACGGCAGCCCGAGCATGGCGATCCGCCCGCCGTTGGCCATGCCCGTGATCATCGAGTGCAGCGCCTGCGGGTTGCCGGACATCTCCATGCCGACGTCGAAGCCCTCGGTCATGCCGAGCTGTTCGCGCAGGCTGAGCAGGTCGGTGGTGGCGACGTCGACCGTCACGCCTGCCTCGAGCTTGCGGGCCAGCTCGAGGCGGTAGGGGTTGACGTCGGTGATGACGACGTTGCGGGCACCGGCGTGCCTGGCCACCATCGCGGCCATGATGCCGATCGGCCCGGCCCCGGTGACCAGAACGTCCTCGCCGTGGACCGGGAACTGCAGCGCGGTGTGGACGGCGTTGCCGAACGGGTCGAAGATGGCAGCGGCGTCGAGGTCGATGTCGTCCGGGTGCCGCCACAGGTTGCCCGCCGGCATGGCGATGTACTCGGCGAACGCGCCGTCGCGTTGGACGCCGATGCCCTCGGTGTTGGGGCACAAGTGACGCCGGCCGGCCCGGCAGTTGCGGCAGCGCTCGCACACGATGTGGCCCTCGCCGCTGACGATGTCGCCCACGCGCACCGTGCGGCTGCCCGGGGCGACCTCGACGACCTCGCCCACGAACTCGTGGCCCACGACCAGCGGCGTGGCGACGTGGGCCTGCGCCCAGGCGTCCCAGTTGGCGATGTGGAGGTCGGTGCCGCAGATCCCGGTGCGCAGGACGCGGACGAGCGCCTCGCCCGCCCCCACGCTGGGATCGGGAACCTCCGCCAGCTCGATGCCCGGCTCCGGACCGGTCTTGACCAGTGCTTTCACGTCAGCGACTCCCTCGTCGTCGAAGGCGAGCCGAGCGTATCCCAGGCCGGCGACCGAAAGCGCCGCCACCCACACCACGTGACGACTCGGGCGGCATGAGCCAGGATCGAGCTGTGAAGCGCCCGGCGTTCCCGCTCTCGCGTCACCTGCTGAGGGTCCGCGACCTGATCGACCGTGCCTACGCCGAACAACTCGACGTCGACGCCCTGGCCCGCAGCGCGGGCGTGTCGCCTGCCTACTTCAGCCGGAGCTTCACGGCGGCCTTCGGCGAGACCCCCCACCAGTACCTGATGAGCCGGCGGATGGAGCGCGCCAAGGCCCTGCTGCGGGCGCGGGAGCTGTCGGTCACTGACGTCTGCCTGGCGGTCGGCTTCACCAGCCTCGGCTCGTTCAGCACGCAGTTCAAGCGTTTCGTGGGCGAGACCCCGAGCGCCTACCGTGACGCCGAACGTCCCGGCGACCTGGCGAGGCTGCCGGGGTGCTACGTCCGGATGTGGACCCGCCCGCTCGGCTGATCCGGCTGGTCCGGACGATTCGGGGACTGGGCAGTTTTCGAGAAGCCGACCTCGGGGCAGTGTCCCTATCGTCGTGAGCAGCGGCCGCGCCGACGGTGCGCACGACTCGGGAGGGATCCTCGATGGAGACGGTCACGTCCAAGGACGGCACCAGCATCGCGTTCGACCAATTGGGCGAGGGCGCGCCGATCGTGCTCGTGGCGGGCGCCTCGTGCGATCGGTCGATCTCCGCCCCGATCGCCGAGGCGCTCGCCCCACACTTCACGGTCCTCAACTACGACCGCCGGGGCCGCGGCGACAGCGACGACACGTTGCCGTTCGCGGTCGAGCGCGAGATCGAGGACCTCGACATCATGCTGGCCGCGGCTGGCGGGTCGGCCACCGTGCTCGGCTTCTCCTCCGGTGCGGCGCTGGCCGCCGAGGCCGCCGCGCAGGGCCTCCCGATCGACTCGCTGATCCTGTGGGAGCCGCCGTTCAGCACCGATCCGGACGGCCCGCGGCGGGCCAAGGAGTACTCCGACGAGCTCGCCGCGCTGCTCGCAGCCGACCGCAGGGGTGACGCGCTGGCGCTGTTCATGACCCAGGTCGGCATCCCGGCGGAGATGATCGCCGGCATGCGGCACTCGCCGTACTGGCCCCTGGGCGAGAGCTTGGCGCCGACCCTCGCGTACGACGCCGCCGTGCTCGGCGACACCACCGTCCCCACCGGCCGGCTCGCCGGCGTCACCGCACCTACCCTGGTGCTGGCCGGCTCGGAGAGCCCGGAGTTCATGCGGGTCGCGGCCGAGCGGGTCGCCGGCGCCATCCCCGGAGGGCGTCATGACATCCTCGACGGGCAGGACCACAACGTGAGTCCGGATGCGATCACGCCGGTCGTGGTCGGCTTCGCGGGCCGGGGCTGATCGGCCCGGCAGGGCGGATCGGCCGGCGCCGGGGCTTGATCGCCCGGCGTTCCGGCCCACCGAACCGTCCCGGCGTCCGTGCCGAGGCTGTCGGTACGACGTCCCAGCTGACGAGGAGGACTCCCATGATCACCGGTGTCGGCCTGGTGTGCGTGTACGTCCTGGACATGGAGGAGGCGCGTGAGTTCTACGTCGGAAAGCTGGGGCTCGAGGTCGGCGTCGACATGGTCCACGACGGTTTCCACTGGCTGACCGTCAACGCGCCGGAACAGCCCGAGGTCCCGCTGATGCTGGTCGTGCCAGGGCCGCCGGCGGTCGAGGGTGCGGTGGCCGCGCAGATCCAGTCCCTGATCGCCACCGGCTACCTCGGTCCCGGGGCGCTCGCCACGGACGACTGCCGGGCGACGTATCGCTCCCTGAAGGCGAAGGGCGTCGAGTTCATCGAGGAGCCGGAGGAGCGCTTCTACGGGATCGACGCGGCCTTCCGTGACCCGTTCGGCAACCACTGGCGGCTCACCCAGCGAAAGCCGATCGTGCCGGGAGCTCTCGGCGACGCCGCTT
Source organism: Jiangellaceae bacterium (assembly GCA_036566745.1). GTDB lineage: Bacteria > Actinomycetota > Actinomycetes > Jiangellales > Jiangellaceae > DATCVR01. The sequence continues at coordinate 1,377 of DATCVR010000392.1, read as the reverse complement.
CGGCTCCGTAGGCTGTCATCGCTGAACAGCCTCGCGGACACCACCAGGCGTCCGCCCGCATCACGAGGCCTGCATGCCTGGCGATGCAGGGAATGATCACGTGGACGTGATCATTCCGGGGCGCAGCGCGGTGAGGCGTGGGCGCATCGCGGACGGGGCCTCGCGCAGCGCCTAGAGTCGGACCATGCGAGTCGTCATCGCCGGGGGCCATGGTCAGATCGCGCTGCGTCTCGAACGCCTGCTCACGATCCGGGGTGACGACGCGGTCGGGCTGATCCGCAACCCCGACCACGCGCCCGACCTCGCCGACGCAGGCGCCTCCGCCGTGGTGATCGACCTCGAACGCGCCGGCGCCGACGAGGTCGCCGCCGAACTCGACGGCGCTGACGCGGTGGTCTTCGCGGCCGGCGCCGGCCCGGGCAGTGGCGTGGCCCGCAAGGACACCGTCGACCGCGCCGCCGCGGCGCTCGTCGCCGACGCCGCAGAACAGGCCGGCGTCCGCCGCTACCTGCTGGTCTCCTCGATGGGCGCCGGCGCCGAGCCGCGACCGGGCACCGACGAGGTGTTCGCCGCCTACCTGCGGGCCAAGACCGCCAGCGAGGACGACCTTCGCGGCCGCGATCTCGACTGGACGATCCTGCGGCCCGGCAGCCTGACGAACGACTCCGGCACCGGCCGCGTCCGGCTGGCTCCGTCCACAGGCCGCGGCCGAATACCCCGCGACGACGTCGCCGCGGTGCTCGTCGGGCTGCTCGACGAGCCGCACACCGCCCGGCAGGTCCTCGAACTCGTCGGAGGCGACGTCCCGATCCCGCAGGCGATCGCCGCCCTCACCGACGCCCGGTGACGCCTCCGACCCCACCGGCGCAGCCGAGCCGACCAGCCCGGTCGAGCCCGCCGATCCGGCCGACGCCGCCGGTCGTCACCCCGGACCCGGTCGCGCTCGCCGAGGTGCGGCTCTCGCTGCTCGGCGTGCTCGCGCCCACACTCGACCTCACCGTCTCGGCCGATCAGGCGGCCCAGGCTCGGCAGGCCAGGCAGCTGGTCATCGCCGACGCCGAGGGTGCGCCGGTCGCCGACCTCGACCTCGACCTCGACGACACCACCACCGCCGACACTGCCGTCCGGGGCACCGTCCGCGGCCCCGCCACGACCACGACCGCGCCCCACGCCGATTCCCCGGGCGGGCCGTACGCGTGGCTGCGGCTCCGCCCACACGAGGGCCGGCTCGACGGCGCCGCGGCGATCCGCACGGCGAGATCGTCGTCGCGTGCGTCGCCGTACTGCGGCGCAGGCACGACGATCACCTCCGCGGTGGTGCCGGCCGATCGGAGGTCGTCGCGGAGGGAGAGCGCGCTGGTGGTGACGTCGGCGGAG
>DATCVR010000391.1:0-10142 GCA_036566745.1 Jiangellaceae bacterium | reverse complement strand
AGCAAGAACCCGAACGGCGACGTCTTGCGGTTCACGGCCGGTGAGTGGTCAGCCTTCGTGAAGGGCGTCCACGCCGGCGAGTTCGACTGAACACACAAACCATCGAAACGCCCCGCTCATCGCCACGATGGGCGGGGCGTTTTCCGTGCCCGCTGGGTCACGACACCTGCGACCGCAGCATGTCGATCACGGCTTCGGGGTCCTCGACGTGAGCGTTGTGACCGAGCCCGTCGAGCACTACCGGCACCACGCCCAGCTCGGCCAGCTGCGCGTCAGTGACCATGGCGTCATGCTCGCCCCGCGCCAGGGTCGCCGGGCACCGAGCGGCCCCGAGCAGCCCCGGTAGATCCGGCACCCCCACCGCGAACGTCGCCGGGTCCTGGGCGAGCCGCCACTGTCCATCCACCTCGCGGAGGCCAGCCACCGTGGCCGGATCGTCGACCGCGAGCAAGCCGGCCAGCCCGGACACTCGCAGGTACCGCGCCGCCGCCTCGTCGCGGGAGGCGAATGACGCGATCGGCCGATCGGCGAGCGCTCGCGCCCGTGCGATCTCGTCGGAGGTCCACGCCACCTTGACGCCGAGCCCGACGACGGCCTCGACCCGCACCCCGAACCACCCGCTCGCCAGCGCCAACCCCACAACGCCGCCCATCGAGTGCCCCATCACCACGACCCGCTCGTCCACCGCGCAGACACCTGCGACGGCCGCCGCGAGCCCGCCGAACGAGTACGACGGCAGCGCTGCCGACGCCCCGTGTCCGGGCAGGTCCGGCGCGACCCATCGCCCCGGCCATCGCGCCTCCAGCACGGAGGGCCACCCGTCCCACACCTCGCCGGTCGCCCCGAGCCCGTGGAGCAACAGCAGCGTCGGCTCGCCTCGGCCGCCTTCTCGAATGCGCAGGTCACCGGTCATGGCCATCAGCCTGTCATTGCCCGTACGAGAACCTCAGGTCAGCGAACAGGATCACGTTGAGCCGACGTCGCAGGTGTCCAGCCTTGCTGGCATCGGGCACGGCACCCGGCGTCACCAGCGTGAACCGAAGCGAGGTCCCGCCTCCGGCCACGGCCAGGTCGAGCCGCACGCGGTCGTCGGGACGGCTCGGCCACAGAGACGACCACACGACGCGAGTGGGCTCGGTCGCCTCCAGGACCCGCGGCTCGACGTCGTCGGGCAGCAGGTTCAGCCAGGGACGTGTCCCCGGCAGACGGGGGTTCGCCAGCGACGCCCAGACCACCGACGGCGGAGCAGGAAGCTTGCGCGCCCGGGAGCCGATCTCGATCTCGGCCTCCGGGTCGCTGTCCGCACTCACGTACTCGATGCGGCCGACGACGCGGCAGCCTGGGATTGCCGGATCAGGAACAGTCCGCCCAGCAGGGCACAGGCGAGATCGACCCGGGCGTCGCCGCTCATCGTCTCGATCTCCATCGTGCGGCCGGTGAACCCCTTCAGCCGCGAGAACTGCGCCGCCACGGACTCGTCCGGCCGGGTGAAGCCCCACAGGCTGGCGAACCGCAGCGTCCCCCAGCGCAACGGCGGTGCGCCGACGACCTCGGCGTCCTTGCCTCGCATCTGGGCGAGCACGGTCCCGGTCTGCGACGCGACCGTGGTGCGCTGCCGGAAGAACCCCGTGGTCTCGAAGGTCCACGTCTCACCACTCACCGCAGCCGTCGCACCGCGGCTCCAGCCGTCGAGGCGAAGCGTGCCGACCGCCACGCCGTCGCGCGAGAGGTGGTGGGTCTTCGACATCAGGGATTCGCGTTCCAGAGTGAAGCTGGTGTGCGCTGTCTCGCCCGGCTCCGCATTCCACTCGTCCGCCATCGCGTCACCCTACGTGGCGGCCCCGGTCGGTCCAGGCAGATCTTGGCCCGTCACCATGGTGGCGTGACTGTGCGAGCGACCGTGTCCGAGACGCCCGTCGTTCGAATGTCCGTCGACTACGTGTCCGTGGCTGCGCCGGGCCAGCGGACGAACGAAGACCTCGTGGTTGCCGCCGATCGCTTCGTGCTGGTGCTGGACGGCGCCACCCGGGCACCAGGCGTGGACACCGGCTGCATCCACGACGTGTCGTGGCTGGTCCGGCAGCTCGGATCGCAGGTGGCGGACGTGCTGCTCAACGACGCCGGCATCGCGCTGGCGGACGCCGTGGCCAGCGGGATCGAGCGGGTGCGCTCGCGCCACGGCGGGACCTGCGACCTGGACAATCCGGACAGTCCGTCGTCGACGGTCGCCCTGGTGCGGCTGGGCTCGGCGTCGCTGGACTATCTCGTGCTCGCCGATTCCGCCGTGGTCCTGCGCTCGGCCGACGGCGCGATCACCGCGGTCGTCGACGACCGGCTGGACCACCTGCCCGACTTCTCGCTGGAGACCGTCCGGAAGTCGCGCAACTCGGCGGGCGGCTTCTGGGTGGCGAGCACGAACGTCGATGCGGCCTACGAGGCGATCTGCGGCTCGGCTCCGCTGGACGGCCTGGACTCGGTCGCCCTGCTGAGCGACGGGGTGACACGCCTGGCGGAACGGCATGGGTGGAGCTGGTCGGAGCTGCTCGACCTGCTCGCCACCGACCTCGGGCCGGGCAAGGCCGTGCAGGCCGTCCGCGACGCCGACGCGGTGGCTGCTCCGCCAGCCGCCAACCGCGGCAAGCCGCACGACGACGCGACGGCCGTGCTGTGCCGCTTCACCGGAGGCGACGCAGGGATATCGAGCGCGAGCCCCGACGACCAAAGCGCCCCCGCGCTCGGGTGAGCGCGGGGGCGGCTTCGTTCTCCGGCCACGGGGGAAGACCGGATGGAACGAGATTACCCACGAGGTCGGACAGAATGCGACGCGTCGAGTGGCTGACCACCCATGACTACGTGTTTGCGCAGCAAAGTTAGGTTAGGCAAACCTTTGCTATGCTCCTCGGCGCATGCGGGTCCGAGCGGCCGGCGTGCACGGACCGTCTCCGTCCGTCCCACCGCTTCGACTCGAAGGCAGAGAGCGCCGCATGCACGATGCGCCGACCGCGTCGATCTTCGACCGGCAGTTCGCGGGAATCGGACGGCTGAGCCTGAGCCCGTTCGACCTCGACCGCCACACCGCCACACTGCACAGCTGGGTCACGCAGCCCTACGCGCGCTATTGGGGCATGCTCAACGCCACGGTGGACGGCGTCCGGGCCGAGTATCACCGCATCCAGGAATCCGGGCATCACCACGCCTTCCTCGGCGACCACGACGGCGAGCCACGATTCCTGACCGAACGCTACGAGCCCGCCCACGACCCGGTCGGCGCGACGTACGCCCCGGCGCCCGGCGACATCGGCATGCACGTCCTGGTCGCGCCGCCTGACAACCCCATCGCGGGGTTCACCACCGCCGTCTTCCGCACCGTCATGGACTTCCTGTTCGCCGACCCGTCCGTCGAGCGGGTGGTCGTCGAGCCGGACGTCCGCAACACCAAGATCCACGCTCTCAACCACCGCATGGGGTTTCGCCAGCACAGCGTGGTCGAGCTGCCGGGCAAGCAGGCCTGGCTGAGCTTCTGCACCCGCGAGCAGTACGACCACGCCCGACGCACCCACGAGGCAGGCTGACCATGGACGCACCCACAGGCATCGACGCTCACGCAGGCAGTGCCCAGGTCGAGCACCTCGAACCAGTCCGCTGGGCCGAGGCCAACCGCGCGCTGATCCGCAAGGCCATCGCCGAGTTCACCCACGAGCGCATCCTGGTTCCCCTGGCCGACAGCCTCGGCGATGGCGACGACTACTCGCTGACCAGCGACGATGGCACGTCCGAGTATCTCTTCCGGGCCACCCTCCACCCGTTGAACCACTGGCAGGTCGACGCCGCCAGCATCACGCGGGTCCGTGCCGGCGAGCCGGTGCCGCTGGACGCCCTCGAGTTCGTCACCGAGTTCCGGGCCACGCTCGGCATCGACCAGCAGATGCTCGCCGTATACCTCGAAGAGCTCAGCAGCACCCTCGCGGGCGCGGCGTACAAGCTCGCGAAGCCGAACCTCTCGGCCGACGACCTCACCACCGCCGACTTCCAGACGATCGAGGCGGCGATGACCGAGGGGCACCCGTGTTTCGTGGCGAACAACGGCCGGCTCGGCTTCGGCGTCGCCGACTACCGCGCGTTCGCACCCGAGACCGGTGCGCCCATGCGGCTGGGCTGGCTCGCGGTGCGGGCCGGGAACGCCGGTGTCTCGGTGAGCGCGTCGACCACGTACGAGCAGCTCCTGGCCGACGAACTCGGCGCCGACACCCTGGCCGGGTTCCGCGGGCAGCTCGCCGAGCTGGGCCTGGACGCCGACGACTACCACCTGATGCCGGTCCACCCGTGGCAGTGGGACAACAAGATCGCCATCACGTTCGCCGCCGACATCGCCCGTCGCGACATCGTCTTCCTCGGCCACAGCGAGGACGTCTACCAGGCCCAGCAGTCGATCCGGACGTTCTTCAACACCACCGAACCGCGCCGCTGCTACGTCAAGACGTCGCTGTCGATCCTCAACATGGGCTTCATGCGCGGGCTCTCCCCCGCCTACATGGAGAAGACCCCCGCGATCAACGACTGGGTCCACGCGCTGGTCGAGGACGACGTCGTGCTGAAGCGGCACGGCTTCTCGGTCCTGCGCGAGATCGCCGCGGTGGGATACCGCAACCGCTACTACGAGGCGGCCACGACCAAGACATCGCCGTACCGCAAGATGCTCTCGGCGCTGTGGCGAGAGAGCCCGATACCGAAGCTGGCCGAGGGTGAGCGGCTCGCGACGATGGCCAGCCTGCTGCACGTCGACCGCTCGGGCCGCTCGCTGGCCGCCGCGCTGATCCGGCGCTCGGGCCTCGCACCCGAGGTCTGGCTGCGCCGGTACCTCGACGCCTACCTCGTCCCGGTGCTGCACTGCATCTACGCCCACGAGCTGGCATTCATGCCGCACGGCGAGAACCTCATCCTGGTGCTGCGCGACGACGTCCCCGTGCGGGTGTTCATGAAGGACATCGCCGAAGAGGTGACGGTCATGGGCTCACGGCGCGAGGTGCCCGACGACATCGCACGCATCCACGGCGAGGTTCCCGAAGAGGAGATGATGCTGGCCGTCTTCACCGACGTCGTCGACTGCATCTTCCGCTTCCTCGGCCCGCTGCTCGAGGTCGAAGGGCTACTCACCGCCGAGGAGTTCTGGGCGACGGTGGCCACGAGCGTGCGCGACTACCAGGACGCCACACCCGAGCTGGCCGAGCAGTTCGCGAAGCACGACTTCTTCGTGCCGGAGTTCGAGCTGTCGTGCCTCAACCGCCTGCAACTGCGCGACAACCAGCGGATGGTCGACCTAGAGGACCTGTCCGGAAGCCTGCTGTACGCAGGGACGCTGACCAATCCGGTGGCCGAACATGCCGATGGCGAGGCGCGTGGTCACCGACGATGATCACGCTGCTCTGGCTCTTCCGCCGGGCGGGTTGTGAGGGGCGAGCGCAGCCTGGGGTCACGTGGCGGCGCGGACGACGTAGTCGGAGAGCGAGTCGCGCTCGACCTCGAGCTCGCTGATCCGGCTCTTGACGATGTCGCCGATGCTGACGATGCCGGACAACCGGCCGTCGACCAGCACCGGAGCGTGCCGGTACCGGCCCTCGGTCATCTGCTGGGCGAGGTCGCGCAGCGACACGTCGGGCGTGCAGGTCCGGACCTCGGCTGTCATGATCGAGGACACCGGCTCGGACAGGACGCTCGCACCGCGGGCCGCGAGGGCACGGACGATGTCGCGCTCGGACACGATGCCGTCGACCGCCGCGCCGTCGACGGAGACCACCACCGCGCCGATCCGGTGCTCGGCGAGCACGGCCAACAACGTCCGAACATCGATGTCGGGCACGACCGTCACCACGGCATCGCCCTTGCGGTTGATGACATCAAAGATGTGCATGGGGGCCTCCTCGTCGCCTGGGGGAGCACTCCTCGTGCATCTGAACCGTACGTCGTCCGGGCGATTTGCGAAAGTGATCCACTCGGATCGTTGCCTCGCCGTGCTCAGCGCACTCGGCGCGCTCAGTGCTGTGGCACCGACCCGGTCGATCCGCGCACGACGAGCTCGGGCGTGAACATCAGCTCGGCCCGCGGCACCGGCACTCCGGCGATCTCCTCGGCCAGCGCCTGCACCGCGGCAGCGCCCATGGCCGGCACCGACTGCCGCACGGTGGTCAGCGGCGGATCCGTGAACGCGATGAGCGGCGAGTCGTCGTAGCCGACCACCGAGACGTCCGCCGGCACGTCGAGGCCGCGGTTGCGGGTGGCCCGGATCGCACCGAGCGCCATCATGTCCGACCCGCAGACGATGCCGGTGCACCCGGCGTCGAGCAGACGATCGGCCCCGGCCCGGCCGCCCTCGACCGAGAAGAACGACACCGCGATGAGCTCGTCGGGAACCTCGTGGTGTCCGGCCAGCGCCATCGCCCGCCGGAATCCGTCGATCTTCCGGGCGGAGGGGAGATAGCGCGACGGGCCGATCGCCAACCCGATGCGGGAGTGCCCCAGAGAGGCGAGGTGGCTGACCGCCAGCTGCATCGACGCGACGTCGTCGTTCGAGACGAACGGCGCGTCGAGACCGTCGACGAAGCCGTTGACCAGCACGATCGGCAGACCACGATCGCGCAGCCGGCGGTACCGCCCGGGGTCGGAGGTGGTGTCGGAGTGCATGCCGGACACGAAGATGATGCCCGCCACGCCCCGGTCGACGAGCATGTCGACGTACTCGTGCTCGGTGACACCGCCGGGAGTCTGCGTGCACAGCAACGACGTGTAGCCGCGCTGGGCCAGCATGTTCTCGATGACCTGGGCGAACGCCGGAAAGATCGGGTTGTCGAGCTCGGGGACGACCAGCCCGATCAGGCCCGAACCACTGCGAGGCCGGATGGACCGCTCGTAGCCGAGCAGCTCGAGGGCGGACACCACCGACCGACGCGTCTCGGCCGCCACCCCTGGCTTGGCGTTGAGCACCCGGCTGACCGTCGCCTCGCTCACCCCCGCGTGGGCCGCGACGTCGCTCAGTCGGACGCTCATGAAAGGGAACGTACCTGACAGCTCGGTGTATCCGACCCCGGATCACCCGATGGCGGATCGCGTGGCGTCACACACGCGGCGCCACGCGATCCGAACCTTCGGCGGGTGGGGACGACCTCAGCCGGACGCCCCCGCGGGGACGACGTTGTAGTTCTGGTTGAAGGTGTTGTCGGGGTCGTAGTCGCGCTTGACCGCCGCCAGCCGGGCGTAGGTGTCGGGCGGGTAGATCGAGGCGACGTCGTCCTCGTCGGTGGTGTTCATGAGGTTGCTGTACGACCCCACGGTGACCGGCGCCAGCACCTCGCGCACCCGGCCGAAGCGTTCGAGACCCTCGGGCGAGACGTCGATCGTGACGGCCATGACCAACGCTTCGCTGTCGCGCGCGGCGAAAGCTGTGGCGTCGGAGGCGACCTCGGCCACGGCGCCACCGAGACTCCGCAGCTGGGCGAAGATCCCGCCGCTGCCCACTCCGGCGACCAGGGCGTCGATGACGTCGTCGGTGAGCTCGTTGACGAAGTGGCTCTTGGCCACCGGGGAGAACCCCGGCGGCGGCGGATGGGCCTCCTCGAGCACGTCGGCGTAGGCCTGCACCGAGAGCTCCTCACCGAGCACCTCCCCCAGCGCGCGCAGGGGCTGGATGGCCGCCTGAGCAGCCTCGACGTCGTCAGCCGGGGCGCAGACCCCGATCGAGAACGGCGGCGGGCCACCGGGGATCTCGGGCATGAACATGATGTGGCTGGTGACCAGCGTGGGTGCCGCGCGCATGGCGTCGCGCCAGGCACGGATCACCGACGCGGCGTCGCCGGCCGGATACGTGATGGTGCCCGCCAGCACCTGACGGAGCGGACGCGCGACCAGCTCGAACGACGTGACCACGCCGAAGTTGCCACCGCCGCCCCGCAGCGCCCAGAACAGCTCGGGGTGGTCGTCGGCGCTGGCCCGCACGACGTCGCCCGCTGCGGTGACGACCTCCGCCGCGACGACGCTGTCGATGGTCAGCCCATAATGGCGCACCATCCAGCCGATGCCCCCGCCGAGGATCAGGCCGCCGACCCCCACACTGCGGGTGTCGCCCGACGAGATCGCCAGGCCGTGCTCGGCGAGCGTGGTGGCGACGTGGTGCCAGGTGGCGCCGGCGCCGAGCCGGACGAGGCCGGAGCCGGCGTCGAGGACCTCGACGGAGTCGAACGGTGAGAGGTCGATGACCAGGCCGCCGTGGTTGGTGCCGAAACCGGCCCCGCTGTGGCCGCCGCTGCGGACCGAGAGGACCAGGTCGTTCTCGCGCGCGAACGCGACGGCCCGGCTGATGTCGTCAGTGGTGCGGCATCGGACGATGACCGCGGGGTTGCCTTCGTGAGCCGTGGCGAACCGAAGCTTCTCGAATGCCTCGTCGCCGGGCAGGACGACCTCGCCGTCGATCGTGTCGCGCAGGGTGGTCGTCGTGGTGGTTCCTGATGTCGTGGGGTTGGAGTCGGCCATGGGTGCAACCTAGACGACGCCACCGACACGGTCGGCAGAAAGCGACGAATGGGTCACCTGTGGTGACTGTGGTCACGTCCGCCATGTATTGTCCGAGCACACCTACCGTCAGGTAGGACAACTGAACAACCATCCACTTCACTCGGATCGTCCGGCACGTACCTGCCGGTGAAGGGAAGCAGCAGCATGGCCACTGTCACGTATGACAAGGCGACCCGGATCTACCCGGGCACCGAGAAGCCCGCGGTCGACAGCCTCGAGCTCGAGATCCAGGACGGCGAGTTCCTCGTCCTCGTCGGCCCCTCCGGTTGCGGTAAGTCCACCAGCTTGCGGATGCTCGCCGGCCTCGAGGAAGTCGACGGCGGCGCGATCCGCATCGGCGACCGCGACGTCACGCACATGCCGCCCAAGGACCGCGACATCGCGATGGTGTTCCAGAACTACGCGCTATACCCGCACATGACGGTCGCCGACAACATGGGCTTCGCGCTCAAGATCGCCGGCACCTCGAAGGACGAGATCAAGCGCCGCGTGGCCGAGGCCGCCAAGCTGCTCGACCTCAGCGAGTACCTCGACCGCAAGCCGAAGGCGCTCTCCGGCGGCCAGCGCCAGCGCGTGGCCATGGGGCGCGCCATCGTCCGCGAACCACAGGTGTTCCTCATGGACGAGCCGCTGTCCAACCTCGACGCCAAGCTTCGGGTCTCCACCCGCACCCAGATCGCCTCCCTGCAGCGACGGCTCGGCACCACCACGGTGTACGTCACCCACGACCAGGTCGAGGCCATGACCATGGGTGACCGCGTGGCCGTGCTCAAGGACGGCCTGCTCCAGCAGGTCGGCACGCCGCTGGACCTCTACGACGAGCCGACCAACGTCTTCGTCGCGGGTTTCATCGGCTCGCCGGCCATGAACATCGCGACGTTCGACGTCTCCGACGGGCGAGCCACCCTCGGCCTGGCCGACGTGGCCGTTCCGCGCGCCATCAGCGACGCCGTGGCCGCCGAGGGATCCGACACGGTGGTGCTCGGGTTCCGGCCGGAGTCGCTCGAGGCGGTCTCGGGCGAGGACAGCATCGGCATCCCGGTCGTCGTCGACGTCGTCGAGGAGCTCGGCTCCGATGCCTACGTCTACGGCCGCCCCGCGGGTCCGGCCGCCGAGGAGCAGGCCGACCGGCTGCGCAGCGACACCGTCATCGCCAGGGTCGAGCCGCGCAACGCCCCGGCCAAGGGCGAGAAGGTCACGTTCACGATCCGTCAGGGCGGCGAGCACTTCTTCTCCGTCAAGACCGGCGAGCGGCTGGGCGGCGGCGCCTGATCCAGGCCGCTCCACACGAAGGGCCGGGACACCGTCGCACGTGCGACGGTGTCCTGGCCCTTCGTCGTCCGACCCACTTCTGAGCCGCCACGCATTCCGGCCTTTCGCGATCCAACCCGGCGATCAGTCCAAGATCACCGCAGAGGGTGCGAGATGATGGATCCGTGGAGCTTCGGATCCTCGCCGCGCCTCGCGAGCAGCAAGCGCTGCTCGACCTGCCGTGGGACATGCCGCTCGAGGAGTGGCCCGAGTGGTATCTCGTCGCGCTCCCCCGCGGGATCTCCCGGCACGTCGTCAGGTTCACCCGC
>DATCVR010000390.1:0-30277 GCA_036566745.1 Jiangellaceae bacterium | reverse complement strand
GCCCACGCCGTCATCCTGGCCATGGGCTCGCGCTACCGCGAGATCGGCCTGCTGAACGAGAAGCGGCTCTCCGGCCACGGCGTCTCGTGGTGTGCCACGTGCGACGGCTTCTTCTTCCGCGACCAGGACATCGCGGTGGTGGGCGGCGGCGACTCCGCGATGGAGGAAGCCACCTTCCTGACCCGGTTCGCCCGCAAGGTCTACGTCATCCACCGTCGCGACGAGCTGCGTGCCTCCAAGGTGATGCAGGAGCGCGCCATCGCCAACGACAAGATCGAGTTCGTCTGGAACGCCGAGGTCGTCGACGTCCACGGCGACGAGAAGGTGTCCGGCATCCGGCTGCGCGACACCACCACCGGTGACGAACGCGACCTCGACGTCACCGGCCTGTTCGTCGCCATCGGCCACGACCCGCGCTCCGAGCTGGTCAAGGGCCAGGTCCAGCTCGACGGCAACGGCTACGTCGTCGTCGACGCCCCGTCCACCCACACCGACGTCACCGGCGTCTTCGCCGCGGGCGACCTCGTCGACCACACGTACCGCCAGGCCGTCACGGCTGCGGGCACCGGATGCGCGGCCGCGCTCGACGCCGAGCGGTTCCTGGCCGAGCTCGCCACCGGCGCGCCGGTCTCGGCCACCCAGGCACTCGTCATCTCCTGAACCACATCTATCCCCCGGAGGATCCATCCATGGGCACCATCCAGCACGTGACCGACGCCGACTTCACCGCGAAGGTTCTCCAGAGCGACAAGCCGGTGCTCGTCGACTTCTGGGCCGAGTGGTGCGGACCGTGCCGCATGATCGCCCCGATCCTCGAGGAGATCGCCGGCACGCAGGAGAAGCTCGAGATCGTCAAGCTCAACACCGACGAGAACCCCGAGACCACCGCTGCCTACCGCATCACCTCGATCCCGATGCTCAAGGTGTTCTCCGGTGGCCAGGTGGTCAAGGAGATCCTCGGTGCGAAGCCTAAGGCCGCGCTGCTGAACGACCTCTCCGACTTCGTGGGCTGAGCCCCCCCGCACCACCGACGAACCCCGTCCGGACCATCGTCCGGGCGGGGTTCTCGCTTCCCGGTCACACCCGAGCCCGGCCAGGAACCTACGTCGGCGACGCCACTGTCAAGAGAACGGCCGGGGATGGACAGCGAAGCGCAGATGAAGGCCGCGATCGAAGCGCTGACGGCGCAGCAGGCGGCCTGGCAAGCCGGCAACATCGACCTACTGAAGGCGTTCGAGACCAGGATGGACGCGGTTCTCGACCACCTTCGCCCGGCGAGCCCGGACGGCTCGGCATTGATGTCGTCCGTCGCGGGGAACAAGGCGTCGATGACCCGGCACCTCGTCGCCACGCGTGACAGCAACGACGACGTGATCGAGCGCGAGCTCATCGCCCTACGCGACGCGATCCACTTCGGTCGCGGCGGCTCCCGCGAGCCGGCATCCCGCAGCGCGTGGGAGCTCATCCCCCAGCGGTACGGCAACCTGCACGTCGTGCCGCCGATCCCGGCGTATCCCGAAGGTCTCGAGGCGCAGGTCCGGGCGGTCGCCGACGCCACCGGCCTGCACGCCGTCCGGGGCAACACGTACTGGGCGATCCGCCCGGACGGCCCCGACAAGGGGACCTCCCTGCGCGACGTGGTGGAGAAGTACGGCGCGACGGGCGCGGCCTACGGCGGCGACAGCAACAACGACGGTCCGGCGTTCAGGATGATCCAGGAGCTGAACGCCGAGGGCATTCCCGGCGTCGGCATCCTCAGCACCGGCACCCACACCAGTCCGAGCCTCAAGGCTTTGGCGACGTTGGAGGTTCCGGGCGCCCGTGGTGTCCTCACAGTCCTCCAAGAGCTCGCCCGGACGCCCTCACCCCCGTTAGGATGATCTTGGGCCGATGCGTCACAGAGTCGCCCCATCCCGCACCTCCCCTGACGATCGAACATCACGTGTCATCCAGGTGAAGAGGGGACGCTCATGGGCTTCTCGGCCGTCGCGTCGCGACGGACCACGTCGACCGCCGGCGCGTCCCCCTCGGGCGACGCGCCGGTCCGTTTGACCTCCGCGATCGAGACCGTCGAGCACAATGCCGCAAGCCTGAGGTCACTCGCCGACGCGGCCGAGTCCCACGAGAAGGTGCAGCGCGCCGAAGCGCAGCGCAGCACCGAGCGTGCCGCTCGCCGGCGTGAGGTCACCACCCGCGCCCTCCTGGACGCCTCGCTCGACCGCGCCCGCCTCGACGTCGAGGAACACCTCCGGCACAGCGTGGGCTATGCCTACGAGCCGTGGGAGTCCGACCTGTGGTCGAGCGAGTACGACCAGCCGGTCCAGCCGGCCCCGCTCGTCGTCGCCGCCACGCTGGGCTTCGCGTCGCCCAGTGGTGTCCTCGAACTCCCGCTGGCCCTGCCGGTGCTGGGCTCGAACCTCCTGATCACCCACGAGCCGGGGGCTCGCGACCAGGCCAACGCCATGGCCCAGGCCTTCGTGGTCCGCGCGCTGGCGGCGTCGCTGCCCGGCTCGCTGCGCGTCCACCTGCTCGACCCGGGCGGGCTCGGCCAGAACCTCGGCCTGCTCAGTCGGCTCAACGACCCGCTGGCCACCGGCGGCGTCCGGGCCAGCCAAGAGGAGGTCGGCGGCGAGCTGGCCTCGATCCGCACCCAGATCCACCGCCTCAACAGCCAGGTGCTGCTCGGCCCCGACGACTCCCTCGTCACCCGCTGGTTCAAGGACGAGGCCAACGGCATCCCCTGCTCGCTGATCTACGCCGCGGGCGTCAGCTCCGGCATGAACCCGCAGGCGGCCGAGCAGATCTGGGCCATCGCGCGCACCGGCAAGCGTTGCGGCGTCTCGATCGTCGCGGTTGTCGACACCAGCCGTGACCTGCCCAACAGCGTCCGCCTCGACGACCTCGCCGAGCACTCCGAGCACATCCACATCTGGGGCGACGGCTCGGCCACGTGGGCGTCGGCACCCAAGAACATCGGCGCGATCGCGATGGTGCGGCCTCCGCAGGCCCCGACCGACCGCCAGCACGCGTTCCTCAACAAGGTGCTCGCCCCGGCCGCCAAGCGCGGCTCGACCAAGCCCATCCTGCTGGCCGACATCATCGCCCAGGAGCCCATGGGCAGCGGCAACACCGCCAAGGCCATCTCGGCACCGATCGGACGGGCCGGCGACGGCGAGGTCGTCGAGCTCGGTGTGGGTGACGACGAAGGCGTCGCGATCGGCGGGCTCATGGTGGGCCCGTCGGGTTCCGGCAAGACGACCCTGCTCCACGCGTTCATCCACTCGCTGGTCCACCGGTACTCGCCGCAGGAGCTCGAGCTCTACCTGCTCGACATGAAGGCCGGTGTCGAGTTCGCCGAGTACGCGCCCCGGCCCGGTCGTCCGGCGCTGCCGCACGTGCGTGCGGTCGGGATCGAGGCCGACGCGAACTTCGCCCTCGGCGTCCTCCACCACCTGCTCGCCGTCGACCGCTCCCGGAAGATGCTGTTCAAGGAGGCCTCGGTCGAGGCCGGCCGCGAGATCAAGAACCTCACGCAGTACCGCGCGGTCACCGGCAAGGTGTTGCCCCGCGTGCTGTTCGTAGGCGATGAGTTCCAGCTCATGCTCGCCGGCCCCACCGAAGACGAAGCCTGGGACGCCCTCGACGTCCTCGCCAAGCAGGGTCGAAGCCAGGGCGTCCACGTCCTGCTGGCCACCCAGAGCCTCGCCTCGATCGGCAACGGCCGTGGCAGCCAGAAGTCGTCGATCTTCGACCAGCTCGAGCTCCGGGTGGGCCTGCGGGCCAAGCCCGACGAGCTGAGCCGACTCTTCGACCGCATGGTGCGTGACCGCCTCGACACGGGTCGCCGTGGTTCGGGTGTGCTCAACCCGGCCCGGGGTGACGTCGACGCCGACCAGCTCTTCCAGGCCGGCATGCTCGACGACGCCGAGCGGTCGGCGATGCGACAGGAGATCGTCGCACGCTACGGCCCCGACCAGCGGATCCGCGTCAGCCGTGGTTCCGGTGGGGTCGACCTCGCCGACGTCAGCGACATCATCGCCGCGACCACCACTCCCACGCTGTATGTGGGCGCGCCGGTGGGCGTCAACCCGCCGCTCATCGGTCTGCCGCTCGCGGCCGGCGACGGGCGGGGCCTCGTGCTCGCCAACCGCGACGAGTCCAAGGGCGTGGGGGCCATCGCCGCGATGCTGGCGTCGCTGGCCATGCAGAAGGCCAACGCCGACGCGAAGTTCATCGTGCTCGACTTCATGCCCGACGACGTCCCCTCGCGCCGGCCGCTCGACCAGGTCGGCGAGTGGCTGGGCGACCGCGTCGAGCGGTTCACCGAGGAGACGATGGGCGGCCTGCAGGAGGCCGCGTCGGGCTTCAGTGGCATGACATACGTGGCGGTTGTGGGCGTGCAGTACAACTCCACCGAAGTGCCGATGTTCCCCAGCCCGGGCGATCCGCCGCACCCCTACCAGTGGCTGTTCGGCGACGCTCCGTCCCAGCGGGTGTTCCCGCTCGTCTGGGTGGACACCCCCGACCGGATGCGCAAGCTGGGCTCCGACGCCGACCGTCTCCAGCTGCGAGCCGACACCAGCAACCACGTCATCGACGCCTCGCAGTTCCTCACCGTGCGGCCGCCGTACGCCGCGCCGCGGGGCCGGATGTGGTTCCACGACATCGCCGGCGAAGGTGTGCCCGTGCTGGTCGACCCGTTCCGCATCAACGGCGAACTCCCGCCGCTTCCGCCCCATACAAGCCGCTGACCAGCATCGATGACGTTCCACATTCCAAAGAATCGGCTGTCACAACCCGGTCACGCCTACCACCTACGTAAGTGACCCGGCCACACGACTACGCAAGTACACGAAAGGACACCACGTCATGGCATGGAAGGACACGAAGGCGGGGAAGGTCACTTCTGCCGTCGGCGGCGCAGTGAGCTCCGCTACCAGTAGCGCTGTCAGCACCGTCACGAGCATCGGCTCCGGCGGTCCGACGGACGCGGAAGAATCCGTCGCGAAGTTCCGGAAGTCCCAGGACAAGCTCTTCGTCGGCGCTGACGTTCACAAGGTCATCGCTGCGATCTTCGCGAACGCCCGGAAGCACGTGACGAGCACGACGTCCGGCAAGGACCAGAAGGACTCTCTCGAGATCCTGGCCAATGGTGAGTCTGAGGTCAAGCAGCTCATCGAGGCGGGCACCAGGCCGGTCGTGGACAAGATCCGCGATAAGGCCGACCGCATGCAGCGCGCCCTGGGCTGACCTGCCCTCATGCACGTACACAGACCGTTCTGACTTCGAAGGGATAACCCGTGAGCAAGACTGACGAGCTGCTCAGAGCAGCACTGAACATCGAGGAAACCTCTACCCAGATTCCGCCGGCCGCCGATGTCGTCGACCAGGCCATCGGAAGGGTCCTCCGCGACTGGCAGAAGCTCGTGGATCCGATCGTTGGCCCGGAAGCGGCGCGGGACGCCTACGAAGAGCTTCAGGCCATCCTTCAGCCCGTCGGCGCCCGCGTCGAGTCCAGCCTCCAGACCACCGGCGCCAAGCTCGAGGCTCTGGCACAGACCCGCCGCGATGCCCGCGCCGAGGCTACGAAGTAGTCCGCGTCGAGGCCAGGCTCCCGCGCAGCGACCTCCGCGTGGAGCCTGGCCTCGTCCCTTGTTCGGATCGGTCCTCAGCTTGACGAACGGGTGATGGCTCATGACGACTCACACAGATGGTGCGGACCCTGGGCCGTGGCGCGTGGGTGAGCGCTCGATCCGGTCGATCGAGGACCCGACGATGCGGGCCTACTGCACCACGCTGTCGCGCTTCGCCAGCTCGCTGAGCACCACCGAGCTCTCCCTTCAGGACAACGACCTTGGCGCGTACGAGGAGCGCGAGCAGCTCGTGCGTTCCTCCGCCACCCAGCGTCGCCAGATCGAGAAGGCCCGTGCCGAAGCCGACGCCGCCGAGAAGGACGCGGCCGCGCTGCGCGCCACCCACGGACTGCCCGAGGCCGATCTCCCCAGCAGCGGCTCGATCGGCTTCAGCGCCGCCGCGGTCGAGCTCGCACCCGCGGTGGCCGCGCTGTCTCGCGATCGTGACGCCCTCCACGAAGCTGGCGAGCGGTTCGAGCGATGGGCCCAGCACCGCGACGCCCACTCCCGTCAGCTCGTCATCGTCGCCTCGACCGCGGTGGCACTGCTGGTCGCGGCCCTGACGGTCTTCGCCGGCGGTGGGAACACCCTGGCCGCCGCGCTGTCGCCGACATCGCTGATCTTCCTCGTACTCGGCACCCTCGTGGTCGCCGGCGCAGGAGTCGGCGTGGCCGTCGCTCGCCAGCTCCCAGGTGTCTTCACCGGCCCGGTGCTGGCCCGCGTGTTCGACGCGGCCGGCGCCGCACACCTCGCCGCGCGCATCGTGGGCCCCGCCGCCCTGGGCATCGCCCTGACCCGGATCATCGCCGTTGCGATCATGTGATCATGGTCCCGCCAGCGCGGCGATCGTTGTCACAGAGAACGGCTTCGCACCACCTTCGTCCATGAGCAGCACAGACACACATCGATGGGAGTCGACCGACCATGAGCTTCGACAGCAGCCACGTCGGCCAGGCCAGGGCCGCGGTGGCCGAGGGCGGCCGTGAATTCGCCGACCAGATCGACAAGGCTCAGCAGGCCGTCGGTCGGCTCAAGCCGTTGCTTGACGGTCTCCAGAAGCTCCCGGGCGAGCTGAGCAATGCCGCCAGCGCTCTGAGCCAGCTCGGTACGAATCTCACACAGACCGATGTCAGGCCCTATCAGGAGGGCATCGCAGCGGCTCGCCAGAGTGGCGAGGGGCTGACCCAGCAGGCGGCGGATCTCCAGGCCACAGTACAGCCAGTCGTCATGTCCCTTCTGGCCGCGATTCCCCAGATCCAGGCCACTCTCGGCGTCGTGCTGCAGCAATTCAGCGCCGACGTCAGGAAGAGCGACGCCGCCCTGGGCGACATCCAGAACTCCTGATCATGCATCCCGTGTACAGCCGTGAACGACGAGGTGAGACCCGATGACCGAGAGCACAGAAGCCAGCGGCGGCGACGACAACGGCAAGGCCAAGGCAGCCCTGGAAGCTGCGCTGCGTGAGGTCGACGCGGGCGACCGGGAGACCAGCGCGCTGCTCCGATCGATGCAGACTACGGTCATCGACCCGATGGTGGCCGCAGTGGGCGATGCGGCGGCCTCGGTGACCGCGGTGCGCGAGGCACTTCGGTCACTCGGCACCGACCTCGCCAAGTACTGGGACGGGCTTCGCACCGCGATCAAGAACGAGCTGCGCGCACTCGAGGGTGGAGCGGCCAGCTGATGACGACCGCCACGTGTACATCGTCGGCACGGTCGCTCTGGCGACCGCGCCGGGACGTGGAGCGCTACCGTGGTGTCCGGTTCGCGCCTGCCGTGCCCACGGCGCGGACCGGATCCCAGGGCAGCGCTCCTGACATCATCGTGAGGGACTCAGGTTTCGACAGGACTGGACGACCCTCCTACCTCCGCATTTAGGGTTGTCCTGTCGACCACCGTTGCTACCGGGAGACCATCGACGATGCCGCGTAAGCCCGACAGTCAGTCCAACGCCTTGGCCCACCGTGCCAGCGGCGG
The DNA here is from genome assembly GCA_036566745.1 of Jiangellaceae bacterium. GTDB lineage: Bacteria > Actinomycetota > Actinomycetes > Jiangellales > Jiangellaceae > DATCVR01. Next base: position 22,667 of record DATCVR010000390.1, on the reverse strand, counting down.
GGTGGCTTCGGGTGCCCAGATCGATCCGGGCGGTACCGCCTCCACGCTGGGCCTCGAGTTCGCCGCCGACAGCGAGTTCCCGTGGGCCGAATGGCACCAGGTCCCGGGCCATGTGCTCACCGCCCTCGCCCGGGCCGACTGCTCACCCGAGCCGCTGTTCGTGGCGGGTTCGGCCGAGCCGCGGGTGCGCCGCCGCGGCACTCAGTACCTCGAACGCGCCAGCGCCTGGGCGGTCGGACCCACCATGCTGGTCGTCGTCGATGCCGTTCGCCCCCTCGAGCGCGCCGGCGGCAACCGCTTCCGCCCGGCCGGCGACTGGCACCTCGACGTCCAGCGCCAGATGGTGATCGACGAGCCCAAGCGCCGGGTGGGCACGGTCCCGGCCGACGTCCTCCCCACAGGCACGAGCGCTCCCTCCGCCAACGGCAACGAGCCCACCGCCTTCGTCGACCTCCTCCCTGCCGTGGTCCGCAAGCAGATTCTCACCACCGTGCCGTCGCCCGAGGTCGAGCGCGAGTACCTCTGGCGCTACAGCCACAAGGATCGCCCCTACCGCCACGAGGCGGGACACCTCCGCGCCGACGCCGGACGCGTCATCGCCACCCTGGCCGAGCGCGAGATCGGCACCAGCCGGCTCCAGTCGGTGCGGGCCGCCGAGCAGGCCCTCGACCGCGCGGCGTGGTCGGTCACCACGCTGACGGCGCAGCTGGGCCAGCCGCAGGCGATCGAGATCGACGCGGCCATGTCGCGTACCGCCCTGCCGAACAACCGCCCGCCGTCGCGGCGCCAGATCGGCTGAGCGATGTCCGACTACACCTACTACGAGATCCTCGACATCTCACCGAACGCCACCACGAAGGAGATCAAGGCCGCCTACCAGCGTGCCGTCCGGGTGGCCCACCCCGACGTGGGTGGCAACGCCGCGATGTTCGGCCTGGTCCGCAAGGCGTACGAGACCCTCAACAACCCGCTGTCCCGTTCCGCCTACGACGCCGGCCTGCGCGAGCCCGAGGAACCGCCGGTCGCCGCCGCCGACGAACCCTCCCCGACGCCACCCGAGCCGGAGTGGGGCGAAGAGGTCGACTGGCGGGCCGACCAGCGGCGGCGCCCCCGCCGCGAGCCCGAGTGGGGCCAGGAGGTCGACGGATCGGTCGACGACGGCCCCGGCCCGCGGGTCGCCACCCCCGACTACGACTCGCCGTACCAGCGGCGTGGGCCGGCCAGCCGGTTCGAGGTGTGGGCCGCCAGCAAGGCCGGGCTCAAAGGCCTCATCGCCACCATCGTCCTGGCGATCGGCCTGTACAGCCTGTTCGCGGTGATCCTCTTCGGCAACCCTGACCTGATCCGGCCCGAGGCCGCCACCCCCGACCTCGTCGAGTGGGCGATCGTCGACGGCCCGTTCCTGCGCATCGTGGTCCTTCTCTATACCGCGGCCCTGCTGGGAGCGTTCTTCGGCGCGGCTCCGTACGTCCTGGCCGGCCATGGCCTGGCGGTGATCGGCCTGCTGATCTGGATCCTGGCCTACTGGGACATTGCCACGACGGGCGAGCGCTGGGCATTCGGCGGGCTGTCGGCGCTCTGGCTGATCTACACCGGACTGCTCGTGCTGGTGCCCGTGCTGCTCGGTATGCGCTCGCCCGAGGACGACCCGGCATGACCCCACCCCCGCGCGCCGGCTGAGCTGCCCGATCATTCGCCCGTCACCGAGGCCGGGACCAGCTTCGCGCCGAGCACCCGAGCCGAGATCACCAGTCCGGCCGCCACCAGCACGATGTCCTTGAAGACGTACTGCGCCTCGAGGGTCGGCGCTCCGGGGAACAGGTCGGTGAAGAACAGCACCAGCGGCGACATGATCCCCACCAGCGACCCACCGAGGACGACCAGGCCGGATCGCAGCAGCTTGCCGCTGATCAAGGTGAGGCCGATGAAGCATTCGGCCACGGCGCAGAGCAACAGAGCCGCCTGATCGGGGAGGATTCCTGCGGACAGCGTCGTCAGCGTGCGGACGACGAGATCCTGGGCCGGGCTCGCGTCGGGAATGAACTTCAGGACGCCGAATCCCAGGAACACCACACCGAGACTGACCCGCAGGATCTCGATGCTGTACCTGTTCAGCCACTGACTGAAGCCGGACATCGCCCGGTCGAGGGCTGCGCTCCTCCGCGTGGGGCCGGTTCCGCTGCGCGTCGTGATCGTCGGTGGGGTGCTCATGTCCGCTCCGCTTCGTCGTGTCGATGGCCAACACGACCCAGCGTCGACGGAGCGGACCTCGCAGTCGTCCGTCGTGGGGAGACACCTCGGCTACGTCCCCTCGCGTACGCATCTGGCACGGATGTCAGTGCCTGTCCGTAAACGACCCCTAGAGTTGCGCCAGGGTGGAACCCGTCCGGCCCAAGGCAGTTGGAGGATGCACATGCGTGAGCCGCTGGTCATCGCGGTCGCCCAGCCGCGGTGCGTGCCCCACGACGTCGCGGCGAACGCGCTGACGCATGCCGACACGGTGCGCGCCGCACGAGCCAGGCTCGTGGTCTTTCCCGAGCTCTCCCTGACCGGATACGAGCTCGACGCCCCAGTGATCGCGCTCGACGATCCGCGGCTCACGCCCATCGCCGAAGCCTGCGCCGAGACCGGCTCGATAGCGCTCGTGGGTGCGCCAGTACAGGGCGAGACGGGTCGGCCGCACATCGCGATGGTGGCCATGGACGGCGCAGAGACCACCGTCGTGTATCGCAAGATGTGGCTGGGCGGCTCCGAGCCGCACCGCTTCGCCCCCGGCGCCAAGCCAGCAGTGCTCGACGTCGACGGCTGGCGACTCGGCCTCGCCATCTGCAAGGACACCGGCATCCCCCAGCACGCCTCGGACACCGCCGCGCTGGGCATCGATGCCTACGTCGCCGCGGTCCTGGAGTCCGCTGAGGACGCGGCCGTCCCGGAACGGCGCGCTCGTCGGATCATCGCTGACCACCACGTGTGGGTCGCCGTCGCGAGCTTCGCCGGATCGGCCGGTGGCGGCTACACCGACGCCCCCGGCCTCTCCGGCATCTGGGCGCCCGAGGGAACCGTGGCCGCCCAGGCTGGGCCCGAGACCGGCGCCATCGCACGCGCCACCCTCAGCTGAGTCCGCCCGTCATGGACGCCCGGACGTCCTACGACCGTTCACGGGCTCACGTCTTCGGAGCCCCTCAGTCTGCTGGTTCGGACTGCTCTGTCCGGGTCTCCGACCTAGGCTGTGGACGACGTCGGGCTCGGCGGTGCGCCACGGCCAGGCCGAGGAACCACAGCGCGGGTAGCGAGCCGACGGCGAGCCAGTCGCCGGGACTCACCCGTGGTGGTTGGTGATCGCTCGGGCCTGGCTGACCTGGTAGCGGTCCGCCCACCACGCGGACGGACACGGCCACGGCTCGGCGCACCGCGAACAGGCGCGCTCGGCCACCGTCGGCCAGAAGACGACCAGCCACCGCCGCCACCTCACCGCCCCCCGACGACGCTGATGCGTCCGGATCAACTCGCGGGCGTGATCCTCGACCTGCTGCGCCGTCCACTCGACCAGACCGAGGCCTGGCACACGTGCGGTGAAAATTCCCTGTCCTCCCCGTCGCTGCCCCCGTGTATAGATCGACGGAAGATCAGTGCACCTATGACGGCACCCGTCCACATTCGATCCGTTGGGTCCACCGACCGCGGGTCTCAGGTGCTGCCGCTGGTTGGGGTTCCCCGCGGCCGGTGGATGTATAAAGGCTGCTCCGGGCACGTGTGGCGACGGAAGGCTCTGCGTGACACGCCCGGTTTCGTTGAGTCAGCACAATCTCGTGTTGGATGGGAGAGGGCGTTGTGGCGGAGCCGTCGAGCCTGTTGCGCTTGTTCGGTAAGGAGCTCAAGCGGGCTCGCGAGGCGGCCGGGCTGACTCAAGAGCAGCTCGGGCAGAAGGTGGCCTATTCGCGCGGGCAGATCGGCATGGTCGAGAACGGCCAGCGGCACATGAAGTCAGCCACCGTCCAGCAGGTCGACGATCTCCTGAACGCCCACGGTTGGCTGCACCGGATCTGGCTGGAGGCCGGCGAGGAGCGTTCCGTGCTCCGCGTCGCCGATCTGCGCAGCGCCGAAGCCGCTGCCACCTTGATCAGGTCGTACCAGCCGGCGCTGGTCCCGGGCTTGTTGCAGACCGAGCGATACATGCGCGGACTGTTCAGTGCGGGTGTGCTCGCGGGCACCGACCAGGACGAGATCGAGCGCGCGGTGAAGCTGCGGCTCGACCGTCAAGGTGTGCTCGCTGCGCAGGTCCCGCCCCGGTACACCGTCGTGCTGTACGAGAGCGTGATCCGCGGGGTCGTGCACGAGGAGGCGACGATGCTCGATCAGCTCGCCCATCTGCTCACGATGAGCCGCCACCGCCGGGTGAACCTCCAGATCATCCCGTTCACCTCCGCGAAATACGCGCCGGCCGCTCCCCTGACGATCATCGACGCCAGCGGAACGACGATCGTGCACTTGGAGTCGACGCTGAGCAGGTCAGTCACCACCAGCGACCCGTCGACCGTGGAAGAGGCCAGGGAGAAATTCGACCTGCTACGTTCGCATGCTGCGCCGTCGGATCAGAGCGCACTCATGATCGAGACCCGGATGAAGGAGCTACGGCCATGACCGCGAACCCTCACGGGGATGTCCTCGCCTGGCGCAAGTCCAGCTTCAGCGACCAGGACGGCAATGAATGTGTCGAGGTGGCCGACCTCGCGGACGGCGGCCGGTTCGTGCGCGACTCCAAGAACCCCGCCGGTGGCATGCTGAGCTTCACCGCCGGCGAATGGTCCGCCTTCGTTCTAGGCGTCCGCGCCGGCGAGTTCGACTGACCCAGTCACCACGAAGCCGCCCCCATCACTCCCCTCGCAGGGATGGGGGCGGCTTCGGTGCGTCCCGGGTGCGCAGACGTCGCAGTCGCGCGTCGAGACAGCTCAGAGGTGGCTACGGAAAGGCGGCGGCTCGGGCTGATCACCCACGTGCCGACGCTGGCGGCGTCGCGAGAACGTGCCCGCGAGCACGGTGAGCAGGATCAGGATGCAGGCACCCACCACCACGTGGACGCCGCCCAGGCCGGCCCCGTCCCAACCTGGAATCGCAACGATCGCCTCGTTCTTGTCCGAGATGATGTTGTGGTCGAGCGCCCAGTCGCGCCCGGCGTCCCACGCGCCGAGTACGGCGCCGGTCGCAACCGGGAGGAGAAAGGGCGAGATCATGATCAAGACGAACGTGTCGTCGTCAGACAGTGCGCCGCCACCGGACATGGTCGATCAACTCCTCAGTAGACGCCGTCGCTCATATGCCGGATGCGCACGGTGCGCGTCCGCGACATATCCAGCGATCCGGCACCGTCGCTGCCGCGCCAGTGGACGCGGATCTTCGTCGGGTCGTCAAGGTTCTCGATCTGTTCGACGATGACCCAGCCGTGGTCGTCGTCGAGGCGGGCCAGGTTGCCGGGCACCAGCTGCGACACCATGATCACTTCGGACCATCCGCTGGTGGTACGGGGCGCGGCCGGCGGCGGGGCGTTGTTCGCCCGCGCGTTGGTCGTCGCCCGGCTCCAGGCCGCGAGATTCGCCTCGCCACCGCCGGACCGGCTCTCGACCAGCTCGGCGCTCATCGCCGCGTCCCACGCCGCGCCCGGATCGGCTGTCGGGCCACTCGACGGCGCCACCTGGCGCTTGACGAACAGCGGCGGATGGGTCGAGCTGGGGGCCCGCATCTGGTCGACGATGCGGAGCTCGGCGTCGTTGCCGGAGCGCCGTGCGTCGCGCGGATCGGGCGTCCAGTAACACTGCACGTGGACCGGGTTGGCGTCGCCCATCTGCACCACGGCGCGCCCCGGGATGACGGGCGCGGCGCTGTCGCTGCCCGGCTCCTTCCACAGCTTGTTCTTGGCCTCCTGCTCGACCCGGCCGAGCGCGACGAGGGAACCGAACTGGTCGCGGTACTCCGCGGCGAGCAGCCCGTCGTCGGTACGGGCGACGCTCAGGACGAGGAAGACGTTGACCGAGTGGCCGTGCCGCAGGACGTCGCCGATCCGGTCGAGGATCACCGAGCCGCCCGACTTGCCCCGGCCGGCCCGCTCGGACCACTCGGCCACGGCGCCCGCGAACTCGCGGAACTGATGGACCACGACGATCAGCGGCTCGAGCTCGGATCGGTCGGAGCCGGATTCGATCATCGCGATCCGGCTCTCCATCTCGCGCCAGGCCTGGTTCACCACCACGACCTGGTCCTCGATCGTCGAGGCGACGATCTGCACGTTGGGCCATTCGCGCAGGCCCAGGAGGTCGACGCGCCGATGATCGACGATCCAGACCGGCCAGCCACGCGTCGCGACCTCCATGACCACCCCGGTGACGAGGACGCGCTTTCCGGTTCCGCCTCGGCCGAGGACCAGCAGGTGAGCCCGCGGGCTGCGGAGGTCCCAGGCGACGGTCGTCTTCGACGGGTCGATGCCCAGCGGCACCAGCCAGTCGCGGCCGTGGTCGGTAGCCGGACGGGGCCGGTCGATCTTGGTCGGCAGGTTCGCCGCCGCGGCCGCAGCGGCGTCGATGTTGCGCTCCTCCGGCGGCGTCTTGGTCTTGCCCGACAGCCTCGGGTCGCGCAGGGTCAGCCGGCGGTGACGCATGTTGTGCCGCCCCACCACGTAGGCGATGCCGATGTCGAGCCGGACGATGTCGGCCACCTCGATCGCCCACGTCTGGGCGGAGTCGTTGACCTCGGCCGGGTAGTGGACGTTGACGATGAGTGGCGTGCCGACCCAACCGCCGGTCCAGCTGCGCGCCTCGAGCTCGACCTGCGAGCGGTGGGCCAGCCCGAGGTGCCGGGCCATCGACTTGGCGACCCCGCGCATCAGTGCGCTTCGCGCTCGCCGGCGTTCGGCCATGACGATGAGTACGGCGCCCAGGACGAGCCCAGGAGCCAGCGCCAGAGATCCCAGCCACGGCTCGCCCAGGACCGCCAGGATGACGTACATCCCCAGGCCCACCGAGATCGACACGATGCCGCCGGCGAGCAGGCCCGTGGGGCTGAACCCGCGCCGGGTGGGGGCCATGCCCTTCGTCGTGGGGACCGGGAGCAGGCCCGAGGCGAGGGATCGTCGATTGATCGTGGCGCCCCCGCGCGTCGATGCCGGCTCTTCGCTCACGTCGTCCTCTCCCGATTCGGTGATCTGCCGATGAAAGTGCTGAATCGCGCCGCCCTGTGACCGCGGACGGGGTCACTCCTCCTCGCGCAGCGCGCCGTTCCGAAATCCGACCACCATCCAGGACCCATCTGCTTCGAGTTCGAGCCACACCGTGACGATCTTGCCCACCCCCACGGCCCCGAGGCCGTCAACTCCTTGGTATCCCATCTCGACCACTGCGGCGGAGTTCTTCGCAGCGGTCTCTTCCACGCCGTACTCAATCAGCTCCACGTGCGTCCACGCCTCGCTCTCGAGACGCTGCACCACCCACGGCCACGCCGTCGCGATGATCGTGTCGGCGAGTTCGTCGGACACGTCGGTGCGGAAGAAGTGATCGAAGTTCGGTGGTGGAGCGTTCTCAATCTCTTCCAGTGTCGGTGGTTCGTGCACGTGCGGATCGACAGGCGGATCGGTTGGCGGCGCAGTCGCACTGGTCGGCACCGGTGTGGGCTCCCACGTCGGCACGGAGGTGGGCGTGACCTGGGGCGTCGGCTGAGGCGATCCGTCAGGAACCGACGACCAGGACGGTGTGGCGTCTCGACCGAACGGTGACCATACGGACTCCGGGGGCGTGGACGGGACGGATCCGGTCGAGCTCGGGTCGCCGCCATCGCCTGCGGTCACGTCGTCGTCACCGCGTCCACCGAAGATCAAGATGACGCCGACGACGGCCAGCGCCACGGCTCCCGCCGCGACGGCTCGGCCGGAGAGCTCTGGTGCCGCCATCGTCACATCCTCCTTGATCGCATCAGTAGATCGTCACGTGGACGTGGTCGTAGTGGCCACACGTGGTCTCTTTGACATCACATCCGGAACCCGCGGTCTGGTATGGACGCCAGCCTTCGTCCTTGCGGCTGGCCGACCAGATCTCGCCGTACCAGATGACGTACTCGATGGCCCAGGTTTCGTAGTTGGCCTGCAGGAAGGCCGCGAGCCGGCCCCCCATCTCCTTGTCGGCGCCTGAGGCTCGCGTGCCGATGGCACCCATCGTGACGTCGCACGCCCGCCCCTTGGGGTGTTCACCGGTGGCTCTGTCGCTGTAGCAGGAGATGTGGCCCTCGGGGACGCCCCACGCGTACATCATCTCTGCGGCGATCTTGGTGCGCGGGGTCACACATCCACTGTTGTTGGTGGGATCCGGCTTGACCGAGCAGGTCTCGGCCGGCCAGTTGCCGTTGCCGTCCTTCTCGGGCGGGTCGACATCGCCGACATCCCCCGACCCACCGCAGTTGCCTGGCGACACGGTGGTCGCACCGTTGTCCTCCAGCCATGGCTCGGGGTTGATGGCCGCGCCGCCCTCCGGATGGACTTCGAAGTGGAGGTGGGGCCCCGTCGAGTTGCCGGCCTGGCCGATCGAGGCGATCTGCTCTCCTGCCTCGACCATGGCGCCCTCGCGGACGAACTCCGTCGGGTCCGGCATGTGGGCGTACCAGGTCTCGACCATCTTGCCGTCGATGATGGACTGGATCTTGATCATCGAGCCGTAGCCGTCCGGATCGAAGTTCTGTGCGAAGACCACCTTGCCGTCCGCCACCGCGTAGATCGGATCACCCAAGGGAGCGGAGAAGTCGAGGCCGTGATGCCCGCCACCACTACGAGGATCGCCCCACCGGCCGCCCTCGGGGATCGGCGTGCCTTCGGCCACGGGCCACGACAGGGCGCCCGTGTGTTCCGGGATGTCACCGGCGGCCGGGTCGCCGGGCGCCTCGGTCACATCCGGCGCCGGCGCATGAGTGTGGGACTCGGACTCGTCCGGCGCGGCGGTATCGGGAGCAGCGGTGTCGGCCGCGGGTACGACGTCACCGGCCGTGGACGGAGTGTCCCCCACCCCGAGACCGGTCGGGTCACCGTGCCCGGGCCCGCCCTTGGTGAAGTTCGACGTCACGAGTTCGTAGACGTTGGTCTGGTAGTTCTGCGTCTCCGTCGGCGAGACATCTATCCCGGCCTCGGGGTCGGTGTTCGCCGCGTTGCCCGATCCCCAGTTGTAGGCACCCACCGTGTAGAGAATGGTGTCGCGCTTCCACGGCCGTTCGATCTCGCCGAGGGGGGTCGTCGAGTTCGTTGGGCCGTATTCCGCAGACTTGATCAGGTTGGCAGCCGCGTAGATCGCGTCCTCGGGGTCCATGATGTCGCCATGGCCTTCCACCTCGAAACCGCGGAAGGTGCCAGGCTTGAACTGCATCGGCCCGCCGGGGTCTTCCTCGCCGGTCGACTTGTCCCAGTTGTAGTCCAAGGGGCGCCATTCGTTGCTGTTCTCGGACAGGTAGAGAGCGGCGAGGACATTCGGATTGACATCCAACTCGCCGCCGGCCTGGGCGAACAACGTTCCCCACTCTTCCGGGACACTCTCTGACAGGTCGTCGGATATCGGCGCGTTACAGCGCGTCCTGTGGTCGCCGAAGGCCATCTCGCAGTCGATGAAGGGAATGCTGTCGAGCAGTTCGCATCCAGCGGTAGCGATGGCGAGCGTGGTCAGCGAGATGAAGGCAATCGGCAACGACGCCCCGATGCACACAAGGACTGCGACGAGCGGGATGACGATCTTTTTCCAGTCCATCGGCCTGCTACCTCACACCGGGGTCGGAGCACTCCTCATCCGCGATCACCCTGGTAGGTGCTCGGCAGCAGGCCGCTGTGACAGGCGAGCTAGCGGTCGATCACGTGGCCACCGGTGTCGTCGTCCACCTCGACGTCGTCGACGTCGTCGACCTCGACCTCGTCGACGTCGTCCGTGAACATCGATGTCGCGGCGTCGAAAAGCGCCAGCGCTCCGGCGATCCCGTCTTCCAGCACTCGCTCCAGCTGCTCGAGCGTGACTCCAGGACCGAAGCCCACGGTCACCTCGCCATAGATGCCGACGATGCCGTCGTCCTCCTCCCTGGCGAACGCCGTAGGAGTGCCCTGCGAGGAGTTCCACTCGTTCGCGAACAGGGCCGCGTCGGCGTAGTGCTGCGGCGCGAGGGACTCCTCCCAGCGTGCGTGGATCTGGAAGACGTTCTCGTCGGTCTCTGAGCTCAGATCGAAGAAGTAGAAGAACCCGTTGTCCCACACACCGAACGTGTCGCCGTCGTCGTCCCGCTCGTACGACGCCTCCATGTGGTCAAGGACCGTTTCGATCAGCTGTTGACTCAGCGGCTGAAGGCCGACGGGAACCAGAGCGTTCGACGGCGCCGGACGATTGGTCGGCCGCGTCTGAGCCTTCTTCAATCGATCCAGCTGGGTGGATGGAAGTGGAGCCCGCAGCTTGTCGAGTTCACTCATGGTCTGTTCACGTCCTCAGGTCGTGGGGTCCCGCACCGCCCGGCTAGCGCCGGTCGCCACGCAGGTCGATCATCTTGTTGTCGAGGTTCGCCTCGTCATGGTCAGCCTGACGACTGGCGTCGTCGTCGCTCCGCGCCTGCGTTCTCTGGCGAATCCGCTCGGCCCGATCCATCTCGTTCTGAACGGCCCGCGCGCGGTTGATCTTCCTGGTGTTCCGCGGGGTCGTGGGCCGACTGGTGAGGTTGGTGATCTTGCCCCGCTGTCGGTTGATCCGGTTGGTCGCTCGGCCCTGCCGACGCGTCTCGCCGCGCGTCCGGCGCCAGTCGCCGAAGCGGTTCTTGGCGCCGGTGATGCCCTGCCGACCGCGCAGGATCCCGCGCCGTGCGGCATTGCCGAGCTTCGACTTCCGGCCGATCGTGCGGTTGGCGATCGCACGTCCGATGGCCTTGCCGGCCCGGGACTTGACCGCCGCCATACCACCCTGGAGCAGTAGCGAGCTACCACCCGTGGCGAGGGCGAGCGCGCCCTTGCCCAGGAGGCCCTTGCCCATGCGCATGAGCTTGGCCCGGCCGGGGTTGTTGTCACGTCGGGCCTTGGCGCGCTCGAACCTGCTCTTGAGCCGCTGGTGCTGGCCCGGCTTCATCGCGCTCCAGTAGTCCTCGGTGTTCTCGGCGCCGGCGATACGACCGAGGTGCTCCTTGTGGTCGAGCATGCCGGCGTTCAGCCCACGGCCACGCTCGAATCCGCCCAGCGCCCTGCTCGCCAGCGCACCGACACCGAGCGCCCCGGCCGCGCCGCCGAAGCCGCCGAAGCCGCCACCGCCACCACCGCCACCGCCACCGCCACCGGCGCCACCGGGCTGCAGCTTGGACAGCGCCTCAGCGACCTTCTCCTTGGTCTGCTCGATCGACTTCCGGAACTTCCAGTACCCGAAGGCACCGACCAGGAGCATCGAGTCGATGAGCAGGAACGTTCCGATGCGATCGTCCCACTCGTCGCCGCCGTTCTTGAACAGCTCGTTCAGGATGACCATGAAGGTGCCGAGGAACGCCACGGTTCCGGCCAGGAGGAGCAGGGACGAGAACGCTGAGCCGAGAGTCATCCACAGCGACTTCTTGGCGCCCTTCGGCAAGATCGCCGCGAGGACCGCGAACAGGAACTTCGAGCACTGGATGAGAGCGCTGAATCCGGCGAGCAACACGGCGAACGCCATGATCAGGATCATGATCCCGAGGAACAGCACCGACGGGCCGAGGAAGAACTGGGTGATGAGGCCGGTGAAGCTGGCCGCGTCCTGGTACTCCTCCTTGTCGCCGGTCATGCACGCGCCGGGGACCTCGTAGCCCTCCCAGTAGTACTCCATGTCTTCGTCGAGGGCGTCGATGGCGTCGTCTTTGTGGTCGAAGTCGGCGACGCCGCCGGCCTCGAGCCGGTTCGTCACCCAATCCTCGGCGTCGTCGCCGTCCAGACCATCGGCGTCCTGGAGCTCCTTCGACTCCAGCACGAGCGCGTAGACGGCCTGGCACTCCGGGCTGAGGACCCTCCCGAAGTTGACCAGCTGGACCGGATACCACAGGAAGGTCTCGACGATGCTGGATCCGGGCGCCGTCGGCTCGAAGTCGCCCTGGTCTTGTCCCGCGTCAGCCATCGAGGCTCGGATCTGGCCGACGATGTCGGCACCGCCGTCCCGGAACTTGTGGACCAGTCCGTCTTCCTGGTCCTCTTGCCCGAGCATCAGTTCGATCGGGTTGTAGGGATTCAGCTTGGTGTCGAGCTCGCCGTCCGAGGTCACTCCACCGATCGCGGCCACCGCGAAGTTCGCGACGGCGACGGCGACCAGAAGCTCCATGATGCCCTGCGACCATTTGCCGCGCGCGATCCAGATGGCACAGACGAACGCGGTGACGACCAGCATGAGGCCGTAGAGGTTCGCCTCCGCGACGATCTTGCGAAATGCCTCGTTGATGGCCTCGAACGGCTCGCGCACCCACTCGATCCAGTCCAGGCCGAGAGCGAAGTCGGCGAACCAGGCGAGGATACGGATGCCGAACGAGTAGATCGCCCAGATGATGTGCATGATCGGGTTGAAGAACACCGCATCGAGGTTGTCGAGGCTGATGCTCTTCAGCGACAGCTGGATCGTGCCGACGTTGAGCTCGATGTTGTCGCCCCCGATCGAGGGCGTGTGCGTGTACTGAAGATCTCCGAAGCCTGCGTCCCCACTCTGGTCCTCGGTCCTGACCAGACCCGCCTGGACGTGAGTCCAGGCGCGCAGGCCCGAGTCGACGAGGGCAGAGTGGAGGCTCATGGCTGGGACAGCTCCGTCGCCTGCGACAGCTCTTTGGGCGCGGCGTTTCCGGTGATTGTCACCTCGGGCGGCGACGTCTTCATAGCCTCGAACCGCTCCGGGCGGGAGGGCGGCAGCACCTTGATGCGGGCCACGTTGCCCAGGGCGTCGCGCATCAGCGCTTCGCCGCGGCGGCCGTCCGGGACGCCGTCGGCGCTGACCGGCGAGGTGTGCTCGGTGATGAGCGCGACCAGCGATTCGTCGTCGGGGTCGAGGTCGAGCCACTTCAGGCCGCGCTTGGCCAGCGTCTTGTCGCGGTGCCGCATGAGGATGCGGGTGGGGATCAGACCGCGGAGGGTGGCGTCACCGAAGTCGGCCTCGGGGTCGTGGCTGCCGAGGGCGACCGCAGCCTGGTGCTTACGACCGTCGCGAACGAACACGGTGATCTCGCGCTCGCCCTCGGGCGAGGCGGTGACGTGGTGCGCCTCGTCCACCACGAAGAGCGCGAGCTCCTTGCGGTTTGAGAAGCAGATCTGCCGGCCCATGCTCGCCATCAGGGCGTACATGGCGCGGCCGAAGATCTTCTCCAGCTTCATCTGCTCGAACAGGTGGGCCTGCTGGACCTCGTCGCGGTCAGGCAGCTCGAGCGTGCGCGTCCAGAACACGATCGCGCGGTCGTCCAGTGGCAGGGGCGGCAGCGTGCCGTCGAAGATGACCCGGCCGAAGTCCTTGCGGGCGAACACGTTCATCAGCCGGCCGAGGTCGTGGGCGCCGTCGATCTCGCAGCCGTCGAGCAGGTGCGCGACCAGGTCGCCGAGGCCGTGGATGCGGAACTCAGCCATGTACGCCGGGTCGAGCACGTCGGAGAGCAGGACACCGCGGTGCGAGGTTGGCGAGATGTTGAGCAGCGGGGTGAGGAACGACTGCGCGACTCTGGAGCCGGTCGTCGGCTCGAACACCCGCAGCGGATCCATGCTCATCGTCGCGTTGGCGATCGACACGATGGTCGGCTTCGTCAGGGCGTTGGCCATCGTCACCCACTCACCGGACTCCGTCCGGTCGAGGACGACGAACCGTCCGCCGCGGTCGACCGTGTCGGCGGCGATCTTCTTCAGGGCCACCGACTTTCCGGCGCCCAGCTCGCCGGCGATCGCCAGCGAACCCGACACATCCAGGCGGCTCGTCGCGCCGGCCGGGTCGTGGTGGACCACGCCGGTCTGGCCGCTGGAGATGTTCAGTGCGAACAGGCTGCCGCGGTTGTCGCCGATCTCGGTGCTCGCCATCGGCACCGAGGCCGAGAAGGCAGCCGAGGTGGTGATCTGAGCGAACTCCCGGGTGGCCTTCGTGGTCGGCGTGCCGGGGATCATCGCCCACCACAGGTCCTCCTGGTTGCCCAGGGGCTGCATCAGCTTGTAGCTCGATGCACCGAAGAAGGCCTGCAGTTCCTTGGCCTGCTCCATCGCGCTGTCGGCGGTATCGCCTCCGACGCAGAGGATCACTGTGGCGTCGACCTCGACCTCGAGGTCGTCGGCCGACATCAGTGCCTCGTACTCGGCCAGGTCACGGGCCGAACGCTCGATGGCGTGCATGCCGGTGGAGAGGTTGTCCTCCTGCTGGAGGAACTGGTCGTTGAGGTTCGCGACGGCGCGGCGGTTGCGCGCCCGCACCTCTTCGCGAGAACGGATCTGCAGGCGAACCGCCCAGTCGACCTCGAGCCCGGAGTCGTCGATGCGGCCGAGGAACTCACTGCCGGGGAACGGCATCCCGTCGGCCGGCGTGTCCGCCAGGGCCAGCATTGCCTGGTAGGAGGACGAATCGGGGACGTCCGGCTGAGTGATCTTCAGGAACTTGCGCTTCGCCGGGTTCCAGGACTTGAGGTCCTTGCGGTCAATCTCGGCCTGGCCACCCTCGTCGAGGATCGCGTCGGGCCACAGCACGCCGCGCCGCTCGGTCGGAACGGTGGCGTCGGCCAGCTTGCCCTCGGGTAGGTCCTTGTCGCCGAACAGTCCACGCTGAAGGGTGTGCTGGTACAGCCACACCATCTGGGCCACGGTGGCGGGCTTGGCGCGGAAGGCGCCCGGGATGCCCAGCTCGATCTTCCGGGCCTGCTCCAGCTTCTCCTTCATCTCCAGCTCGGGGACTCCCGGGCGGGGAAGGCCCAGCTGGTCACGGAAGTCGTCGAAAGCGGCCCGCAGCGGTTCGCCCATACCGCCGAACCGGCCGGTCTGCCGCAGCGGCACGCTCAGCCAGAACGTGCGGTGGCCGAGGATCATCTCGTCGAGCGTCTCGAGGGTCGCCTGGCACTCGGCGGCCCAGTCAGGGCACCGGTCCAGCGGGATTCCTTCGATCATCCGCTCGACGATGGTGACCGGGTCGAGAATGGCGCAGGTTCCCAGCAGGAGTGCCTCACCGGGGAGGGAACGCAGGAGCGCCTGGTGCGCGGCCCGGGCGGAGTACTTGTCCTTGTCCGGACGGAATCCGTACGGCATCGGCTCGAGCTTCCAGGTGGCCCACACCGTTCCGGTTCGGGTCCACATCAGATGGCCCGCCATGGCCCGGGCCGGGCTGCGCATGGGCATCAGCGCACCGCCTTTTCGTCATCGGACTCGCCCGTCTTGGCGAGAAGGGCCTGGAGGCCCGTGAGAGGCGCAGAGGTTCCGGCGGAGGTGCCGTGCGGCAGCGCCCGCGGCTGGCCGGACGTCCCGACCTGGGTCCTGGCCTTGACCTTCGGCTTGGCGTAGGCCGGCTCGAGCGACACGTCGAGCGGCGCCGGCTCGATGGCCGGCAGCGGCCCGTAGTACACGTTGGTCATGTGAGTCATCCGCCGCGGCCGGCGGATCCGGATGGACTTGCCCTGGAAGCGGCCACCCCGCGGAGCGACGCTGGCCTTGTAGAAGCCCAGCACCGCGGCGAAAGGGTTCCGGCCGTTCATCGGCAGCCTGCCGATGAAGAACATCGCGGCGAACCCGACCATGAAGAGGACGACGATGTCTCCGATACCGCCGAAGATGCCCCAGATCCCCATGGTCATGCTGCCGAAGGCGATGATGCCGACGCCGGCCAGCAACTGCTGGACCGTGTAGGGACCGCCTGGGATCTTCGTCCCGTCCGGGAACCTTCCCAGGAGCTGTGGGAACTTCCGAGCCCGCGTGTAGTACTTGACGGTCTCGAACGTCTCTTCGTCCGACATCGGCTCTCACCTCCTTCCGGTCTGCAGGTGCACGTGTTTCGTCGTCAGTGCTCTGGCTAGATGATCGTGGGATCGATCGACGTGTGGGCGACCACTTCGACAACCGCCGGCGGCGAGGAGGGGGCGCTCTCGAGCTCGGTCCCGAACCAGCCGAACAGGGAGTCGGTGTTGTAGACAATCCAGATCAGCAGGCCGGCCACCAGCGCGGAGACCAAGATGGTGCCCAGCGCGAACTTGGACTGGACGGCCTTGTAGATCACGAACACGATGGCGATGACGGTGATCAGGCCCTTGAGCAGCCCTTCGACCTGGTTGCCCTCGCGGCAGGCGATGCCGGTGAAGCCCTCACCTTCCTGGCACTCCTCCACGCCGCCCGCGACGACGTCGAGGGGCAGGGCGGAGACGACATCGTGTGCGGTGCTGGCGAAGCTGTGAATCAGAGACATGGCTCCCTCTCCTTGATGGCTAGATCATTCTCAGACGTGTGTGGGTCGTGACGAGGTCTTTCACGAGTTCTCGCTTTCCCCACCTCCCGGCGCGGTTACGTCGGTCGGGTCGCCCGTGGGAGGTGACCCGTCGGTGGGCTGCTCCTCGGCCGGGGGGTCGGTGGCCGGGGGCTCGGTGGCCGGGGGCTCGGTGCCGGGAGGCTCCGTTCCGTCGGTCTTCGGAGCGGTGGGCTCGTCGTCCGGTTGTTCGTCGGTTCCGGAGTCACCCGAGCCGTCCGGCCGGCGCGTGGATTGAGTCGGCGTGGCATTCGGGTCGATCGGTGTGCGGAGCTCGGGCGACTCGTGCAGCGCCGCGATCTCCCAGCGACCCTGGCGGGCGAGGAGGCTGATGGCGTACTGCGAGGTGAGGCCCTGCTGGTCGGCACTGAACAGTCGCACGGTCGCCAGGACCTCGAGCGTCTGGCCGTCGGTCGGCTCGTCCTGATCGCTGCCCGGGTCGGTAGTCGCCTGGAGATCGCTGATCTGGATCTCGGAGAACGGGGCCGGAGTGATCGCCTCGATGCCACTGCCCGGCGTGGTGTACCGCTCGAGCTTGTCGTTGCTCCCCGATGTCAGCAGGGCGGCCAGGAATTCCGCGACGCTGGCGTAGGCCGGGTGCGCGCTTCCGACGTTCGTCCGGTATGCGTTCTCCTGCTGCTCCGCGAGGTACGGCGCAGGCACCACGGCAGGCAGTGCCTGCGCGCGAAGATCGCCGTTCACGTAGTAGATCGGGATCTGGAAGTACATCCGCCGCGTGACGGGGACGATCTCGGCTCGCTCCTCGGCCGGCATGGCCGGGTCGACGCCGTCCGTCACGTCCACGGCCATCGTCACCGACCACAGGCGGTTCTCGAGGAACTCGACATCGGAGACCGTCACGTTGTCGGTTGTCCATGCAACGCGGGGGCGGAGTTGCTCGACGTCCCCGAAGATCAGCTTGAGTGCTTCTTCGTCGACGCCGCCGTGCGGCGTCTCGAGCCACAGGACGAGCGCTCGTTCCGCGAAGGCGCTGACGGCGGCGAGCTCACCCGGCTCGCTCGCCTCGGTGCCCGTCTGGATCATCTGAGCCTGGGCGGGCACGAAGACCCGCATGCCGAGGGCCACGGGCCCGGCGATCAGCGCCAGCCAGAGCAGCCCGACCGTGGCCTTGGTCGCCATGTTGGCGCCGGCCGTCCAGCCGTGCTGCTGCGGACCGTCCGCGACCTGTTGGGCGCGCTCCTCCTTGGTGACCTTCTCCTTGCCTGCCGCCGGCTTGTCGGCGTCGTCCTTCGGGGGACCGAAACGCAGGAAGTCCTTCAGCGCCATGACTACGCCTCCTCGCCGTTGCTTGACCGATACGGGCCCGGGCGCAGGGGAGCCACCTCGTCGTCCGGGCCCGTACCGGAGCTCATATCCGGCGCTGCATCCAGCGCCCAGGGCTCACGGGTCTCGGCCGCCGTCCGGTTGAGTCTCCGGAGAGCGGCACGAGCGCGAGCCGCGTTGTCGCCGACCACGTGCTGCAGGCGATCGGCGGCTTCCAGGTCGAAGGGATCCGCGACCAGGTGAGCGATCTCCTTGTCGATCGCCCGCCGGGCGGCCAGCACAGTGGCTGCATCCACCAACGACTGGCGGTTGCTGAAGTGCTCGGCCATCTCGGCTCCCTTCTCGGTGTGCCTGTTCGACGACGTAGGTGATCCCGTCCGCGCTCCTGTGACGCGGTCGTCAAGCGGGTTTCTGGCATTCCGGCCCGGCAACCCACCGCAGCCGCAGAAATCCCCTCCCGGGCAAGTGCTCTTCGCGTACGCCCGCGCGCGGGCAAGAGGCAGGCGGGTTGCCGGCCGATCTCGGCAAGTCGGTGGGCAAGGGCGGCTGAGCAGCGTGGAGGTCATCAGCCACGCGGAAGGAGCCACCGTGTACGAGATCACCGCAACCACCGCCCAGGACGTCAGCCAGCAGGTCGCCACCACCGAGCGGACCGCCTCCGGGGCGCGTCGCCGCACCGACGGCAGCGTCGTCGGCCAGCTCAACCTCGAGTGGGCCCGCCTGCGCGTCGAGCCCACCGCCGAGCGCGCGGTCCTCCGCTGGGCCGAGCAGGCCGAGGCGCTGCACGGCTGCCGCAGCCTCGCCGACATCGAGGCGCGCACCGCGGCGTCGAGCCGGCCGGTCGCCGACCAGATCCTCCTGGCACTGCTCGAGCTGACGGCCGCGGGCGAACGCCTCGCCGGACGCACGGTCCTCCAGCTGATGCTCGGCAAGGCGGTCCGGATCGCCGCGGCGCAGTCCGGGCGGGCCGAGCGCGATCTCCTCGAGCAGCTCGCCGTGTCGGCGCTGTGGGACGTCATCGCCACCTACCCGATCACCCGCCGGCGCGAGAAGGTCGCCGCGAACCTGTCGATGGACACCTTGCGCCAGGTCGTCGCCGAACTCGCCCCGGACCGGCAGGAGACGCCGGCCGAGCCGGAGTCGTTCGGCGCCGGCGGTTCCCTGATGAGCGAGCTGACCGGCGAGGCGAGCGACGGCACCGGCACGGTGCCGGACCTCGAGCTGCTCGACGTGCTCGTGTGGGGCGTGGACCAGGGTGTCCTCAGCCGCGACGAGGCCGCTCTGCTGGTCCGGGTGTACTGCCCGGCACCGGGCTCCACCGGCGGCGCCGAGGCGGCCGCGGCGTTCGGGCTGAGCTGGCCGGCCGCGCGGCAGCGCTGCAGTCGGGCTGTGCGCCGCCTGGCCGCGGCGATCCGCGAGGACGTGCTGGAGGGCCACGCCGGCTGATCGCCGGCGATCGCGCCTGTTGTATGGGTGATGGATGGGCCACACATGAGCCATCCATCACCCATGCGTCGTGCGGGTGTGTTCGCGGATGGCGGCAATCGCGACCTATACATCGCGTCACCCGCCACCTACTGTTGACGACCATGACGGCGCCGTCCGTACCCACCAGCGACGCCAACCTCGCCCGCGTGGTCGCGTTCATCAACGGCAAGGGCGGGGTGGGCAAGACCACGCTGACCGCCAACATCGCGGGCCAGCTCGCGCGCAGTCGCTACCGCGTGCTCGTCGTCGATCTCGATCTCGGCGGCAACCTCGGACTCGACTTCGGCTATGCCCAGCGCGAGCTCGGCGACCACGGGCGAGGCACCGTCGAGGCGGTCGCCACGGGGACCCCGCTCCCCCGCATCCCGCGCGTTCGTGACGGCCTCGACGCGGTGCCGGGCGGGCGCCTGCTCGAACATCTCCAGGCCCTCGACTACGGCGGCTCCGTCGACGTCGCGACGGTCTTCGCCCAACGGCTCGCCGACATCGCGGCCGACTACGACCTCGTCCTGATCGACTGCGCTCCGGGCAACCCGGTGCTCCAGCGCACGGCGCTGCGAGCCGCACGCTACGTCGTGATCCCCACGCGGACCGATCCGGCCGGCTGGGACGGCTGGCGCATGGTCCACCCGATGGTCGAGAAGGCCCGGTCGGTCAACCCCGGCCTGACCTACCTCGGCGTGGTGATCTTCGCCCACCAGACCGTCGCCCGGAAGGTCCTCTCTCGGGCTCGCGAGCAACTCACGTCCGACGTCGGCGACGTCATCCCGCTCTTCGACACCGTCGTCCGCTACTCCGAGGCGTCGGCCTACGACTGCCGCCAGCGCGGCCAGCTCGCCCACGAGCTGGCACGCGACGCCGTCGAGGCCACCCGCGAACGCCTCGAGGTCCTGCGCTCCCGCAACCGCGACGCCTCCCGTCAGCTGCCACCCACGCTCTCCGGCAGCGCCGCCACCCTGACTCAGGACTACGCCGGGCTCGCCCGCGAGATGCTGACCCGCATCGCCGGCCACGAGGCGGACGAGCCCGATGCCGGAGTCGTGATGGAAGGAGCCCGATGACCCGGTCCGACACACCCGTGGGCGGCCAGGCGGCAGAGCTCCCGGCCGGCTACATCCGTCGCGGCATGAGCGACGACGTTGACGACGGCTTCGCGCTGGGCGACATCCTCACTCCCTGGCGCCCAGCCGCCCCGGCGGCCCCGGACCCCGAGCCGGAGCCCGCCCACCCACTCGCCGCCCCCACGCCGCCAGCCGAACCAGCGGCCCAGTCGGTGGCTCCGGCCCCGAGTCCCAGCCCTCGGTCCGCGCCCACCACCCCCGAGCGCCCCGCCCGCAGGACATCCGGTCGTGCCCGGGCCACCCCGCCCGAGCCGCTGGGCTCCACGGTCATCCGGCCCAGCGTCGTCCACGTCCCGGCGCACCTCCTGGCCCTCGTGGCCGCCGAGCGGGGACGGTCGGGCCGATCCAACGGCGAGATCCTCATCGCCGCCATCGAGGACTGCCACGACCGTCTGAGCGAACAGCGCGACACCGCCGCACCCATCGGCGGTCAGCTGTTCGCCGCCCGGGTGGCCAAGCCCCGACTCCCGGTCCACGAACCGCTCTCCCCCCTCAACATCCGCCTGTACGAGCAGGACTTCGAGGTTCTCGATCGTCTTGTCGCCGACCTCGGTGTCGGCTCACGCAGCCGGTTGGCAACATTGGCACTCTCCGATTACCTCGACGGCACCACCGCTTCGACGTCACGCGACCACGCAGACTGACAGGACTTCCCCCATGACGCTCCCCACCACCGAGCAAGAGGCACCCGCGGCGCGGCGCAAGCGCGAGAAGAAGGCCGCCGCCGACTCCACTCCCGAACCCGCCGTCGCGGCTCCCATCAAGCAGCGCCGGCGGCCGGCCCTGATCGGCCTGGGCGTCGCGCTGATCGCCCTGGGAGGGGTGGGCGCCGCCTATCTCGCCACCAGCGTCAGCGACACGCAAGAGGTCATCGCCATCGCCGAGACCATTCCGCGGGGCACCGTGATCACCGCCGAGCACCTCACCACGGCCAACATCACCAGCGATCCCTCCGTCGACCCGGTCTCCTCGGACGAGGCCGACGCCGTGATCGGCCAGTACGCCCGATGGGACCTCGTCGCCGGCAGCCTCCTCACCGACGAGTCGTTCACCAGCGAGTCGGCCCCCACCGCGGGTGAGTCGCTCGTGGGTGTCGCGGTCACCTCGGCCCAGCTGCCCGCCGTCGAGCTCCAGTCCGGCGACCGGATCCGCATCGTCAACGCCCCCAAGGCCCAGGACAACCCGCCGAAGTCCACCCCCGACTCCATCCTGGCCACCGTCGTGAGCACCAAGCAGGACCCCGAGACGGGCATGACGGTCGTCGACGTCGTGGTGCCGGAGAACCAGGCCGCCGACCTCGCCGCCCGGGTCGCCACCCAGCGGATCCAGATCGTTCTGCTGCCGCCCGGCGAGGAGGGCTGATGGCCGTCATCAGTCTCGCCTCCACCCGAGGCGCGCCGGGCGTCACCACCGCGGCGCTGTCGCTCGCCATGCTCTGGCCCCGGCCCGCCGTGCTCGTCGAGGCGGACGTCTCGGGGGGCAGCAGCATCCTGGCCGGCTACCTCAAGGGTGCGGTGGTCCCCGACCGCGGGCTGGTCAGCCTGGCCGTGGCCCACCGTCGCGGAGCGCTCGACCAGCAGTTCTACGACCAGACCATCCCGCTCATCGACAACCGCGTGCGGCTCGTCCCCGGTCTGGTCAGCTCCCAACAGGCCGCCAGCATGGACAAGCTGTGGTCGCCGTTGGGCATCGTGCTGGCCGCGCTCGAGCGCACCGGCACCGACGTCATCATCGACACCGGCCGTCTGGGGATGACCCACGCGCCCACGCCACTGATCCGCGCCTCCGACGCCGTCCTCCTGGTCACCCGCACCGACCTGCCGGCGGTCAGCGCGGCCCGCGCCCGCATCGGCTCGCTCCGTGACGACCTCGTCCAGCGCGGCCAGGGCGACGACACCCTGGCCCTGCTGCTGGTCGGCGAGGGCCGGCCGTACAAGGCCAAGGAGATCCACAAGGCCCTCGAGACGCCCGTGCTGGCGTCGCTCGCCTGGGATCCGGCGGCGGCCGACGCACTCAGCATCGGGGCGGCGTACGGCCGCAAGTTCGCGGCGGCACCGCTCCTGCGCAGCGCCCGGGTCGCCGTGGCCGCCACCCAGGAACTCATCCACCGTCACCGGACCCTTCTCGCCCCGGCCTCCGACGACCTGACGAAGGAGCACACGTATGGCTGACCCGACGGACGCCGCGGCCAGCCTGGCGAACCTTCCACTGTTCACCGGCGTGTCCACGGAGAGCCCGGCCGATCGGGGGGTCAAGTGGGCCGAGGCACCGGGCCCGATCGCCGCAGTCGCCGGCGACAACCGCAACGACCGCCTCGAGCCGCGCG
>DATCVR010000389.1:0-25093 GCA_036566745.1 Jiangellaceae bacterium | reverse complement strand
TCGTCACCGACATCTCGCGGTGGGAGGAGTACGGCCGAGCCCACGGCGAGGCGTTCGGCGAGATCCGCCCGGCCACGTCCATGGTCGAGGTGAGCGCCCTGATCGACCCGGCGATGCTGGTCGAGGTCGAGGCCGTCGCGTACCGCCCTGGAGTGGCCTGATGAGCGTTGCCGTGCGGGTCATCCCGTGCCTCGACGTCGACGCCGGGCGGGTGGTCAAGGGGGTGCGGTTCGCCGACCTCCGCGACGCCGGCGATCCGGTCGAGCTCGCTGCCGCCTACGACGCCGAGGGCGCCGACGAGCTGGTGTTCCTCGACATCACCGCGTCCAGTGACGACCGCTCCACCACCTACGACGTCGTGTCGCGCACCGCCGAGCAGGTGTTCATCCCGCTGACGGTGGGTGGCGGCGTCCGCGAGGTGGCCGACGTCGACCGGCTGCTTCGGGCCGGCGCCGACAAGGTAGGCGTCAATACCGCCGCGGTGGCCCGCCCCGAGCTGGTGGCCGAGATCGCCCAGCGTTTCGGCGCCCAGGTGTTGGTCCTGTCCGTCGACGCCCGCAGGGGCGGCGACACCGACTCCGGGTTCGAGGTGACCACCCACGGCGGACGCCGCGGCACCGGCCTCGACGCGGTCGAGTGGGCCGTCCGGGCAGCTGAGCTCGGTGCCGGCGAGATCCTGCTCAACTCGATGGACGCTGACGGTACCAAGGACGGCTACGACCTCGCGATGATCCGCGCCGTGCGTGCGGCGGTCGACGTGCCGGTGGTGGCCAGCGGCGGTGCGGGCGCGCTGTCCCATTTCGCGCCGGCCGTCGAGGCCGGAGCCGACGCGGTGCTGGCGGCGAGTGTCTTCCACTTCGGCGACCTGCGCATCGGCGAGGTCAAGGACGCCGTGCGGGCGGCCGGTCACTCGGTGCGCTGAATGCAGCGTCACGCACGGGTGATCGTTGGCGCGATGTGGTCGCCTGAACAGCCAGGCGACGCCAACGATCACCCGGCGGCGCCGAGCCTCAGCCGCAGCCGGGCCGGTGGGTTCATGCGTGCTCTCCGGTGGGGTGGTCGAGCCAGATCTCTTGGCCGTCTCGGGTGATGGTGACGCCGTAGCGTTCGCGCTCGGGTCGCCCGGCATCGATCCACCACCGATAGGCGGCTTCGACCTCGTCCCAGAGGCGGCGTCGCCCATGTTGGCGAACTTCCCATCCGGCTTCGGTGGGATCGAATGACACCGACGCCCAGGACGTGCTGTCGTGAGCGAGTACCCACAGGGTGAAGCGGCCGGTGTCGTCGGCTGCGTGGACCGTGCTCTCATGGCAGTCGGGGACGCGTAACCCGATGGTGAAGGCTGCGTGTTCGTCATCGAGAACGGCACGTGGGTCGAGATCGGCGTGAGACATGGCGACCTCGTGGTCGTCGGAGACGGTGTCGCGGATGAAGGGGTGCTCGGGGCGTTGTCCGCGGTCAGACATGAAGTTGACGGTGTCGATGAAATGGCCGGATGCGGTGTGGTCGTCGTGGACGGTGAGTCGCAACAGGACGTTGTCGTCGAATGGCGTGCCCCACGGGGTGACGATCAGGCCACCGGACCGGCATTGTTCGACCCACGCGTAGGGCACAAACTGAACGGCGTAGGTGGCGATGATGCGGTCGTAGGGAGCATTCGGCGGGTAGCCCTGAGAGCCGTCCCGCGTGACGACATGGGGGTGGAATCCGTTGCGCTTCAGCGCAGCCGTCGCTGCGGCGGCGATGTCCGCGTCAGTTTCGACGGTGGTGACGTTCGCGTCGCCGGCCAGGTAGGACAGCAGAGCGGCGTTGTAGCCCGTTCCGGTGCCCGCTTCGAGTACGCGCATCCCGTTGGCGATGTCGAGGTGGCGCAGCATCATGAACACCACGCTCGGCATGCTCGCCGAACTGGACGCACCGCGCTCATCGACCTGAGTGATCACCGGCTCGTTCGAGTAGACGATGTCCTGCCACAGGTCTCTGTAGGTGTCGCGGTCCAGCGGCCAGAAGTGGCCGTCTGAGTCGTCGTACGGCCAGACCGTGCTGGGGACGAATGCTCCCCGGTCCACACGATCGAACGCCGCACGAAACCGCGGATCGGTCAGGGGCTCTAGCTGCTCAACACCGTGGAGCAGCTTCTCAGGGCCAGGAGTGGTCATGGCTTGGGATCCCTCAGCTTCTTTGGGTCGAACTTCTTCTGGCCGTCCCCTTTCTCCCTCGGCTGCTTGCCCTCGTTGCCCGGCTTGTAGGGCTTGCCGTGCTTTCCGCCGCCGTCGTTGGGACCACCTTTGCTGCCTTTGGCCATGATGCTGCTCGTCAGTGCCATTGAAGTTCTGATCAGTCTCGCCACAAGATCTTCGGCAGGGCTGTGGACGACGGCGAGCCCGCACACGAGTCACCGCTGAAGCCACAACTGGAAGATCAGCAGGCCGAACGCGAGCAAGAGCGCCAGGGCGACCGACCAGTTGATCTCGATGGTGGACAGGTCGCGCATCATCGCTGCCGTTCGGCCTCGGTCCTGGTCAGGCTGGTCAGCCATTGCTCTTGCCAGGTGGAGTCCCGGCAGGGCCATGGCTGGCTGCACTTCGCGCACAGCGGGCCGCCGTTCGTCGGCCGGACCGGAACGTGGGTGCGCTGGATGCCGCGCGCATAGGCGTCGATGTCGGCCATCTCGGTGGCCATGAGCTCCTCCTCCGTCTGTGGATCCACCGGTGGCGGCCGCGTCAGGCCATGTCCGGGAGCTTTGAGATCAACGTGACGCCCCGACCGCTGGCGGCTATGGCGCTTTCCGGGAACAGCTCCTGCATGATCGAGCGCGCGCCGCCGACCGCCATCGTCAGCCGGTCGCTCATGAGCCGAGCTTCGGCGGGGAGCAGGACCATTTCCGCGTCGGCGACATGCTCGTCGTCGCGGCTGATCCACATCGGCACGCAGATCTGGCCGTGCACATCCGTGTGCACCTCACGGCCCGGACAGGGTTCCAGGCGCCAACCCTTGGGAGCGGACTGGTCAGGCGACTGTCTCTGGTCGGACGGCATGGCAACATCTTCGACCAGCTCAGAAGGGCTCTCTAGCCTGTTTCCTGTTGTCGCAAGAAGTCGTCGCGGATGGCTTCGAGCATGCTCCGCATTCCGTCACCGGACAACGCCATTCGCTCGAACCCTCCGAACTTCTCGACGTAGAGCTCAACGTCCCCGGGGTCCGTGACCACCACCTCGGCGTGGACCGTTTCTATCGTAACTATTCGGTCGTCACGGATAACGAAGGCGTGATTCGCAATATCGGTCTGTTGAATCTCGAGGGGGGCCACGCGGATGTCCACATGAGAGAGCCTGGAAATGGAAACGATGCGGTCGAGCTGCGCGGCCATCATCTGGGGCGGCACGATTCGCCACCGGAGGACCGGCTCAGTGATGATGAACCGCATTGACTTCGTGTTGTCGTAGAGGACCGCTTGACGATCGAGTCTGCCGTTCATCGTCCGAGTGAGGGAATCCTACCTTAGGTTGTGGCGATGCAGAACTGCGCGGATGTACTCCGGAGTCTGGAGCAGCCCAGGAACCAGCGCAGGTTGAAACACCCTCAGCATCGACATCTGAGCCTCGAGCGCCTTGGCGGCCTGTTGGCCTTTGTGGACCCCGATCCGCTTCAGAAGACGCCAGGCCGTCGCTTCCGTCGCCGCCGCTCGCGCGACCTCGGTGTATTCCGCCTTGACCTCGTCCGACACACCGATGGCTGTCAGGATGCGCTCGACGTCCGTCGCGCTGGCCGCCAGCTTCGCGTTTTCGATCTTGGACAGCTTGGACGGAGACATGAGAGCGCGGCGGGCTACCGCTTTGGCTTCCTTTCCAGATGCCACTCGCAGCGCCCGCAGCGCGGCCCCGACCTGTGCTCTGTTCACGCGCCGTGCTTGGCCCACCAATCGCTGAACGGCTCCGCGTGCGCGAGCGCTGCGTCACGGTGCCGGATGAATTCGGCCGTTCGTTCCGATGGCAGGACCTCCGAGCCCACGAACTTCCCAGTCTCGTCGTAGTTCATCACCGCCACCGTTTCGGAGTCGAAGAACCAGAAGTCCGGAACGTTCTCCAGAGGGCTCGGCCTGTCCGTCGTGTCGAGAATGAAGAACTCCTCACCGCCCGACATGTTCTTCCGGTATCCCCACCCGAGTTCAAACCTCAGGTAGTCCGTCAGGGGGCGGGACAGGATGTGAACCCTGTAGACGCGCTTCCCTCTTCCGGTGTGTGAGCGGACTTCTTCGACCCAGCCTGCGTTGTAGTCGTCCGGCTGCTGTTCCCCGGCCAGGAATGTTCGATAGGCGTCAACGTTCCCCGACTTGCCATAGTAGTCGAGCGTTTCCAGTCGGAATGCCTCGCGCTCGAATGTGTCGAATAGTTCCCCGAGAGTCCTAGATGAGGTTGTCACGGATGGCATTCTGGATCAGTTCCACCGGGATCTCGACGAGGGTCTCGTGACCGGGAATCTGTAGCCCGTGATCGGTCGGAGTCTCGCCCTGAACCAGGAGGGTGCCGCGATCTGTCGCGTAGATCGTCGGGCAATCCTTGATGTCACACGTGCTAACCAGTTTGGTGACCTTCATGATCTAGGTTCCCCTCTCCCCTGCTGCCGCCAGTACCCTGCGCCTCGCTCGATGCTCCCGAGGCTGAGGCGCGCGAGTCAAGTGATCACGGTTGACGGAACGGGAAACCGCATAACCCGCCCCCGACCCTGCTGCTCCTGCTCATGGCACGGCGTGGTGTCTCAAAATTCGGCTGAGGCCCACCACCTACTTCACGGCGGCTCCATCCTCACGACGAGGGGGAGCCACGTGCTTTCCGGATGGCGTGCCCATCCGGTGCGCGCTGGGACACGGCATCAGGCGGCGTCGGCGGCCGGGGGTGCGTTCGCGCTGGGCGAGATCGGAGGCCGGCACGCGGCATATGAGAGCGTCGGCGGCAGTTGGTACTGTACATATCCTGGCGTTCGCGATGATCATCGCGGCGTCGTCCGCCCCGAACGCGACCCGTTCGCCGGCCGATATCCGAGCAGGGAGCAGCACCACGTGAGGGACGAGCGGCAGGCCACTCTGCGCGAGGGTGTCCGCATTCTCTCCCGTGCGCTGCGGGACGAGCCGGTATCGCTGGGGCTGGCGATCCTGGGCAGCGCGGTCTACGGCCTGATGACCGTCGCGTCGGCGATCGTGATCGGCCGGGTCACCGACAACGTCGTGGTCCCGGCGTTCCGCGAGGGCGACACCACTGCCGGCGCGCTGTGGTCGGCCGCCCTCCTGATCGTCGCGACCGCGCTGGTCAAGGCCGGGGGCATCGTCGTCCGGCGGTATTACGCCGGCCTGGGCCAGTACCGCCTCAACGCGCGATACCGCCGGCGCGTCACCAGCCAATACCTCCGCCTGCCCATGGCGTGGCACCACCAGCACGCCACCGGCAAGCTGCTCTCGAACGCCAACGCCGACGTCGAGGCGATGTGGTGGCCGATCGCGCCCCTGCCGTTCGCGCTCGGAGTGGTGGTGATGCTCGTCGCCGCGCTGGCCTCGATGCTCGCGACCGATCCGTGGCTCGCGCTGGTGGGTTTCCTGCAGTTCCCGGTGATCCTGCTGGTCAACCTCGTCTACGAGCGGCGGCTCTCGCCCCTGGCCACCCGGGCGCAGGCGCTGCGAGCCGATCTCTCGGCCGTGGCCCACGAGTCCTTCGACGGCGCGATGGTAGTCAAGGCCATGGGGCGGGAGGCCGCCGAGACCGAGCGGTTCGCCGGCGTCGCCCGCGACCTGCGCGACGCCAACACCGGCGTGGGCCGGGTCCGCGGTGCCTTCGACCCGATCATGGAGGCGCTGCCCAACCTCGGTGTGCTGGCCGTGCTGCTCATCGGGTCGGTGCGGGTCGCCAACGGCTCGCTCGACGCGGGCAGCGTGGTCCAGGTCGCCTACCTGCTCACCATCACCGCCTTCCCGATCCGGGCGATCGGGTTCGTGCTGGGGGAGTTGCCGCGCGCGGTGGTGGGCTGGCGCCGGGTCTCGGCGGTACTGGAGGCCGACGGCGCGCTCCCGTACGGACGCGACCGCCTGGGCGGTGACGGCCCGGCCGACGTCGGGCTGCGCCAGGTCGACTACTCCTACGCCGACGGCACCGACGTCCTGCACGACGTCACGCTCGACGTCGCTCCGGGCCGCACGGTCGCGGTCGTCGGGCCCACCGGCTCGGGCAAGTCCACCCTCGCCGGGCTGCTCGTCCGCCTCGTCGACCCGCGGACCGGCGCCGTCCTGCTCGACGGCAGCGACCTGCGCGGGCTCGTCCACGGTGAGGTCGCCGACGCCGTCGCGCTGGCCTTCCAGCAGCCGTTCATCTTCGAGGACTCCGTGCGCGAGAACGTCACCCTCGGCCGCGACCTGCCCGACGACGACGTCTGGGCCGCCCTCGACCTCGCGCAGGGCGACGGCTTCGTCCGCGCCCTCGACGCCGGACTCGACGCTCCGATCGGCGAGCGCGGGGCCTCCCTCTCCGGTGGCCAGCGCCAGCGCCTGGCGCTCGCCCGCGCCATCGTCCGCCGTCCGCGCCTGCTCGTCCTCGACGACGCCACCAGCGCGGTCGACCCCGAGGTCGAGCGGCGCATCCTGGCCGGCCTGCGCGAAGCCGACCTGCCGTCCACCGTCGTGGTCGTGGCCTACCGCCGGGCCACCATCGCGCTGGCCGACGAGGTCATCTACGTCGAGGGCGGGCGAGTGGTCGATCGCGGCACCCACGACGAGCTGCTGATCCGCTCGTCCGGTTACGAACACCTCATCACCGCCTACGAGCGCGACGCCGCTGAGCGTGCCGCCCTGGCCGCCGCCGAGGACAGCGAGGTGTCCGCATGACCGCCGAGGCGAGCACCGGGTCGAGGCTCGGCGACGTCGAGTCGGTCTCGGCCTGGCACACCATGCGCCGCGGGCTGGCCCTGTCGCCGGAGATCGGCAGGGGTCTCCCACTCACTCTGGTGCTGGCCTTCGTCGCCACCGCCGGACGGGTGGTCGTGCCCATCGCGGTCCAGCAGACCATCGACCACGGCGTGAACGCGCCGGGCGGGCCCGATCTCGACTACGTGGGCTGGATGGTCGCCCTGGCCGCGCTCGGCGTCGTGGTGACGATCATCGCGGCGTACTTCATGAACGTGCGGGTGTTCAAGGCCAGCGAGGCCGGTCTGGCGACCCTGCGGACCAGGGCGTTCCGGCACGTCCACGACCTGTCCGTGCTGACCCAGAACACCGAGCGTCGCGGGTCGCTGGTCTCGCGGGTCACCAGCGACGTCGACACGATCTCGCAGTTCGTCCAATGGGGCGGGCTGATGCTGCTGACCAGCATCGGGCAGCTGATCATCGCGACGATCATCATGGCGGTCTACTCGTGGCAGCTGACCCTGCTGGTGTGGGCGTGCTTCCTGCCGCTGTTCCTGATGCTCCGGGTGTTCCAGCGGATGGTCTCGAAGGCGTACGTGACCGTGCGCGAGCGGGTCGGGACGATGCTCGGGGCCATCTCGGAGTCGGTGGTGGGCGCCCAGGTGGTGCGCGCGTACTCGATCGAGGAGCGCACCCAGCGCCGCATCGACGACTCCGTCGAGGACCATCGCCGCTCGGCCACGCGGGCCCAGAGCCTGGTCGCGTTCAGCTTCTCGGTGGGCGAGATCGTCGCGGGCCTGGCCAACGCCGCGGTGATCGTGGTGGGCGTGCTGCTGGGCATCGCGGGCGACATCACGCTCGGGCGGTTGCTGGCGTTCCTCTTCCTCGTGACGTTGTTCGTCGCGCCGGTACAGGTCGGCACCGAGGTGCTCAACGAGGCCCAGAACGCCATCGCCGGCTGGCGGCGGGTGCTCGGCATCCTCGACACCCCGGCCGACATCGCCGACCCGGGCCACGAGGGCGTGAGCCTGCCGCACGGTCCGGTCGACGTGCGATTCGACGACGTCTCCTACGCCTATCCGCACGGACCCACGGTGCTCCATCGCGTCGACGCGGTGATCCCCGCTGGCGCTCGGATCGCCATCGTCGGCGAGACCGGCTCGGGCAAGACTACCTTCGCCAAGCTGCTCACCCGGCTGATGGACCCGGTGTCCGGCCGAGTGCTGATCGACGGCGTCGACCTGCGCGGGATCCGGTTCGACTCGCTGCGTGAGCGGGTGGTGATGGTGCCGCAGGAGGGGTTCCTCTTCGACGACACCCTCGCGGCGAACCTGCGTTACGGCCGTCCCGGCGCCACCGACGACGAGCTGCGCCTGGCGCTCACCGAGCTCGGCCTGGCCGACTGGGCCGAGTCGCTGCCCGACGGACTCTCGTCCCAGGTGGGGCAGCGTGGCGAGTCGCTGTCGGCGGGGGAGCGGCAGCTCGTGGCCATCGCGCGGGCGTACCTCGCCGACCCCGATCTGCTGGTGCTCGACGAAGCCACCAGCGCGGTCGACCCGGCCACCGAGGTGCGGCTGGCCCGGGCACTCGAGGGCATCTCGCGTGGGCGCACGTCCGTGACGATCGCCCATCGCCTCTCCACGGCCGAGGCGGCAGACGAGGTCTTCGTGTTCGACGGCGGCCGGCTGGTCGAACGTGCCCGCCACGCCGTGCTGGTCGATGCCGGCGGCATCTACGCTCGGCTCCACGCGGCCTGGATCACGCAGTCGCGCTGATCACGGCGTCCGCCGGTGCGCAGTGGCTGTTTGTTTGAGGTAGACAATTCACAAGGAGATAGGTGGATTGTAAACTTCCTGGTCATGGCGCCCTAGTCGGCATCGTCGAACTCTGTCGGAGGCCTGACATGAAGACGACCCTCGCGCGGCGCTTGGCGCCGGCCGTTCTCACGTGTGCTCTCCTGGGAGTGAGCGACCTCGGTGCCCAGCCGGCCTTCGCGTGCCGCGTCGATCCCAGCGCGACGCTGATCCGCACCAGCGCCACGAGCGCCGAATGCGATGCCGTCCAGGCACGCATCGACCGGTTCTACGGCGACAAGCGGCTCGTCTGCCAGGGCAAGGTGGGGCCGCGGTCCAGCGTGACCTGCACGGTGGGATCCCACGCGGGCAACTACGTGCGCTCGCAGACCGGGGGTGTCTGGACCACCTGGATCGGCGTGCCGCTCGGGCCCTGACCGCCATCCGTGAACCGAGGTCGTCGCGGCGGGCTGATCCGGGCGCTTCCGGAGCCGCCAGCTCAGCGCGCCGACCGGGTCGTCACAGACACGTGGGCCGGCGCCTCGTGGTGGTCCCACGAGGCGCCGACCCACGGTCAGCGCTGTATCAGTGCTGGTGACGTCAGGTTCAGCGGTTGGCGTCCTTGAGGGTGCCGGTGGTCTGGGCGCCCTCTTCGTAGATGGTGCAGAGGATCTCGCGGTCGCCCTGCGCCCAGGAGTCGGCGGTGGGCGTCAGGAAGTTGACGTAGAGCTCGGAGTCGTCGTAGGCGAGACCCACGAAGGTCTGGAACTCGGCCGAGCAGTCGGTCTTGGCCTGGTCCTCGACCGCGGCGTCGCCGGGGTACTCGGCGGCGTCCGGAACCTGGACGGCCGCGTAGACCTCCTGGTCGTGCGGCTCGGTGCAGGGAACGACGGGGATCTCGGAGACCTGCTCGCCGTCGCCGAACGCGCCGATGCAGTCGCCCACCTTGACGGAGAAGACGTCGGCAGCCGGCTCGCTCTCGGTGACCTGACCGCTCGGGTCGCGCGACGGCTCGTCGCCGCCGTCGCCGTCGACAAGGTCCCCGACCTGCGAACATGCGCTGAGTGCGAGCGCCGCGCCCACCGCGAGCGCGCCGATCGTCATGCGTGTCAAACGTGCCACGGCAGTGTGCTCCTTCTATAAGAATCAGCTGAGAAAACCGCACCGTACCCAATCATCTGCGGGCGTTCGACGCGGGGTCCTGTCCACGATCCGGACGATATCTTTCGCCGGACCCTGGTGCATGTCCGGGAACCGGCCGTGTCGTGACATCGGCGGTTCCGGCAATCGGAAATCCGGCCCACCCGTGCCTGGGCTTCCGCTCCGGGAGCGATCAGACAGAATGGGGCGATGCCGGATCTCGATCCCGCCATCGCCGCGCGCCTCAAGCGCACCGGCAACGGCCTCGTCCCTGCCATCGTCCAGCAGTACGACACCGGCGAGGTGCTCATGCTCGCCTGGATGGACGACGAAGCCCTCCACCGCACGCTCACCACCGGCCGGGCCACGTACTGGAGTCGCAGCCGCAACCGACACTGGGTCAAGGGCGACACCTCCGGCCATCGGCAGTGGGTCCGCGAGGTCCGCCTCGACTGCGACGCCGACACGCTACTGGTCAAGGTCCACCAGGAGGGCCCGGCGTGCCACACCGGCACCCGCACCTGCTTCGACGACGGCCTGCTCGACGCCAAGCCGGGAGCGGTGTCGTGACCGCGCTCTCCGTCGCCCCCGACCTCGAGTCCTTCCGGGTCCTGGCCAAGGACCGCCGGGTCATCCCGGTGGTGCGCCGGCTGCTGGCCGACGGCGAGACGCCGGTGGGCGTCTACCGCAAGCTGGCCGGCGAGCGCACGGGCACGTTCCTCCTCGAGTCCGCCGAGCACGGCGGCATCTGGTCGCGCTACTCGTTCATCGGCGCGGGGTCGGCCGCGGTGCTGTCCGAGCGCGACGGGCAGGCGGTCTGGCACGGCGCGCCACCCGTGGGGCTGCCCTCGGGCGGCGACCCGTGGGAGGCGCTGCGAGGCACCCTCGAGGCGCTGCGCTCGTCCCGGCTGCCCGATCTGCCGCCCCTGACCGGAGGGCTCGTCGGCTTCGTGTCCTACGACGCCGTCCGGCGCCTCGAACGGCTGCCCGACGACACCGTCGACGATCTCCAGCTGCCCGACCTGGCGTTCCTCCTCGCCACCGACCTCGCGGTGCTCGACCACGACAACGGCACGATCCTGCTGGTTGCCAACGCCGTGAACTGGGACGACACCGACGAGCGGGTCGACGATGCCTGGCGCGACGCAGTGCGGCGGCTCGACCGGATGACGGCCGAGCTGGCCGCGCCCACGCCGTCGTCGGTGGCTTCGTACGCCCCGGCCGCCCCGCCCCGGCACGACAGCAACACCTCCAAGGCCGACTTCGTCGCGGCGGTCGAGCAGGCCAAGGAGGAGATCCGGGCCGGCGAGGCGTTCCAGGTCGTCGTCTCCCAGCGCTTCGAGATGTCCACCCAGGCCGACCCACTGGACGTCTACCGCGTGCTGCGGCGGGACAACCCGAGCCCGTACATGTACCTCGTGCGGCTGCCCGGGCCCAACGGCGACGCCGACGGTTCGTACAGCATCGTCGGGTCCAGCCCGGAGGCCCTGGTCAAGGTCACCGGCGAGCGCGTCATGACCCACCCGATCGCGGGCACTCGCTGGCGTGGCGACACTCCCGAGGCCGATGCCACGCTGGCCGCCGAGCTGCTGGCCGACCCCAAGGAGCGGGCCGAGCACCTCATGCTCGTCGACCTCAGCCGCAACGACCTCGGCCGGGTCTGCGCGCCGGGCTCCGTCGAGGTCGTCGACTTCATGACGATCCGCCGCTACAGCCACGTCATGCACATCGAGTCCACGGTGGTCGGTGAGATGCGTGGCGACCAGCGGGCTCTCGACGTGCTGGCCGCGTGCTTCCCGGCCGGCACCCTGTCCGGCGCACCCAAGGTGCGGGCGATGGAGATCATCGAGGAGCTCGAACCCACCCGGCGAGGGCTCTACGGCGGGGTCGTCGGCTACCTCGACTTCGCGGGCGACCTCGACGTCGCGATCGCCATCCGCACCGCGCTGATCCGCGACGGTGTCGCGTACGTCCAGGCGGGCGCCGGCATCGTGGCCGACTCCGATCCCGAGTCCGAGTGGACCGAGTCGCGCAACAAGGCGGCATCGGCGTTGCGGGCGGTGGCGGTGGCCGAGACGATCCGGCCGGTCGGTCGCCTGGGCGCCGACACCGGGATCGGGACCGGGACCGAGGCGCCTCGGTGAGCTCGCCCCAGCCCGCACGCCGCGAGTACGTCGCCACGTTGGCACTGCTCGTGGTGGCCGGCGCCCTGGGTCTGGTGGCGGCTGGGCAGACGTGGGGGACGGCCGACGACTCGTCCTCGCTCTCGCCCGTGACCGTCGAGGTCACCGGCGCAGATCTCGTACCGCTGGCGTCCGCCGTGTCGCTGGTGGCGCTCGCGTCGGTCGTGGCGATTCCGGCGTTGCGGCGGGTGGGGCGCCGGATCGTCGGCGGCGTCCTGGTGGTGCTCGGGTTGGGGCTGGCGGTGACCGCGACGGTCGCCGGAGCCGGCCTCGAGGAGCGGGTGCGTGACTGGGTGGCGAGCAGCCCGGACGCGGGCGGTGGTGGCGGAGCCGTGGCGGTGTCGGCAGGCTGGGCCTTCGCGGCTGCGGCTGCGGGGATCCTGGTGGCGATGGCCGGGGCGCTGGTGGCCGTGCGCGGCCCGTCCTGGCCCGGTCTGGGCGCCAAGTACGAGCGCCCGAGCCGGATGGCGCCACCGGACGACGACCGCCGGCGCTCCTCCGAGGCCCGCGACACCTGGGACGCCCTCGACCGAGGCGACGACCCCACCGAGTGATCGTTGGTACGGACTGGCGGCCAGTCCTCGCCGACGATCGCAGGGGCCGCGAGCACACCGCACCGACGTCCGGCACAATGGGTTCACCTGATCGTGATGCGATGCTCGAGGAGACTGAACATGGCGTACAACAGCCACGGCCACACCCCAGCGGGCTGGACCGCCGTGATCCTCGTGTTCGCCGGGTTCGTGGTCGGCGGCATCGCCGTCATCGCCCAGAACTGGCCGCTGTTCTGGGTCGGCGGCGTGGGTGTGGTCGTCATCGGCGGCATCGTCGGCAAGGTCATGCAGATGATGGGCCTCGGCCAGGGCGAGCGACCAGGTCAGGCCCACGCCAGCAGCCCCGCGGCCTCCGCCGCGGTCGGCGAGGGCAGCGAAGGGTAGCCATGATCGGCGGCTCCGGCCCGATGCCGGCGGACTGGCCCGACCGGGGTCATCCGCAGCTCTCGGTCGCCGGAGTCACGCTGGACGTCGCTCGCCGGAGCGTCACGCTCGCGTCCGCGGGCGACGAGATCGTCCTGACCCCACTGCAGTCGGCCGTGCTGGCGCATCTGATGACCCACCCCGGCGAGGTCTGCAGCCGCGAGGAGCTGATGTGTGACGCCCTCGGCTACCCGTTCGCCGTCGGGTCACGCACCGTCGACGTCCACGTCGCCACCCTGCGCAGCAAGCTGCGCGGTGCCGTCGAGATCCGGACGGTGCGCGGGGTCGGCTACGCCCTCGTGCCGATGCGAGGATGAGCGAGGTCGACGGCGGGCTCGTTCCAGGCGCACATGTGTTGACATGTCATGACATGCGGTCGGTGATCGACCACGGCACGCCGCTCTGGGAGGGGCCAGGTCCGGGGCCGCCTGACTCTCTGGCTAGGCTGGACCGGCCGGGACAACCGATCGAGCGGGCAAGGGTGGAGGCACGCGTGAGCGTTCTCGAGGAGATCCTCGCTGGGGTCCGTGCCGACCTCGCCGAACGAGAGGCGCGGGTCGACCTCGACCAACTCAAGGCCCAGGCTGCGCGTCAGCCCGCCGCGCTCGACCCGCTGCCGTTGCTGCGTTCGTCCGGGGTATCGGTCATCGCAGAGGTGAAACGGTCGAGCCCGTCCAAGGGTTCCCTAGCCGACATCTCCGATCCGGCCGGGCTGGCCAGCGACTACGAAGCCGGCGGCGCCGCAGCCATCAGCGTGCTCACCGAGCAGCGCCGATTCGGCGGCACGCTCGACGACCTCCGCGCCGTGCGGGCCGCGGTCGACACCCCGGTGCTGCGCAAGGACTTCATCGTCACCAGCTACCAGCTGTGGGAGGCGCGTGCCTACGGCGCCGACCTGGCATTGCTCATCGTCGCGGCTCTCGAGCAGAACGCGCTGGTCAGCCTGATCGAGCGGGCCGAGTCGATCGGGCTCACGCCGCTGGTCGAGGCCCACACTGCCGACGAGGTCGCCCGGGCCGCCGACGCCGGAGCCCGCATCATCGGCATCAACGCGCGCGACCTGAAGACACTCGACGTCGACTACACGACGTTCGAGCGGCTCTCGCCAACGGTCCCCGACGGCGTGGTGAAGATCGCCGAGTCCGGCGTGCGCGGCCCCCACGACGTCATCGAGCTGGCCCGGGCCGGCGCCGACGCGGTGCTGGTCGGCGAGACCCTCGTGACGGGCAAGGACCCCCGCTCGGCGGTCGCCGACCTCGTCGCCGCCGGGGCTCATCCCGCACTCAACCGCGGCCAGCGCTGACATTTCTGCGCGTCGCCGCACGCCGCTGGGGGTCGGGAACGCCCTGGCCTCGTTGATCTTGGAGAAACGGTTCCATCAAACCGACATTCCGGGTCACATCACGACCGATTCTCCAAGATCAACAACGACTCGGCGCCGGACCGCGCTGGTAACCGTGCGCCTCGTCCGGGTCGGGGCTGCGATAACGTCTGGCTGACGGCGCAGCGTAGCGCTGCCTCTGCCAGCCATCCCTTCGATCCATCCCTCGAGGAGATCGGGTGAATCCGTTGCCCGAGACCACCCCTGTCCAATCCGGCCGCTTCGGCGCGTACGGCGGTCGTTACGTCCCGGAGGCGCTGGTCGCCGCGCTCGACGAGCTCGACCGCGAATTCCAGGCCGCCACGGCCGACCCCGCGTTCACCGCCGAGCTCGACCACCTCCTGACCACCTACTCCGGCCGCCCCACGCCGCTCACCGAGGCGCTGCGGTTCGGGCGAGAGGCCGCTCACGGCGCCCGGGTCCTGCTCAAGCGCGAGGACCTCAACCACACCGGCTCGCACAAGATCAACAACGTGCTCGGCCAGGCACTGCTCACCAAGCGCATCGGCAAGAAGCGCGTCATCGCCGAGACCGGCGCGGGCCAGCACGGCGTCGCCACGGCCACGGCCGCCGCGCTGATGGGCCTCGAGTGCGTGATCTACATGGGCGAGGAGGACACCCGCCGGCAGGCACTCAACGTCGCTCGGATGCAGCTGCTCGGAGCCACGGTGGTGCCCGTCTCGACGGGGTCGCGGACGCTCAAGGACGCCATCAACGAGGCGCTGCGCGACTGGGTCGCCAACGTCGACACGACCAACTACGTCTTCGGCACGGTCGCCGGGCCCCACCCGTTCCCGACGCTGGTCCGCGACCTCCAGAAGATCATCGGCATCGAGGCCCGCAAGCAGGTCCTCGACCTCACCGGCGCGCTGCCCGACGCCGTCGCAGCCTGCGTCGGCGGCGGGTCCAACGCCATCGGCATATTCCACGCCTTCGTCGACGACACCGACGTCGCGCTGTACGGCTTCGAAGCCGGCGGCGACGGCGTCGAGACCGGACGGCACGCCGCCACCATCACCGCCGGCGCGCCCGGGGTGCTGCACGGCGCGCGGTCCTACCTCCTGCAGGACGAGTTCGGCCAGACCATCGAGTCGCACTCCATCTCCGCGGGCCTCGACTACCCCGGGGTGGGCCCCGAGCATTCGTGGTTGAGCGACACCGGCCGGGCCACCTACGAGCCGGTCACCGACGCCGACGCCATGGAGGCGTTCCGGCTGTTGTGCCGCACCGAGGGCATCATCCCGGCCATCGAGAGCGCCCACGCACTCGCCGGTGCCCAGCGACTCGGCGCGAAGCTGGGCGAGGGCGCCGTGATCCTGGTCAACCTGTCCGGCCGCGGCGACAAGGACGTCGACACCGCCGCTCGGTGGTTCGGCCTGGCCACGGGGGAGGAGCAGGCATGAGCACGTCGGTCGCGTTCGAGAAGGCTCGCGCCGAAGGCCGGGCCGCCCTCATCGGCTACCTCCCCGCGGGCTATCCCTCGGTCGACGGCGCCATCACCGTCATGAAGGCGATGGTCGACGCCGGCGTCGACGCCATCGAGGTCGGGCTTCCCTACAGCGATCCGCTCATGGACGGCCCCGTCATCCAGGCTGCCGTCGACGCCGCCCTGCGCGCCGGGGTCACCACCACCGACGTGCTGCGCACCGTCGAGGCGGTCGCCGCCACGGGCGCGCCCACACTGGTGATGTCGTACTGGAACCCGATGGCCCGGTACGGCGCCGAGCGCTTCGCCCGCGATCTCGCCGCGGCCGGTGGGTCCGGGGTCATCACCCCCGACCTCACCCCGGACTCCGCCGACGACTGGATCGCACCGGCCCGTGAGCACGAGCTCGACACCGTGTTCCTGGTCGCGCCGTCCTCTACGGACGAGCGGATCGCGCTGACGGTGTCCGCCTGCCGAGGTTTCGTCTACGCGGCGTCCACGATGGGCGTCACCGGCACCCGTGACCAGGTCGGCGGCGCCGCGCCGGTGCTGGTGGCCCGGACGAAGGCGGCCACCGAGCTGCCGGTGGCCGTGGGGCTGGGCGTGTCCAACGGCGACCAGGCGGCCGACGTCGCGGGCTTCGCCGACGGCGTCATCGTCGGGTCGGCGTTCGTCCGTCATCTCGTGGAGTCGGACACCCCCGAAGCCGGCCTGGACGGTGTCGTCGAACTGAGCACACAGCTCGCGAACGGGGTCCGGCGCGGGCGAGGGTGACCACCACGCTCGCCTGACGACCGAGGCCGAGGTTGCGTCTCGGCCTCGGTTGCCAGGCCCGGGAACTCAGGCTTGCGTAGTGAAGTTGTACCGTCGTCACCGACCTCTACCCGATCCCGCCCGGAGGACAGCCCCCGATGAGCAGCAAGAAGGCCGAGGCCCGCGAACGCGTCAAGGCGATGCGCGAGGCGCAGGCGCGTCAGGAGCGCAAGAAGGAACGCCTGATGCGGTTCGGGATCGCCGGCGCGGTCATCGCCGCGGTCGTCATCATCGCGGTAGCAGTCGTGGCGAGCCGTGGTGGTGACGACGTGGCGGCCATCCCCACCGGGGTCAACGCCGACGAGACCGGTCTCGTCGTGGGCGAGGCAGACGCTCCGGTCACGGTCGACCTCTGGGTCGACTTCCTCTGCCCCCACTGCAAGGACTTCGAGGACGCCAACGCGGCCGCGATCGACGAGCTGAAGGACTCCGGCCAGGCGCAGGTGGTCTACCACCCGCTGACGTTCACCGGCGGCCAGTACTCCAGCCGGGCCAACAACGCCTTCGCCTGTGCGTCCGACGAAGGCAAGGCGGCTGAGTTCGTGGCGGCCGCGTTCGCGAACCCGCAGCAGTGGACCGACAACTCCCTCGCCGACCTGGGTGACAGTGCGGGCATCGGCGGCGACTACGAGTCCTGCGTGCGGGCCGACACCTACAGCGACTGGTCCACCGACGTCACGGAATCGGCTCGCGACGCGAACGTCACGGGCACTCCCACGGTGTTCGTCAACGGCGAGCTGCTGGACAGCACCCAATGGACTCCCGAGGGCATCACGGCCGCGGTGACGGCTGCCGCGGGCGGCGCCGCCACCGACGCGCCGAGCGGTTCGCCCGCCGCAACCGCCACCGAGTGATCCACGCCACGAGCCACCCCGGTACGGTCAGTCCGTGCTGACAGCCCTGCCCGCCGCCATCCCCAGCCCTGACCAGAACGTCTGGCAGCTGGGTCCGCTGCCGCTGCGTGCCTACGCGCTGTGCATCATCGCCGGCATCGTCGTCGCGGTGTGGCTGGGCGGCAAGCGCTGGGTGGCTCGTGGCGGATCGC
The DNA here is from genome assembly GCA_036566745.1 of Jiangellaceae bacterium. Classification (GTDB taxonomy): domain Bacteria; phylum Actinomycetota; class Actinomycetes; order Jiangellales; family Jiangellaceae; genus DATCVR01. The sequence continues at coordinate 7,449 of DATCVR010000389.1, read as the reverse complement.
CCAGTGCGGTCGGCGACATCGCGATCTGGGCGGTCCCGTTCGGCATCATCGGCGGGCGGCTCTACCACGTCATCACCGACAACCAGCTCTATTTCGGTGAGGGCCGCAACCCGTGGAAGGTCTTCGAGATCTGGGGCGGCGGGCTCGGCATCTGGGGTGCCATTGCGCTAGGTGGGGTCGGGGCGTGGATCGGGTGCCGGCGCAAGGGGATCCCACTGCCGGCGATGGCCGACGCGCTGGCGCCAGGCATCCTGTTCGCGCAGGCGATCGGCCGTTGGGGCAACTGGTTCAACCAGGAGCTGTTCGGCAAGCCCACCGACCTGCCGTGGGGCCTCGAGATCGACTCGAGGTACCGCCCCGACGGGTTCGAGGACGTCGCGACGTTCCACCCGACGTTCCTGTACGAGTCGCTGTGGTGCGCGGGCCTGGCGGTGCTGTTGATGTGGCTGGACAAGCGGTTCCGGATGGGCCACGGGCGAGTGTTCGCGCTCTACGTCGCCGGGTACACCGTCGGCCGGGCGATATGGGAGTACCTCCGGATCGACCCCGCCAACGAGATCTTCGGAGTCCGGGTCAACCTCTGGGTCTCCGGGCTGGTGTTCCTGGGCGCGGTCGCCTACTTCGTGGTGTCGCTGCGACGCCGACCTGGCCGCGAGGCTCCCGAGGACCTCGTCGGCTTCTACGAGGACGCCGATCCCTTCGCCGACACCTCGTCAGCCGCGTCGTCGTCCGCGTCGCCGGCCAGGGCTGACGACGAGTCGAGTGACGATCCGGACCCCGACGCGGCGACGACTCCCGCCGACGCCGAGGTTGGCGACCCTGAGCCGGACGACGCCAAGCCGGACTCCGCCAAGCCCGGCGACGCCAAGCCCGGCGACGCCAAGCCGGACCATGCCAAGCCGGACCATGCCAAGGTCGACGGCGGCGACACGGCCGGGAGCGCTGACGAGACGTCCGACGGCGGCGCGCGCTGACAGCTGGGCCGGTGGCGTCGGGCCCGACGTCCCCGGGGGCGTGTCATGACAAGAGTCACACCGGCCCCTACCGCGATGAGACGCTGCGTCGCAATCCGGCGACATTGATGTAATCTCCACGAAACTACAGCTTGGGCCAGAGCCGTCCCTCGCACCCGCCGCCAGGTCTCGACGACGGGAGTGCCCAATGCGCTTCATGCCTGCTGCCCAGGGTCTGTACGACCCGGCGTTCGAACACGACGCCTGCGGGGTCGCCTTCGTGGCCACCCTCGACGGCGTCGCCAGCCACACGATCGTCGAGCATGGGCTGACCGCCCTGCGCAACCTCGAGCATCGCGGCGCCTCGGGCGCCGAGCCCGACTCCGGCGACGGAGCCGGGCTGCTGATCCAGCTCCCGGACGAGTTCTTCCGCGCCGTCGTCGGCTTCGACCTGCCCGAGCGCGGGGCGTATGCCGCCGGGCTCGCCTTCGTCCCCGACGACGACGCCGCCGAGGCCCACATCGTCGCCCGCACGGCCGAGATCGCCGCCGAGGAGGGCCTCGAGGTCCTGGGCTGGCGTGACGTGCCCACCGCGCCGGAGCTGCTCGGCGCCACCGCCCGCTCGACGATGCCGCGCTTCCGCCAGCTGTTCGTGGGGGCGGCCGAGGCACGCTTCCCCGCCGAGGACGGAGAGTTTGCCAGCGGTGCCCATCACGTGGGACTCGCGCTCGAGCGACTCGCCTTCGCGCTGCGCAAGCGGATCGAGCACGAGACCGACGTCTACTTCCCGAGCCTGTCTGGGCGCACCATCGTCTACAAGGGCATGCTGACCACCGGCCAGCTCGAGCCGTTCTTCCCCGACCTCTCCGACCACCGTTTCGCCTCGGCGCTGGCCGTGGTCCACTCGCGGTTCTCGACCAACACCTTCCCGAGCTGGCCGCTGGCCCATCCGTACCGCTTCGTGGCCCACAACGGCGAGATCAACACCGTTCAGGGCAACCGCAACTGGATGCGGGCCCGCGAGTCACAGCTGGCCAGCGACGTCATCCCGGGCGAGCTGTCCCGGCTCTACCCGATCGTCGACCCCGAGGGCAGCGACTCCACCAGCTTCGACGAGGTCCTCGAACTGCTCCACCTGGGCGGGCGCAGCCTCCCGCACGCGGTGCGGATGATGATCCCGGAGGCGTGGGAGAACCACACCGGCCTCTCAGCCGAGCGGCGCGCGTTCTTCGAGTTCCACAGCACGATCATGGAGCCGTGGGACGGCCCCGCCTGCATCGTCTTCACCGACGGCAACCAGGTCGGCGCGGTCCTCGACCGCAACGGCCTGCGTCCGGGACGGTACTGGGTCACCGACGACGGCCTGATCGTGTTCGCCTCCGAGGCCGGGGTCCTCGACCTCGACCCGGCGACGATCGTGCGCAAGGGCCGGATGGAGCCCGGCCGGATGTTCCTCGCCGACCTCGCCGAGCACCGCATCCTCGGCGACGACGAGGTCATGGACACCCTCGCCAAAGAGGCGCCGTACGGCGAATGGCTGCACGCCGGGCTGATCCGGCTCGAGGACCTGCCCGAACGCGAGCACGTCGTCCACACCCCGGCCAGCGTCACCCGTCGCCAGCAGTGCTTCGGCTACACCGAGGAGGAGTTGCGGGTCCTCCTGGCCCCGGTCGCGCGCGCCGGTGCCGAGCCGATCGGATCGATGGGCACTGACACCCCGATCGCGGCGCTGTCCCAGCGTCCTCGCCTGTTGTTCGACTACTTCGCGCAGCTGTTCGCGCAGGTCACGAACCCGCCGCTGGACGCGATCCGGGAGGAGCTGGTGACCTCGCTGGCCGGCACGATCGGCCCCGAGGGCAACGTCCTCGACGCGGGACCGGCGTCCTGCCGCCAGCTGGTGCTGCCGTTCCCGGTCATCGACAACGACGCGCTCGCCCGCATCATCCACGTCAACCGCGACGGCGACCTGCCCGGCTACGCGACCCACGTGCTGCGCGGTCTCTACGAGGTGGCGGGCGGGGGAGCCGCGCTGGGCCGCCGGCTGGAGGAGATCTGCGCCGAGGCGTCGAAGGCTATCGAGGCCGGCGCGCGCATCATCGTGCTCTCCGACCGCAACGCCGATGCCACCCTCGCCCCGATCCCGTCCCTGTTGCTCACCTCGGCGGTCCACCACCACCTGATCCGGGAGAAGAGCCGCACGATGGCCGGGCTGGTGGTCGAGGCCGGTGACGTGCGTGAGGTGCACCACGTGGCGCTGCTCATCGGCTACGGCGCCGCGGCCGTCAACCCGTACCTGGCCATGGAGAGCGTCGAGAACCTCGCCCGGCACGGCACCGTGCTGTCCGGCATCACGCCGGAGAAGGCCGTGGCCAACCTCATCAAGGGCCTCGGCAAGGGCGTCCTGAAGGTCATGAGCAAGATGGGCGTGTCCACGGTGGCGTCCTACACCGGAGCGCAGATCTTCGAGGCGATCGGGCTCTCGGCCGAGGTCGTCGACCGGTACTTCACCGGCACCACGTCGCGGCTCGGCGGGGTCGGGCTCGACGTCATCGCCGAGGAGGTCCGGCGACGGCACGTGCGGGCCTACCCGCCGGGCGGGCCGGCGGCGGCACACCGGACCCTCGACGTGGGCGGCGAGTACCAGTGGCGCCGCGAGGGCGAGGAGCACCTGTTCGACCCCGAGACGGTCTTCCGCCTCCAGCACTCCACCCGAGCCGGCCGCTACGACGTCTTCAAGCAGTACACGGCCCGGGTCGACGAACAGTCGCGGCGTCTGATGACGCTGCGCGGGCTGTTCCGGTTCAAGGACGGTGTGCGCCAGCCGGTGCCGATCGACGAGGTCGAGCCGGTGTCGTCGATCGTCAAGCGGTTCTCCACCGGCGCGATGTCCTACGGCTCGATCAGCCAGGAAGCGCACGAGAACCTCGCGATCGCCATGAACCGGCTCGGCGGCAAGTCGAACACCGGCGAGGGCGGCGAGGACCCGGAGCGCCTGCACGACCCCGAGCGCCGCAGCGCGGTCAAGCAGGTGGCCAGCGGTCGCTTCGGCGTCACGTCGGACTACCTGACCAACGCCGACGACATCCAGATCAAGATGGCCCAGGGCGCCAAGCCCGGCGAGGGCGGTCAGCTGCCCGGCCACAAGGTGTACCCGTGGGTGGCCCGCACCCGGCACTCCACCCCCGGCGTCGGCCTCATCTCGCCGCCGCCACACCACGACATCTACTCGATCGAAGACCTCGCCCAGCTCATCCACGACCTCAAGAACGCCAACCCGGCGGCCCGGATCCACGTCAAGCTGGTGGCCGAGGTCGGGGTCGGCACGGTGGCCGCGGGCGTGTCCAAGGCACACGCCGACGTCGTCCTCATCTCCGGGCACGACGGCGGCACCGGTGCGTCGCCGCTGACCAGCCTCAAGCACGCGGGTGGTCCCTGGGAGCTCGGGCTCGCCGAGACCCAGCAGACCCTGCTGCTCAACGGCCTGCGCGACCGCATCGTCGTGCAGACCGACGGCCAGCTCAAGACCGGCCGTGACGTCGTGATCGCCGCGCTGCTGGGCGCCGAGGAGTACGGCTTCGCCACGGCGCCGCTGGTGGTCTCCGGCTGCGTGATGATGCGCGTGTGCCACCTCGACACCTGCCCCGTGGGCGTGGCCACCCAGAACCCCGAGCTGCGGACGAAGTTCACCGGCAAGCCGGAGTTCGTCGTCACCTTCTTCGAGTACATCGCCCAGGAGGTACGCGAGCACCTGGCCGCGTTGGGCTTCCGGACCCTCGACGAGGCGATCGGGCACGCCGAGATGCTCGACACGACCTCGGCGGAGGACCACTGGAAGGCCGCCGGCCTCGACCTCAGCCCGCTGCTCCACGTGCCCGACCTACCCGAGGGCGCGTCCCGCCGTCAGGTGGTCGCCCAGGACCACGGCCTGGAGAAGGCGCTGGACAACGAGCTGATCGCGCTGGCCACCGACGCGCTCGAGAACGGCGAGCCGGTGCGCGCGCAGGTGCCGGTTCGCAACGTCAACCGCACGGTCGGCACCATGCTCGGCCACGAGGTCACCAAGCGCACCGGCGGCGCGGGGCTGGCCGACGACACGATCGACATCACGCTCGTCGGCTCGGCGGGGCAGTCCTTCGGCGCGTTCCTGCCCCGCGGGGTGACGCTGCGGCTCGAGGGCGACGCCAACGACTATCTGGCCAAGGGCCTGTCCGGAGGCCGGGTGATCGTCCGCCCGGACCGCGCGGCCCGGTTCGCGGCCGAGGACCACGCCATCGCCGGCAACGTCGCCGCCTACGGCGCCACCGGCGGCGAGCTGTTCGCCCGCGGCGTCGTGGGGGAGCGGTTCTGCGTGCGCAACTCGGGAGCGACCGCCGTGGTCGAGGGCGTGGGCGACCACGCCTGCGAGTACATGACCGGCGGCGTCGCGGTCATCCTCGGCCGGACCGGCCGCAACCTCGCGGCCGGCATGTCCGGTGGGCGGGCGTATGTCCTCGACGTCGACCCGGCCAAGGTCAACACCGAGATGGTCGACCTCGATCCGCTCGACGAGGACGACGTCACCCGGCTCGCCGAGATCCTGCGGCGCCACCACGAGGAGACCGGCTCGGTCGTGGCGCAGGCGCTCCTGGCCGACTGGGACCGGTCCCGAGCGCGGTTCACGACGATCATGCCGCGCGACTACAAGCGAGTGCTCGCCGCCAAGGCTGCCGCCGAGCGTGACGGACGCGACGTGGACGTCGCGATCATGGAGGCGGCCCAGTGAGGGCGTGGGTGCGGGTTGGTCGATGCGATTCGACGGCGGCTGGCGACCTCCCGAATCACACCGACCACTCCGCTTCCAGCCCTGTGCACGAGAAGGAGGCTTGCCGTGGCTGATCCACGAGGCTTCATCACCACCGACCGTCAGGTCGCCCAGGCTCGTCCGGCTGCCGAGCGGGTCCGCGACTGGAACGAGGTCTACCCCGCGCCGGGCGTCGGCAAGACGCTCCTGCCGATCATCACCGAGCAGGCCGGGCGCTGCATGGACTGCGGCATCCCGTTCTGCCACCAGGGCTGCCCGCTGGGCAACCTCATCCCGGACTGGAACGACCTGGTGTGGCGGGACGACTGGCGCGCGGCGTCGGAGCGGCTCCACGCGACCAACAACTTCCCGGAGCTCACCGGACGGCTGTGCCCGGCCCCCTGCGAGGCGGCGTGCGTCGTCGGCATCAGCGGCGACGCGGTGACGATCAAGAACGTCGAGGTGTCGATCATCGACCGGGCCTTCGACGAGAGCTGGGTGACCCCCGCGCCTCCGGAGCGGCTCACCGACCGGACCGTGGCCGTGATCGGCTCCGGTCCGGCCGGACTCGCGGTCGCCCAGCAGCTCACCCGCGCCGGTCACACCGTGGCGGTGTACGAGCGGGCCGATCGAGTCGGTGGGCTGCTGCGCTACGGCATCCCCGAGTTCAAGCTGGAGAAGCGCCACCTCGACCGCCGGCTGGACCAGATGCGGGCCGAGGGCACGATCTTCCGCACCGGGGTCGAGGTCGGCGCCACGCTGACCGGGCGTGAGCTCAAGGCACGCTACGACGCAGTCGTCCTGGCCGTGGGTGCCACCGCCGCGCGCGACCTGCCGATTCCCGGCCGCGAGCTCGCCGGCGTCCACCAGGCGATGGAGTACCTGCCGCAGGCGAACCGCGCCGCGCTCGGCGAGACCGTGCCCGACCAGATCACCGCGACCGGCAAGCACGTCGTCGTGATCGGCGGCGGCGATACCGGCGCCGACTGCGTGGGCACCGCCCACCGTCAGGGCGCGGCGTCGGTGACCCAGCTGGAGATCATGCCGGAGCCCCCGGGCCGGCGGCACGAGTCGACGCCCTGGCCCACTTGGCCGCTCATGCTGCGCACGTCGAGCGCGCACGAGGAGGGCGGCGAGCGGGTCTACTCCGTGTCGACCACCGAGTTCGCCGGCGACGAGAACGGCCAGGTCGCCGCACTCCACCTGGTCGAGGTGCGGCGCGGCGCGACCGGCTTCGAGCCGGTGCCGGGCTCGGAGCGGGAGCTGCCGGCCGGGCTCGTGCTGCTGGCCATGGGCTTCGTCGGTCCCGAGCGTTCGGCGCTCGTGGAGCAGCTCGGCGTCGAGCTGGACGCACGGGGCAATGTCGCCCGCGACGCGTCGTACGAGTCCAGCGTGCCGGGCGTGTTCGTGGCCGGCGACGCGGGGCGCGGGCAGTCGCTGATCGTCTGGGCCATCGCCGAGGGACGATCCTGCGCGGCAGCGGTCGACCGCTGGCTGACCGGCGCCGATCGGCTGCCGTCGCCGGTGGCGCCCACGGATCGGGCACTGGTCGTTTGAGCGCCGTGAGAGGGCTACAGTTGGCGAACGTGCGTAGAGCCAAGATTGTGTGCACCCTCGGTCCCGCGACCGATTCCGCCGAACAGCTGCGGGCGGTGATCGATGCGGGCATGGACGTCGCCCGCTTCAACCTCAGCCACGGCAGCCATGCCGAACACG
>DATCVR010000388.1:0-11049 GCA_036566745.1 Jiangellaceae bacterium | reverse complement strand
CCGGTCCGGTCGCCGTCGGGCCGGCTCGGCGGCCGCTCGGGGTGGTGATCGGACGGTTGCTGTCGACGACCGATCACAAGGTGATCGGCCAGTTGTACCTGATCACGTCGTTCGCGTTCTTCCTGATCGGCGGCGTGATGGCGCTGCTGATCCGGGCCGAGCTGGCCAGGCCGGGTCTGCAGATCGTGAACGAGGAGGTCTACAACCAGCTCTTCACCATGCACGGCACGATCATGCTGCTGCTGTTCGCGACGCCGCTGTTCATCGGCTTCGGCAACATCATCGTGCCGTTGCAGATCGGCGCCCCCGACGTCGCGTTCCCGCGGCTCAACATGTTCAGCTTCTACCTGTTCCTCATCGGTGGGCTGATCGTCTGCGCCGGGTTCATCACCCCTGGCGGAGCGGCCGACTTCGGGTGGTTCGCGTACGCGCCGCTGCACAACTCGATCTACAGTCCGAGCGTCGGCGGCGACCTCTGGGTCATGGGCCTGGCGCTGTCCGGATTCGGCACGATCTTCGGTGGCGTCAACTTCGTCACCACCATCGTGTGCATGCGCGCCCCCGGTATGACGATGTTCCGGATGCCGATCTTCACCTGGAACATCCTGGTCACCAGCATCCTGGTGTTGATCGCGTTCCCGCTGCTGGCGGCCGCGCTGTTCGCGATGTTCGCCGACCGCAACTTCGGCACGCACATCTTCGACCCGTCGGCCGGTGGTGCGGTCCTCTGGCAACACCTGTTCTGGTTCTTCGGGCATCCCGAGGTCTACATCATCGCGCTGCCGTTCTTCGGGATCATCACCGAAGTGATCCCGGTGTTCAGCCGCAAGCCGATCTTCGGCTACAAGGGCCTGGTCATGGCCACGCTGTCCATCGCCGCGCTGTCCTTCGGCGTGTGGGCCCACCACATGTACGTCACCGGCGCGGTGAACCTCCCGTTCTTCGCGGCGATGACGATGTTGATCGCGGTGCCCACCGGGCTGAAGTTCTTCGCCTGGATCGGCACCATGTGGCGCGGGTCCGTGACGTTCGAGACACCCATGCTGTTCGCGCTGGGGTTCATGGTCACCTTCCTCTTCGGTGGCCTGACCGGCGTCATCCTGGCCTCGCCGCCCCTCGACTTCCAGGTGTCCGACTCGTACTTCGTCGTGGCCCACTTCCACTACGTGGTGTTCGGCACCGTCGTGTTCGCGATGTTCTCCGGCTTCTACTTCTGGTGGCCGAAATTCACCGGACGCATGCTCGACGAGCGGCTGGGCAAGATCCACTTCTGGACGCTCTTCATCGGATTCCACGCCACCTTCCTGGTCCAGCACTGGCTGGGTGTCGAAGGCATGCCGCGGCGGTACTCCGACTATCTCCCGGAGTGGGGATTCACCGGTCTCAACCAGTTCTCCACGCTGGGCTCGTTCCTGCTCGCGGCCTCGACGCTGCCGTTCCTCTGGAACGTCTGGCAATCGCGGCTCGCACCGAAGGTCAACGTCGACGACCCGTGGGGTTGGGGAGCGTCGCTGGAGTGGGCAACCTCGTGCCCGCCGCCGCGGCACAACTTCACGTCGCTGCCACGCATCCGCAGCGAGCGACCGGCGTTCGACCTCAAGTACCCCGAAGTCGCTGCGGCCGCGCAGCACAAACCTGTCGAGGCCGGGCCCATGCAGCAAACGCTGGGTGCGGCTGATGTGGAGGAGCAGCGATGAAGGTCGAGAGCCTGGTCTTCATCGTCCTGGCGGTCTTCTTCGCGATCGTCACGCCGATCTACTGGATCATGTCGAAGGACCCCACCGGCACCACGGCGCTGGTGCTCACCTTCGGCCTCGGCGCCATGATCGCGTTCTACTTCTCGCTGCTCTCGCGGCGGCTCGGGCCCCGTCCCGAAGACCGTGAGGACGGCGAGATCGAGGAGCTCGCAGGCGAGTACGGCTTCTACAGCCCACACTCCTGGTGGCCGCTGGCCTGCGCTTCTTCGGCTGCGGTGGTCTTCCTCGGCCTCGTGTTCGCATGGTTCATCGTGATCATCGGCATCGCCCTGGCCGCCATCTCGGTCATCGGCATGGTCTTCGAGTACTACCGCGGCGACTTCGCCCACTGACCCGGCGACCGACACCGGCCGGGGTCGACAATCGCAGCCCTCGGTGCCGCCAGCACGGCGCGTCGCTCGACGTGGGCGTGGCGGCGCGTTCGCGGCCGAGGGCGTCGAGTTCCCCCGGCGTCCCCGCCGGGGGAAGTGGCGCGGCCGGTGACTCGCGTTGCAGGTCAGGGCTCGGCGACCTCGCAGGCGATGTCCGCGCCGCTGACGTCGCGGTCGCGCCGGTGCAGGCGGACCGGCTTGGTGTCGCGCGAAGTGGCGAGCACCGAGCCGACCAGGATCAGCCCGAAGCCGGCCGCCGTCGCCACGGTGACCTTCTCGTCGAGTACCGCCACGCCCAGGAGGAGTGCCACGGCGGGGTTGACATACGTGATGACGGTTGCGCGAGCCGGGCCCACCTCGGCGATCAGCTTGAAGAACACGATGAACGCAAATGCGGTGCAGATGACGGCCAACCCGCCCACGGCGAGCCAGGTCTCGCCACTGAGCGCCTCGGCCGGCCACTCGGCGAGGCCGATGGGCAAGTACACCACCGCGGACAGGAAGAGCGAGGCGGCGACGACGCCGAGGCCGGGAAGGTCCGCCAGGTAGCGGGACAGGATGAGCGGGCCGAGCGCGTAGCAGATCGCGACTCCGGCGATCGCCATCACCGAGACGGTGTTGGCGGACCCCACGTCGAACCCGACCAGGGCCGCCACACCGGCGAATCCCACCAGAAGTCCGGCGATCCGGCGTGAGCCGAGCCGTTCCTGGCCGGTGGCGGTGACCAGCACCGCGCCTACCAGGGGGACCGAGGCGACGAGCAGCCCGGTCAACGAGCTGGACAGGCGCTGCTCGGCGTACCCCAGCAGCAGCCAGGGGATGCAGATCTCGATCACCGTGTAGACGGCCAGCGGACGCCAGTAGGGGACCAGAGGTCGCAGCTGGTTGCGCATCGCGGCCAGGGGCAACAGCAGGAGCGCGCCGATGCCGGTGCGGGCCAGTACCAGTGACGCGGGTGAGAGCTCGTCGACGGCGATCTTGATCAGCAGGTACGGAATGCCCCAGATGATGCCCATGGCGACGAACAGCGCCCAGCCGCGACGTGTCATGTGTAATCTCCTCGTTCGATCCTGCTGCGCGGTCATCCTAGGGTCGGGACCACGGACGTTGTCCACAGGCGACGAAACTGGCGTTGAGATGCGGCAGCCGGGAGCACCAGGCTGTTCGTCATGAGATCCGTGGACAGCTCGGCCACCGTCGTCACCCTCAGCGGCCCTTCCGACCTGGTGGGCGTGCTGCCGGCGCTGATCGGCTTCAGGCCGAGCGAGAGCCTGGTGGTGCTCTGCATGCACGGATCGCGGCTGCGCACCGGTCTGGCGATGCGCTTCGACCTCCCGCCCGAGGAGCGTCGCGGTGCGGTGGTGGCCGAGGCGGTCCGCTGCGCCGTGGGCGAGGGAGCCGATGCCGTGCTGGTGGTGTGTTACACCGACGGGGCCGACACCCAGCAGGAGCTGCCGCAGACCACGCTGGTCCAGGCCGTCGTCGAGGCGGCTTTGGTCCAGGGCGTCGGCGTCGTCGATGCGCTTCTGGTGCGCGGCAAGGCGTGGTTCTCCTACACCTGCGAGGCCGAGTGCTGTCCGCGCTCGGGCACGCCACTGCCCGATCCGGGCGAAGGCGCGGCGGGCCGTTTCGCTGCCGAGGCGGCGCTTCACGGGCGGGTGATCCGAGCCTCGCGGGCCGAGCTCGAGGCGAGTGTGCGTGGTCCGGTGGCCGTGCGCGAGATCGCCGTGCGTCAGGTGTTCGATCGCGCAGCCGCCACGCTGGCCGCCGAGTGGGAGCATCACGGTCCCGGGGCGGCTCACGCCCAGACCGTGTCGCTGGTGGAGGCGGCGGTCGCGCGGAGGGGTGGGGGAGGGCGGGTGGTCACGGACGACCAGGCGGCGCGGATCGTCACAGGGCTCGACGATCGGTGGGCGCGAGACGATGTCGCGACACTGCCCGTCGAGGACCAGGCGGCATTCCTCGACGTTCTGGTCGAGCTGGCACGCCGCACCCCCGACGGGCGATCAGCCGCGATCTGCACCGTGGTGGCCTGGGTGGCCTACCAGCACGGCAACGGCGCGCTGGCCAATGTCGCCCTCGACCGCGCACTCCGCGACGATCCGGCGTATGTCATGGCCCGAGTACTCCTCGAGGCGATGGGCGCGCGCGTGCATCCGAGTCGGATGCGGTCGATGGCGCGTGACGTGCAGCGCCGGGTGCGGGCTGAGCGTCCGATGGCGCGCTGGGCCTGACTCGGCTCGTGCGGGACCGCGCGCGTGCTCCGCGCTGCTCGTCCGGAGCCGGGCGACGATCAGCGGGTCAGATCGGTGCAGGGCGGCAAGGCATCAGGGGCGACCGGGATGTCCAGCTTGAAGACGTTGAACACCGCCTCGCAGTCGCAATGGGCGCCCCGGCTGCGCAGCTGCGGACGCAGCCGGCGCGTCGACGTCGGCGTGGCCCGCTGCCAACGCTGAACCCAGCGCAGCGTGTGGTCACACCCGTAGGTGGCGATCATGCGGCGGAGATAGCAGCTGAGGCACTCGTCGGGATGTGGGGCGACGATCTCCGAGGCCAGCTGCCGGACGTAGCGCTCAGCGCTGTCGGCGTAGACATCGCCGGACATCGGGACCTCCAGAGAAGGGCGTACGAATCTTGGCGTTCGTACAGGTGTTCGAGTCTAGCGGTGCCCGCTCTCGCCGCACAAGTGGGGTTCGAGCCTGGTCCGTCCTCGTTCGTCTCTCCGCCGCATAGGCTGACGAGGTGCGGCCGCAGCGTTACGCCTTCCATTCCGTGTGGCGCCTCGACGCTCCGGTCCAGCTCTGCTGGGACTTCCTGACCGCGCCGGGGCAGCAATGGCGCACCTGGTGGCCCCAGCTCCGGCATATCGAGGTCCGGCCCGCCGCGGGCCTCGTGGGCAGCTCGGCGGTCTGCACCTGGGGCAGCCCGATCGGATACGCCTTGACCTTCGAGCTCACGGTCACCGCGGCCGAGGCCGGACATCACGTCGAGCTCACCGCCACCGGCGATCTCGCGGGGGAGGGGAGGGCGGTCTTCGAGGCCGACGGCGACGGGACTCGGCTCGACGTCACCTGGCAGGTGGTCACCTCGAAGCGGTGGATGAACGTCGTCGCGCCGGTGCTGGCTCCGGTGTTCCGCTGGGGCCACGACGTGGCGATGCGCGGCGGCGAGCGCGGGCTCAACCGCGCGCTGGCGACTGCCGCGAGTTCCGCGCCAGGCGCCACGACAAGCGTCGGACCGCGGACCACGACGAGTGCCCCGACATACGAAACGCCCCGAGCCGACGATGTCGGCCCGGGGCGTTCGTCTGGAACTACTGCTGACCGCTCGTGAGCTGGTCGCGGTCGGTGTCGGCCTCGCCGATCGCCTCGTGCTGGCCATCGTGGTGCGCCGCCTCGAGTTCGCGCGCCGTGGGTTTCTGCACGATGTCGCCGAAGTAGAAGCGCGAGAGGCGGGCCCGCTGCCGGTTGGCGCGATACGCCGGGTTCGGGATCCCGTTGGCGTCGGTGGCCGGACCCGGGTCGAAGGGCTCGAGCCGCGGGTGGGCCGTCAACGCGTAGGCGTCGTACTTCGACAGCGGGGCGTGCAGCTCGGAGAACTCGCCCTCGGGGCTCACCATGACCACGCCGGTCTCGCGTCCGTGCATCACCTTGTCGCGATCGCGGCGCTGCAGGCCGAGGCAGAGCCGTTTGGTCGCCCAGAACGCCAGTGGCGGCAGGACGAAGATGCCGACCTGAACGAACCTGGTGATCCAGTTGACCGGGATGTGGAGCACCGTGGCGAAGAAGTCGTTACCGCCGGCGATCCAGAGCAGCAGGTAGAAGGTGATGAACGCGGCGCCGATCCCGGTGCGCACCGGGACGTTGCGCGGCCGGTCGAGGATGTGGTGCTCGCGCCGGTCGCCCGTGGCCTTCTGTTCGAGCCACGGGTACAGCGCCAACGGGGTGAGGATCAGCCCTGGCAGCAGGATGGCGGGCACCAGGACGTTCGGACTGAACGTGAACCCGAACGCCGTGATCTCCCAGTTGGGCATCACCCGCAGCGCACCGTCGAGGAACCCGACGTACCAGTCGGGCTGGGTGCCGGCGCTGACCTGCGAGGGGTCGTACGGGCCCCACAGCCACACCGGGTTGATCTGGATGGTGGCCGCCATCAGCACGATGACGCCGAAGACGATGAAGTTGAACCCGCCCGCCTTCGCGACGTACACCGGGAAGAACGGCGCGCCTTCGACGTTCTTGTCGGTCTTGCCGGGACCGCCCCACTGGGTGTGCTTCTGGTACCAGAGCATCATCAGGTGGGCGGTCACCAGGGCCAGGATCAGGCCCGGGATCAGCAGGATGTGCAGGCTGAACAGCCGGGAGAGGATGTCGTCGCCGGGGTACTCGCCACCGAACAGGAACGACGAGAGGTACGTGCCGACCACCGGGATGGCGAGCATGCCGCCCTCGATGATGCGGAGGCCGGTGCCCGACAGCAGGTCGTCCGGCAGGGAGTACCCGGTGAAGCCGGCGGCCACGCCCAGCACGAGCAGCACCACGCCGATGAGCCAGTTCATCTCACGCGGCTTGCGGAACGCGCCGGTGAAGAAGATGCGCAGCATGTGGACCGACATGGCCGCCAGGAAGAGCAGCGCCGCCCAGTGGTGGATCTGGCGGACCAGCAGGCCGCCGCGCACCTCGAACGAGAGGTCGAGGGTGGACGCGAACGCCTCGGACATCCCGATGCCGCGCAGCGGCGTGTAGGCGCCTTCGTAGACGACGTGGGCCATCGAGGGCTTGAACCACAGCGTGAGGAACACACCCGACAGCAGCAGCAGGATGAAGCTGAACAGCGCGATCTCGCCCAGCAGGAACGACCAGTGGTCGGGGAAGACCTTGCGGATGTTCCGCTTCAGCCAGTTGGAGGCGGTGATCCGCTGGTCGACGAAGTCGACGACCTTCCCGGCACCGTTGACGATGGCGCTCATCCGCGCTCCCAGTAACTCGGCCCGACGGGCTCGGTGAAGTCGCTCTGCGCGATCAGGTAGCCCTCGTCGTCGACTGCCAGGGGCAGCTGCGGGAGGTTACGCGCGGCCGGGCCGAAGATGACCTTGCCGTTGTCGGCGAGGTCGAAGGTCGACTGGTGGCACGGGCAGAGCAGGTGGTGGGTGGTCTGCTCGTAGAGGCTGATCGGGCAGCCGACGTGGGTGCAGATCTTCGAGTAGGCCAGGATGCCGTCGACGTTCCAGTTCTCGCGACCGGGGGCGGGCGTGATGTCCTCGGGGCGCATTCGGACCAGGATGACCGGCGACTTCGCCCGCTCGTTGATTCGGGCGGGGCCGTGCTCGGGGAGGTCCTCGAACGTGGCCGGCATGGTGTTGACCAGCTGGCCGACCTCGAGCTGCGAGGCCTTGATCGGCTGGAACGTGACGTCGGTGAGGACCCGCACGCCTTCGGCCCAGATCGTGTGGGCCTTGGCGTTGCTCGGCAGCGGACCGAGGTCGCGCAGCAGGACCACCGCGGGCAGCGGCAGCAGGGCCAGCGCGCCCAGCAGCGAGTTGCGGATCATCTTGCGACGGCCGAAGCCGGTCTCCTCGACGCCGGTGTCCCAGTCGGCGAGGGCTGCTTCCCGGACGTCGTCGTCGCTGCGCAGCGTGTGACGTGCCTGGGTGATCTCGGGGCTCGTCATGAGCGAGCGTGCCCACTGGACGGCGCCGGCACCCACGAGGAACAGCGCCAGGCCGATGGTGAGGCCGAGGGCGAGGTTGGAGATCTGGACGGCGCCGACGTCGACCGCGCCGTGATCGGCCGCGTCGCCCTCGATGGGGAACACGAAGTACGCGACGATGAACGCGATCATGAGAACGGTCGCCAGGCCGAACATGCCCGCCACCTGGCGCTCGGCGCGACGGCCGGCCTTCGGGTCGACGTCGGTCAGCCGCGGCGAATGGTGCGGCTGCCCCGGATCGGGGAGCGGTTCGCCCACTGGGGCGCGCAGCTCGACCTCGGTGGAGGCCGAGTCGGACTCGTGGTGGTTCATGTCCTCACTCTTCGGTGTGCTCATGCCTTCGACGACCTCGTCACGATCCACGCGGCGCAGCCGATCAGCAGGCCGATGCCGACGAGCCACCCCCACAGGCCCTCGGAGACGGGGCCGGCTCGGCCGATCCCGAGACCACCCGGGTCGGGCTCGTTCTGGACGGAGTCGAGGAAGGCGATGATGTCGCGCTTCTCTTCCGGCGTCAGCGTGTCGTCGTTGAACACCGGCATGGCCTGGGGCCCGGTGATCATGGCCTCGTAGATGTGCTCGGGCTCGACGCCGGTGAGGTTGGGGGCTTCCTTGCCGTACGTGAGCGCTCCGCCCTGGCCGGTGGTGTTGTGGCAGGACGCGCAGTTGGTACGGAAGAGCAGGCCGCCGCGGGCGACGTCGACGCCTTCGGCGTTGGGGTCGATCATGTCGGCGTCGGGGATCGCCGGGCCGGGTGCGAGCGAGGCGACGAACGCGGCCAGGGACGCGATCTGCTCGTCGCTGTACGCGACCTCCTTGGCGGGCGCCTGGGCGCCGGGGCCGGCCATGGGCATCCGGCCGGTGCCGACCTGGAAGTCGACCGAGGCGGCGCCCACGCCGATGAGCGACGGGCCGAGTACCGTGCCGTCGTCGCGGACCTGGCCCTCGCCGCCGAGGCCGTGGCAGCTGGCGCACCCGATGGCGAAGAGCTTGCGGCCCTCGTCGACCTGGGTGGACGTGGCGGACGCGGTGTCGGCCTCGCTGGACGGCGCGAGCGCGGCATAGGCGCCGCCGCAGGCGAACAGCGCGAGGAGGAGAACCACCACTGCTGCCAGCGGGTGGCGGCGGTGGGTCGACAACAGGGAAGACACGTCTCTCCTCGTCACTTGACCACGTAGATGGTGAGGAACAGGGCGATCCATACGACGTCGACGAAGTGCCAGTAGTAGGACACGACGATGGCGCTGGTGGCCTGCTCGTGGGTGAACCGCCGCGTCATGAACGTGCGGCCCAGCACCAGCAGGAAGGCGATCAGGCCGAGGGTGACGTGCAAGCCGTGGAAGCCCGTGGCCAGATAGAAGATCGAGCCGTAGGGGTCACTGGACAGCGTGAGGCCCTCGTGCATGGCGAGCTCGGCGTACTCGTACACCTGGCCGCCGATGAAGAACGCGCCCATGAGGAAGGTCAGCACGAACCACTCGCGCAGCCCCCACTTGCCCACCTGCCAGACGCTGCCCAGCCGGCCCACCTGGCCGCGCTCGGCGCGCAGGACGCCCAGCTGGCAGGTGACCGACGACAACACCAGTACCGTGGTGTTGAGCAGCGAGAACTGCACGTTGAGCAGCTCGGACTTCTCGTCCCAGAGCGCTGGTGCGTTGGACCGGAGCGTGAAGTAGATCGCGAACAGCGCCGCGAAGAACATCAGCTCGCTGGACAGCCACACGATGGTGCCCACGGAGACCATGTTGGGCCGTTGGGGCGCCTGAGGGTGGGCAGCATCGAGTGCGGTTGCAGAAGCCACGTTCGTCATTATGTCGGTCGTCCTTCCCGAGCACGACCCGCCCCCGAAATCCCGTCGTGTCGGCGTGTCCCGCTACGATCGGGGCGACTCGTGAGGTGGGCATCCTCCCACCCCACGCCTCCCTTGACACCTGCCCAGCGAGGACGACGGATGAGCAGCTCTGAGCCGACGATGACGATCCTCGTCTACAGCGACGACCGCGTCACCCGCGAGAAGGTCCGCCTCGCCATCGGGCGGCGTCCGGCGGCCGACCTCCCGCGGGTCGAGTTCGTCGAGACCGCCACCCACGCCGCGGTCATCAAGGCTCTCGACGCGGGGGGCATCGACCTCGCGATCCTCGACGGCGAGGCCGTGCCGGCGGGCGGCATGGGCATCGCCCGCCAGGTGAAGGAAGAGATCTACCAGGCTCCGCCCATCCTGGTCCTCATCGGGCGGCCCCAGGACGCCTGGCTCGCCACCTGGTCGCGGGCCGAGGCCGCCGTGTCGCACCCGCTCGACCCGATAGCGCTGGCCACGGCAGTGGCCGAGCTCATGCGCCGCCGCGCTGCCGAGTTGCCCGCCGTCTCCTGACGTCCCGAGAGGCCGTGCCGTGAACGATCAGCCGCAGACCTGGGCGAGTGTGCTCGGCGCACTCCTCGAACGACGCGATCTCCCGGCCGAGTCCACCGCGTGGGCGATGGACCAGATCATGGCCGGCGAGGCCTCGGACGCCCAGATCGCCGGGTTCGCGATCGCGCTGCGTGCCAAGGGCGAGACGGTCGACGAGGTCGAGGGCCTGACCCAGGCGATGTACGCCCGCGCCACGCCCCTGTCCGTCGACGGGGCCGCGCTCGACATCGTCGGCACGGGTGGCGACCGCGCCCACACGGTCAACATCTCCACCATGGCCGCCGTGGTCGCCGCCGGAGCAGGTGCACGGGTGGTCAAGCACGGCAACCGCGCCGCGTCGTCGGCCTGCGGTGCCGCCGACGTGCTCGAGGAGCTCGGCATCCCGCTCGACCTCGCCCCGGAGCGGGTCGGCGAGCTGGCGGACGAGGTCGGCATCACCTTCTGCTTCGCGCCGGTGTTCCATCCCGCGTATCGATTCACCTCGGTGGCGCGTCGCGAGCTCGGCGTGCCCACCACGTTCAACTTCCTCGGTCCGCTGTCCAACCCGGCCCGGCCCTCGGCCATGGCGGTCGGCGTCGCCGACGCCCGGATGGCGGCGATCGTCGCGGGCGTGCTCGCCGCGCGGGGGGTGTCGGCGCTGGTGTTCCGGGGCGACGACGGGCTGGACGAGCTGACCACCACCACGACGTCGCGGGTCTGGGTGGTCGGCCACAGCATGGTCGCCGAGGAGCGTTTCGACCCCGCGTCGATCGGGATCGCCCCGGCTGCGCCCGAGTCCTTGCGTGGCGGCGACGCCCCGTAC
>DATCVR010000387.1:0-7991 GCA_036566745.1 Jiangellaceae bacterium | reverse complement strand
CATGGACTGGAGGGTGATCGGCACGGCGTTGCCGAACACGCTGAAGGATCCGGGCATGCCGAGGACCGCGATCAGCGCGGCGAACATGGCGATGCGCGCGGCGTCGGAGGAGCTCAGCCGGCGGCGCGGCGTGGGAGCGGGCGGCAGCGACTGGGTCATGGTGGGCCTCCTGTCGTCGTCACCGCCTCCGTGGCGGCTGGGTCCAGACTGTCGGGGCCCGCAGCCGAGTATCGCCGACGCGAAGGACGAGCGATTCGAGCGGTTCTTGGTAGTTCCCCACAATCGGTGATCCGGGCGTGGCTCGACTCAGCCGCCCTGCCGACCAGCCTGTGCCAGTCAGCCGCCCTGCCGGCTCGCGATCAGCTCGGCGACCCCGTCGAGGATGCGGGCCAGGCCGAAGGTCAGGGCGTGGCCCGGATCGGCCGAGGCCTGGAACTGCTCGCCGACCGCGGTGCCCACACGTCCCGACACCGGGAACCTGGAGGCGTCCATGACCCGCTCGAGAATCGGCGCGGTCTCGACCCACCATTCGACGTCGGTCTGGCCGGTGACGTCGCGGGTGCGGTCCATGTCCGCCCGCATCCGCGCGGTCCCGGCCACATGGGTGAGGACCAGCGTGAGCACCGAGTCCATCTCGAGATCCGACAGGCCGATCCCGTCCAGCGGGCGCAACTCGGCCTCGTACTTCAGCGCCACGTTGGGCCCCAGCCCGGAGCGGGTGCCGAGCACGTCGAGCAGCCACGGGTGCTCACCGTAGAGCGCCCAGTTGCGCGCAGCGATGAACTCCAGCGCTCCCCGCCATCCGCCCGGCTGCTCCGACGGCGTCGACACGTCGGCGTAGAGCCGGCCGTGAACGGTGTCGAGCATCAGATCGACGAGCTCGGTCTTGCCGGGGACGTGCGTGTACAGCGACATCGTGCCGACACCGAGTCGCTCCGCCACGTGCCGCATCGACACGGCGTCGAGTCCGTCGGTGTCGGCCAGCTCGATCGCCGCCGCGACGATCGAGCGCACGCTCAGGCCGGACCGCCCGGGCTGGCCGTGCGGTCCCCACAACAGCGCGAGGGTGCGGCCGGGGTCGGCGCCGGAACGTCGTCGTCCGCTCATGCGCCAAGTCTCCCGGGTCTGGTGGCCGGCGTCCTCGCTGGGCTACCGTACACCGTACGGTATATGCTACGGTCCATCGCCCCGGCGGGATTCACCGGCCGGGCGTTGGACCACAGCGGCGAAGGGTGCACATGAATCGACCAGGACTGGCGATCGCCGCAGAAGGCGTTCGCAAGCACTACGCCAAGGGGCCGGAGGGTGCCGGCCTCAATGGGTTCGACCTCCACGTTCCCGCCGGGTCCGTGTACGGCCTCCTCGGCCCCAACGGCTCGGGCAAGACGACGGCGATCCGGATCCTGTCCACGCTGCTCCGCCTCGATGCCGGGCGGGCCGAGGTCGCCGGCTTCGACGTCAGCACCCAGCCCCGGCAGGTCCGGGAACGCATCGGACTCGTCGGTCAGTACGCGGCGGTCGACGAGATCCTCACCGGCCGGCAGAACCTCGTCATGTTCGCTCGGCTCAACCATCTCTCGGGGGGCGACTCGGCCGCGCGCGCCGACGAGTTGCTCGAACGCTTCGGGCTCGCCCACGCCGCCGGGCAGTCGGTCGAGACGTACTCCGGAGGCATGCGCCGCCGCCTCGACCTCGCGGCCAGCCTCATCGTGGCCCCGGCCGTGCTGTTCGTCGACGAGCCCACCACCGGGCTCGACCCGGGCTCCCGGCAGGAGGTGTGGGCGGCGATCCGCGACCTCGTGGCGCGTGGCACCACCGTGTTGCTGACCACCCAGTATCTCGAGGAGGCGGATCGGCTCGCGGCGCGGATCGCGCTGCTCCGGGCAGGGCGGGTGATCGCCGAAGGGACGCCGGACGAGCTGAAGGCAGCCGAAGGCGGCGACTGGCTCGACATCGTGCTCGCCGACGCCGCCGATGCGGCCGCCGCTCGGCCGATCGCCGCGCGGGTCTCGACCGGAGAACTGATCGCCGACGAGGTCGACCACCGGATCAGCGTGCCGGTCGACGACCGCACGGCCGCGCTGATCGACGTGGCGACCGCCGTCCGCGACGCCGGGCTGGTGCCGCTCGACATCACCCTGCGCCGTCCGACCCTGGACGAGGTGTTCCTCCACCTGACCGGTGCCGGGCCTGCCGACGCGACCGGCCCCAACACGACCGGTCGCGGCTCGACCGGTCGCCGTTCGGCCGGCCCTGGCGCCACGCACATCACCGCGACGGAGGCCTCCGCATGAGCACCATGACCCGACCCGTGTCCGGCCCTTCGTCGCTGTCCCGCTTCGGCTGGACGCTGCGCGACGCCGGGATCATCACCGGGCGTGACCTCGCCCACTGGCGACTCCGCCCCGGTGGCGTCCTGCTCGGCTGGACCTTCCCGATCCTGCTCGTGCTGATGTTCGGCGGGCTCTTCGGGGGCGCCATGGCGGTTCCGGACGGAGGCGACTACTACGAGTACCTGATGCCCGGCATGTTCGTCATGGCGATGTTCTTCGGGATCGAGGGCACGATGATCGCGGTGACGACCGACGCGAGCAAGGGCGTCACCGACCGGTTCCGCTCGCTGCCAATGGACTCCGCCGCGGTGCTGCTCGGGCGCTGTGCCGCCGACATGCTGAACTCCGTCGTCGGGCTGGCCTTCATGTTCGCCGCCGGCCTCGTGCTGGGGTGGCGGTGGCACGAAGGGCTGGGCCCGGCGCTGGTCGCGGTGGCGCTGCTGTTGCTCCTGCGATTCGGGCTGCTGTGGGTGGGCATCGCACTCGGCCTGCTCGCCGGGCGCCCGGAGATGGTCGTGTCGGTGCAGATCCTGGTCTGGCCGGTGGGGTTCCTGTCGAACTTGTTCGTCGATCCCACCACGATGCCGTCCTGGCTGGGCACGATCGCCGACTGGAACCCGCTGTCGAGCACGGTGTCGGCCATCCGTGACCTCTTCGGCAACCCGTCCTACGACAGTGGCACCTGGATCACCGACAACGCCATGCCGATGGCCGTCGTGTGGCCGGTGCTCCTGACTGCGATCTTCCTGCCGCTGGCCACCCGCACCTTCCGGAGACTCGGGAGCTGACCGGGGACGGGCGGGGTCAGTCGAGCCAGACGTTGGTGGTCGACCATGCCCGGGCCCGAGGGCACGCCTCGGGCCGGGTCGCTTCGGGCATCTCCCGCCAGGCGTACCACCGCCACTCCTGCACGATCTTGATCCAGGAGCCGGACTCGTCGGTGAAGACCTCGGACGCCGCGCGGTAGTCGTACAGGGGGCCCGCCGGCGTCATGAGGATCACCCGGCGGCCTTCGACGGAGGGCACGTCCATGACGTGCTGGGGTCGCCGGTTGGGTGGGATGCCGAACGACTCCCGCCGGGGACCCACCGAGACGTGGGTGTCGTCGTGCTCGCCGAGCCCGCGATCGTCCTCGTCCCGGCGTTCGTCCACGACGCCAGTATCTCCCTGACCCGCGCGAACATCGACCCCAGCGACATCGTGGCGGGCTCTCGAACGAGCCGCGGGTCGGTCAGGGACTGAGCCCGCGAGCGTCGAACCACCGCTCGGGGTCGACCGGGCGGCCACCTTCGCGGATCTCGAGGTGGAGGTGGGGGCCTGTCACGTTGCCCGTGGCCCCCACGGCCGCGACGACCTGTCCCGCGGCCACCATGTCGCCCTCGCGGACCGGGAAGGAGCTCGGCGACGGCAGGTGGGCGTACCAGCTCTGAGTACCGCCCTCGTGCTGGATCTTCATCAGGTTCCCGTAGGCACCGCCGTCACCGATGGAGACCACCTCGCCGGCCGCGATCGCCCGCACCGGGGTGCCGGGGTTGGCCGCGAAGTCGAGGCCGGTGTGGCAGTCCGCCCAGCGGCCTCCGCAGTCGCCGAACCGCGCCGTCAGGTGGTAGGCCTGCGGTTCGACCGGCAGGGCGATCTCACCGATCTGACCGTCGTTGCCGGCGGCGTTGCCGTACACCGAGACGTGGACGTGGTCACGATGCGCCGAGGTGGGATCGTCGGCGCCCGACGGATGCTGGTAGTCGCGCCATTCGGTGTCGCCGCGCTCGGCCGACCAGATCTTCGCGTCGAAGATCAGGTACTTCACGCCCAGCGCGCCGGCGTTCGAGCGTAGCCACTCGGCGATCTCCCAGCCCAGCGTGTTGCCGGCGGGGGTGTCCCAGCCAGGCACCATCGCGTCGACGGCCCGCCCGTCGGGATGGTCGCTGTCGCCGTTGGACGGCCGGTCGCCCACGCCGAGGTAGGTCTCGATCTGCGGGAAGTTCTGGACCAGACAGCGGACGACCCGGACGCCGTCGGGTTTCAGGCCCTGCTCGGCGTCGAGGCCCGTCTCGGGGCAGACCATCCCGTTGCCGTCACCGCACTGGTCGCCGACGCCGCCGCCGACCTCGACCACGAGTTCCCTGGCGATCGGCTCCCACTGGGCATATTCGAACGGGAAGCCCGAGCGTTGGACTGCCTGGGCCGCGTCGGTCACCGCCATCGACTCCCAGCCGTCGATGTCGAGGAGACCGGGCTCGGAGTACTCGTCGCCGGCATCCGAACCACCGGTGAAGAAGTACCGGCTGGAGGTCGCGGGATCCATCCGCTCATCGACGCTCCCCCAGCCCGCGCGCTGCTGGAACAGCCCCACGCTGTCCCGGTCGCCGTAGCTGATGTTGCGGAGCTTGCTCTCCTGCATCGCCGTCGCCAGGCCGACGACCCAACCGTACTCGGGCACGCCGGCGGCCTGGGCCTCCTGGATGATCGTCGCGGCGTTCTCGATCTGCTCCTCCGTCAGCCCGTCGATCGAGACCCCGGCCGACACCTCGAATCGGGGATCGTCGCACCCCGGAGGCAGGGGGTCGGCCGACGCGCCGCCGCTGAAACCGCCCACGACCACCATGATCAGCGCCACCGGGACACCGACGATGATCACCGGGACGGACACGCCCATCAACACACCCAGCAACGCCCACTTGCGCCCGCGGCGGGACGTGGCCAGCCGCAGCGCGGCCTTGGCGATGACGGGGTTCACGCCTATTCCACCGGGCTGATCTCGCTGGCGCGCCAGCCCGCACCGCTGGACACGACCACCACCTCGACCTCGTCCCCGTTGTCGAGTTCGATCTGGAATGCACCCTGGTACTCACCCATCGCGATCTGCCGCGGCTTGCCGGTGCGGTCGGCGTTGGGGATGCGGGTCAGGTCGGCGTCGGCGACCGACTGAACGAGTCCGTTGGTGGCGTACGGCTTCATCGCCTCCGCTCGCGCGTCCGCGCCCTTGCGCAGGAGCCAGGCGTCGACGAACCGGCCGGCGATCCGCGCGGCAGCCGCGGCCGCCTCGGGATCGGTCTCATGGTCGTGGTCGTCGCCCTGCACAGGAGGCTCCGACGCTGCTTGCTCCGCGGGACGCGGCGACGGGGTCGCCTCCTCGGCGGGCGCGCTCGAGGTAGCCGTGGCGTCGGCTTGCACCGCCGTGTCGACAGGCTCGTCCGCGCGATCTGGCACCAGCGCCGAAGCCACCATGATCACGATGGCCATTCCCGCGATCATCCCGACGACCAGCGCCGGTGTGACCACGAGCCCTCGGCGCTCGCGCCCGGTGTCCGAGTGGTCGGACCCATCGGTGAAGCGATTCTGCACGCCCCGCATCGGCTCGCAATCCTCCTTTACAGGCGTTCGCGCTGGTAGATGACGTGGACTTCGTTGCCTTCCTCGTCGATCACCGGCGAGGAGAGCGCCAGATCGCCGACCGGCTCGGGGGCCGTGTCGTCGCCGCGCCGGTAGACCGGCTCCATGGCCTCGCCGTCGACGACCTGGTAGGACGTGGGCGCGGCGATCGTGGTGGCGCGCGGTGGCGGCAACGCGTCCGAGGCCCGAGTAGAGGCCGATCGCGAGGTCTCGATCGCGCGGGCTGGGTCGGCCGAGCGAGCCGGCGCCGGGGATCCGGATGCCTCGATGGATCCGACCGACCCGGATTCGAAACCGTCGCCCGGCTCGCCCAAGGCATGGCGGGCGTGCCGCCCAGCGGTCGGGCTCGAGGCTGATGCAGGGACTGAGCGTGCCCCGGGCATCGCTGGCGCTCCTGGCACCCGTGACCGGGTGACTGCGCCGTTCGACGCTGCCGCCGCGGCGCCACCTGCGGCACCAGCGGCGCCGATGCCTGCCCCGCCGAGATCGGCCTCTTGGCGGACCGGTCCGGCAGCGGCTTCGTCCGGGATCCATCGAGCGTTCGCCCGGGCCACTTCAGCTTGTGTGCCCGCCGGGTCGGCGTCCCAGTCGTAGTGCGGCACCCGACCGGCGCCAGAGACGGCGTATCCGCTGTTCGCCGTGGTCAGCGGCGGAAGGCTCTCTTCCTCGGCGCGCGGACGGTCGGTGGGGCGTTCCTTGCCTGGCTTGGCGGTCGCGCGGTCATTGCTCTCGCCCAGACTGTCCTCGACACCTTCCTTGGTGCCCACGCGGGTCGAGCGGTAGTCGAGGAATCGGTGCCACGCCGAGCCGAGGTAGGACCTGTTGGGATCGAGCCCGGGGATCATCGCCTTGGCCGAGCGGAACGGCCGGGCAATCGCGAGCACCGCCACCGACAGGACGATCAGGAAGAAGATCTTCGCGAGCGCATTGAGGTCCGAGGACAGCAGGGATCCCGCGACCACGAGGAAGATCCCGACGATGAATGCGAACTTGATCACGTTCCACACGGCAGCGGTGAGCAGATCCCACAGCCGGGTCAACGTCTGCCTGCCCATCGGATGGGCTCCCACGATCCCGACCAGCGGGAATGCCAGGATGAAACCGCGCATGATCATCATCGACAACAGGATGAGGCCCATGCAAAGACACACGAAGAGCGCCGCAGAGGCGGCGAACGGCAGCACGACGAATGCTGTGCCCAGCCGATTCTCACCTGCTCGCCCAGTCAGATGATCATAGGCTGACGGATACTTCTCTTTGATCTCCGCGGCCAGCTCTTCGAAAGTGGTGCCCTTCTCTTGCAGAAGGAGATCCCGTGTTTGAGGCGCGACATTCTCGTACAGCGCCACTTCGGCCCACGACAGATGCTGGGCCTTGAAAAGCGCGGGTCCATATTCCTCCGCCGCCGCCGAGCTATCTGAACCAAGTTCGCCCCGCAACCAGGCCGGATAGTAGATTGCACGCGCCATTTGCTCTTCAATCGGCTCATTCCCAAAGGGCGACGTGGCTAGCGCTACGCCCTCGGTAACGAAGCCGTCTGCCGCAGTCATGGCTTTGACCGGCCATTGCAGCAAGTACAATGATGCGGCGAGCACGACAACTACCATCAACGTGGCTTGCGTGGCCTCGTTGAACGCGGCTCTCCTCGCCCGAATAACAAGGAACAAACCTACGGCCATCAGCGTAATTGGGAACCAGACACTCCAGATCCGATCAAAAACGGCGGACTGTGTGCTGTTCACGGTGCCGTCGAGGAAATTCAGTGGCGAGTCGAAAACGTAGGCCTGAGCGGTCTGGGCTGCAGCTCCCATCGCTAGCCCAGTGTCGAAAACAAAGTTGCCGATACTCGAAAACGAGATTGCAACTGGGTCCCGTAATGAATCCGGTCCACATCCGAGATCGTACGTGCCCCAGTGATATCCATACCCGTAGGTCTCAACCAAACCAACGCCCTCGTCGGCGAATGGGTCGGGTATCTCTGGATTCTCCGGGTCAACATCGACCTCGACGGGGTCGACGAACCAGCCGGCCATGCCGGAGTCGGGCGCCTGTGGCGTAGGTGGATTCCCCTCGCAGGCGGCCCACGCGGCGGGGGCGGATGACCCCAGCGTGATGACGGCGACCGTGGCGACCACGACCGCGAGACGTCGTCGGAGCCTCCCCAGACGCCTCGGCCCGGAGCGCGGCATCAGGCAGCCGCCTCGGAATCCGACGGGCCGTCGGTCGGTATGTCGATGTCGGCCATGAAGAGCGGCGGTGGCGCCT
>DATCVR010000386.1:0-6001 GCA_036566745.1 Jiangellaceae bacterium | reverse complement strand
ACCAGCCGTCGCGGAGTCAGTGGCATCGTCGGGGCGCCCGTCGTGCTGCTCATGGGGCGGCTCGGAGATGGACGACACAGCCCGAGGCTACCCCGGGGGAGCCGCGCAACCAGGACGAACGAGCGGGTGTTCGGGAGTCGGCACCACGGCCTCAGCGCACCCGCCGCACCTCGCCCCCCATGACGTCGACCCGCGCCCCGGCCAGCCCTTCCGGCACGTCACCCGGCACGGCGGCCGTGACCAGCACCTGTTCGGCGTCGCCCACGAGCTCGGCGAGCCGCTCGCGGCGTCCGGTGTCGAGCTCGGCGAAGACGTCGTCGAGGATCAGGACGGGGTCGGTGCCGGTGGATCGCAGGAGCTCGTACGAGGCGAGCCGGAGTGCGAGCGCGAATGACCACGACTCGCCGTGACTGGCGTACCCCTTGGCCGGGAGCGGGCCGAGGTTGAGGACGAGGTCGTCGCGGTGAGGGCCGATGAGCGAGACGCCGCGGTCGAGTTCATCGCGACGTACCCGTGAGGTGGTCTCGAGGATGGCCGCAGCGAGGACCTCGCGGTCGGGGGTCAGCTCGACCTCGGGGCCGAGCGACGACTTGTACTCCAGGCGCGCCTCGGCGCCGGTGGACGACGCGGGGTCGGTGGCGGCGACGGCGTCGTAGGCCTTGGCGACCAGCGGACGGAGCGCCTCGACCAGCTCGAGCCGGGCCGTGAGCAGCTCGGCCCCGGCGCGGGACAGGTGGGTGTCCCAGACGTCGAGAGTGCGCAGGTCGGGTACGCCGGAACCACCGCGACTGGCTCGTACAGCGGCTCCGGCGGACTTGAGCAGGGCGTTGCGCTGCTTGAGGACGCGCTCGTAATCGGCCCGGACCCCCGCGAACCGTGGTGCGCGCGCGACGAGGAGGTCGTCGAGGAACCGGCGGCGCTCTGACGGATCGCCCTTGACCAGCGCGAGGTCCTCGGGGGCGAACAGCACCGTGCGCAGGACGCCGAGGATCTCGCGCGGGCGCGGCACGGGGGAGCGGTTGAGCCGGGCGCGGTTGGCCTTGCCTGGGGTGATCTCGACCTCGACGAGGGTGGCCCGCCCGTCGGAGACGGTCGTGGTGTCGACGACGCTGGCCCGCACGACGGCGCGTTCGGCGCCGAGGCGCACCAGGGGACCGTCGTGGGCGACCCGGTGGCTGCCCAGCGTCGCGAGATAGCCCACCGCCTCCACCAGGTTGGTCTTGCCCTGGCCGTTAGGGCCGATCAGCGCCGTGACGCCCGGCTCGAGCGGAAGCTCGACCTCGGCGTACGAGCGGAAGTCGGCGACGGAGAGGTGGGCGACATACATGCGCGGATCCGTCAGGACCGGGCGTCACCCGCGCCAGAAGACGGACCGGCCTCGTCGGCCTTCTTCACGGCGTGGCCGCCGAACTGGTTGCGCAGAGCCGCGACGGCCTTCATGGCAGGGGAGTCGTCCTGGCGGGAGGAGAACCGGGCGAACAGGGCGGCGGTGATGACCGGCGCGGGGACGGCGTTGTTGATGGCTTCCTCGACCGTCCAGCGACCTTCGCCGGAGTCGTCGACATAGCCCTCGAGCTCGGCCAGCTCCGGGTCGTCGTCGAGGGCGCGGACCATGAGGTCGAGCAGCCATGAGCGGACGACCGTGCCGCGCGACCAGGCCTTGAATGACCCGGGCACGTCGGTGACGACACCGGATGCCTCGAGGAGTTCGTAGCCCTCGGCGTAGGCCTGCATGAGGCCGTACTCGATGCCGTTGTGGACCATCTTGGCGTAGTGACCTGCACCGATGCCGCCGGCGTGGACGAACCCTTCTTCGCGTGGACCCTCGGGGCGAAGCGCGTCGAAGATGGGCATGAGGCGCTCGACGTGCGCGGCGTCGCCACCGGCCATCAGGCCGTATCCGTTCTCGAGGCCCCAGATGCCGCCCGAGACGCCGCAGTCGACGTAGCCGATGCCGTGAGCCGCGAGGACCTCGGCGTTGACGGCGTCGTCGGTGAACTTGGAATTGCCGCCGTCGATGACGACGTCGCCCTCGCTGAGCAGCTTGGCCAGCTCGGCGACCGTGCCGGCCGTGGCCTCACCGGCCGGGACCATCACCCACACCGCGCGCGGAGCCGGCAGTTGCTCGACCAGCTCGGCCAGGCTTCCGACGTCGCTGACCTCGGGGTTGCGGTCGAATCCGACGACGGTGTGGCCGGCCCGGCGGATGCGTTCGCGCATGTTGCCGCCCATGCGGCCCAGACCGACGAGACCGAGTTCCATGAACTTGTCCTCCCTGAACGCGGCGCGATGGTGCGCCGCGACGACGTGCGTGTGGCGGTGACTAGCTGGAGAGCCGGATGGGCATCGCCAGGTAGCGGTAGCCGCCGGTGGGCTCGGACTCGAGGCTGTCGGTGCCCTGGATGATGACCGGCTTCATCGCGGTCTCGGTGAAGGACATGTACGCGAACGGGGTGCCGAGCGCGCTCAGGCCGTCGAGGAGGTACGTGGGATTGAAGCCGGTGGCGATCGCCGGGCCCTGGACGTCGGCCTGGAGAGCCTCGGAGGCCTGGGCGTCGTCGCCGCTGCCGGCCTCGAGGACGACGTGGCCGTCGTCGAAGGCGAGCCGGACCGGGGTGTTGCGCTCGGCCACGAGGGCGACGCGCTTGACCGACTCGATCAGCGAGGAGATCTCGACCCGGGCGACCGTGGCCGTCTGGGTGGGGAAGATGCGCTGGTAGTTGGGCACCCACTCGCCGTCGATGAGCCGGCTGGTGGTGTGGCGCCCGCCCGCGGCGAGCCCGATGAGGCTGTCCTGGGACTCGCTGCCGAGCGCGAGGGTGACGTCACCCGCGGTGGCGAGCGTCTTGGCGGCGTCGACGAGGGTGCGAGCCGGGACGAGGGCGACCGCGGAGATGTCGGGACGCCCGGGATTCCAGGTGAGCTCGCGTACGGCCATCCGGTAGCGGTCGGTGGCGCCGAGGGTGACCTTCTCGCCCTCGATCTCGATCCGGATGCCGGTGAGCGTGGGCAGCATGTCGTCGCGCCCGGCGGCGACGGCGACCTGGCTGATGGCCTCGGCGAAGACGGTGCCGTCGACGGTGCCCGAGGCGTCGGGGAGGGCCGGGAGGTCGGGGTACTCCTCGACCGGGAGGGTCTGGAGCGTGAACCGGGCGCTGCCACACGTGATGACGGCCTTGGCGCCGTCGGAGGTGACCTCGACCGGCTTGTTAGGGAGCGACCGGGCGATGTCGGCGAGCAGCCGGCCCGACACCAGGACGGTGCCCGGATCGGCGACGTCGGCATCGACGGCGACGCGGCCGGACACTTCGTAGTCGAACGACGAGAACGCGACCTCGCGGTCTGCCGCGTCGATGCGTAGACCGGCCAGCACCGGGACGGTGGGGCGGTTGGGCAGGGTGCGAGCCGTCCAGGCGACGGCCTCGGCAAGTACGTCGCGATCGAGCCGGAACTTCACCGGTCCACCGTCCTCCCCTCGGGCCAGGCCCGGGTTGTCGTGATCGGGGTCATCCTTCCACGGCCGACCGACAGCGCGAGCACGCCCGCGTGTGATTCGGAGCCGCGAAAAGGTGTTGTCCACAGGATCGGGCCGTCCCCACCTTGGTGGGTTGGCCGGACTCTTGAGGTTCTCGTCACGGTCATAGCGTCGGTGGAAACTGTGGACAACCGTGGTCGGCGCTGGTTGTCACGGGAATGGCCGTCCACGGACCCTGTGGGCACCGGGATGCGGTGCGGTGCATGACGAGGCGTTGTCCACGGGCGTTGTGGAGTTGTCCCCGATCGCTCCACGGCCACGTGGCATCTGTCCACAGAGTTGTCCACAGCCTGTGAGAAGTCGATCACCGTGTGAGCTGGGTCACTCATGACTGTCGCGCCTGCTGCTTGATCCGGTTCGTCAGCTCGGTGACCTGATTGAAGACGCTGCGTCGTTCGGCCATGAGCGTGCGGATCTTCCGCTCGGCGTGCATGACCGTGGTGTGGTCGCGGCCGCCGAAGTGCTGACCGATCTTCGGCAGCGACAGCTCGGTCAGCTCGCGACACAGGTACATGGCGATCTGGCGGGCCGTGACGAGCACGCGACTGCGGCTGGTGCCCTGGAGGTCCTCGATGGTCAGCCCGAAGTACGCGGCGGTCTGG
This sequence comes from Jiangellaceae bacterium, assembly GCA_036566745.1. Lineage (GTDB taxonomy): Bacteria > Actinomycetota > Actinomycetes > Jiangellales > Jiangellaceae > DATCVR01. Next base: position 1,864 of record DATCVR010000386.1, on the reverse strand, counting down.
GCCATGATCGTCGCCGCGGTGATCTCGGGGCCGCTGTCGGTGGGCACGAGATCGCGCAACACCACCTCGGCGAGGGTGAGGTCGACCGGCTGGCGATTGAGGCTGGCGAAGGCGGTGACCCGGATGAGCGCGCCCTCGAGCTCACGGATGTTGGTGGCGATGCGGCTGGCGATGTACTCGAGGACGTCGGGAGGGACGTTCAGCTGATCCTGGGCCGCCTTCTTGGACAGGATCGCGATGCGGGTCTCGAGGTCGGGCGGCTGGACGTCGCAGATCAGGCCCCACTCGAACCGGTTGCGCAGGCGGTCCTCGAGCGCGGACAGCTGCTTGGGCGGCCGGTCGGAGGTGATGACGATCTGCTTGCTGGCGTTGTGGAGCGTGTTGAACGTGTGGAAGAACTCTTCCTGCGTCTGGATCTTGCCCTCGAGGAACTGGATGTCGTCGATGAGCAAGACGTCGACATCGCGATAGCGTCGCTGGAAGGCCGAGGCCTTGTCGTCGCGGATCGAGTTGATGAAGTCGTTGGTGAACTCCTCGGAGCTGACGTACCGCACGCGCGTGCCTGGGTAGATGGTGCGCGCGTAGTGGCCGATGGCGTGCAGCAGATGGGTCTTGCCCAGGCCGGAGTCGCCGTAGACGAGGAGCGGGTTGTAGGCCTTGCCGGGAGCTTCGGCGACCGCGACCGTGGCGGCGTGGGCGAAACGGTTGCTCGACCCGATGACGAACGTCTCGAAGGTGTACCGCGGATTGAGGTGCGGCGCCTCGACCTCGCTGCGTCGGGGCTGCCCCATGGCGATGTGCTTGGCACGCGGTGTCTCCGGGGCCGGCGCGCCGGCGTCGAACGAGGAAGAGTCGGCGGGCGGCGCAGGGCGGAGCCCGTCGGACAGGATGCTCGCCCGGGCGGCACTCGCGTCGTCTGCTGCGCCCTCGACCACGAAGATGTCGGGGGCGGTGCTCGCGGGATCGAGCTCGGAGGCCGGGGTGACGCTGACGGCGAGGCCCACGGGGCGGCCGAGCGTGGCCGACAGCGCCTCGACGATGTAGCCGCGCAGCCGTTGCTCGATCTGGCTGCGGGCGAAGTCGCTGGGGACCGAGATGACCGCAGTGCCCTCGACGAGAGTGACGGGGCGGGCCTGGGAGAGGAACGCGCGTTGCTGCGGACCGATCGCGTGGTCGTCGAGCGCTCCGAGGGCCTTTGTCCAGGCTAGGGCGAACTCGTCGCGAGGTTCGTCCGTCACCGTGTGCTCCCAACTGGCGGCATTCCGCGTCGTGTCTTCCCCGTCATTGCCTGTCCACACCGCCGTCCACAGCATGTGGAGAGTGTGGATGACAGGCGCTGCCCCTCCACATTCCTTCGCTGACCAGCGTAAACGGATCGGGTTCGGGCCGAGACGCTCAAGGAGGACGGTGTTGGTCGAGGTCGTGACGCTAACAACTGCAGCCGTGTGCTTCAACCGATGTCCACAGGTTGCTCACACGAGTTCCGCGCAGCTTCGGCGTGTCGTTGCCAGGGAGGTCCTCCAGGCTGCTGGCATGCTCGTCAGTTTGGCCGGACGCATCTCCTGCTGGGGGCACCGGTTTGACCTGCAGTACCGGCTCCACGTACCGTGAGTCGGTCCGACGAGGGCTCCTTTGGCACGCCTGCAGGCATCAAACGCCGAGGCGGTCGTCGGTCCCGGACGACCTCATCAGTTTCCGCACCACCAACGACACCAGGAGCCTGGACGTGAAGCGCACCTTCCAGCCGAACACCCGCCGTCGCGCGAAGACCCACGGCTTCCGGCTGCGTATGCGTACGCGCGCCGGCCGCGCGATCGTCACCTCCCGCCGGCGCAAGGGCCGTGCCAGCCTGTCCGCCTGACCT
>DATCVR010000385.1:0-25545 GCA_036566745.1 Jiangellaceae bacterium | reverse complement strand
GACTCCTCGTCGGACATCATCCTCGGCGTCGGCTGGGCCAAAGAGGGCTACAGCGCCAAGAGGATCGCCCCGGAGGATCGGGGCGTTGGGTGGCTACTCGCCGAAGGCGGCCTACCCCGCCGCATCAAGACCGCCTACCTCTCCGACGAAGACATCCAAATCCTCGTCGGCCGGGCGGCCTGGGTCCGCGACATCACCCGAAGCGGTGAAGCCGCATGACCGTCTCCATTCACGACGACTATGAGCCGGAGACGAACCGGGTCCGCGCCGCACGTCGGGCGCTGAACGCCTACAAGGTCGTTCGCACTGTTCGGGCTGATGAGCCCGAGCGGGACTACGAAGGCATGCCGTATGAGCCGCAGGCGTGGTTGGACTGGCACGAGCACGACTACCAGCCCGCCTCCAGGTCGCTGTCCGAAGCTCTGGACGACCTGGAACTCGCTATCGGGGATGAGTTCCCCGGACGGCACCCGTTCAACTTCGTCCCGCTGTGTCAGCGGATCATCGAAGAACGCTGGTCGCACGCATGACCGGCACAACGGTGACCGGGACCGGGGCAGCTACCAAGCCCCGGCCCCGACCGGTGACACGTAAGCGTCAACCCGCCACCACGGCGGCCACGAAGACGTTGACGCGTAAGGGTCAAGACGGGTTCACCACGACCAACCTGCTCGCCGCGTTGGAAGCGGCCTGGGTTGCGATCCGTGCCCGTCACTCTGAGGTTCCCGCCGCTGTGATCGTGGTCGGCTCCGGCACCACCTCGAAGCAGGCCAAGCTCGGTCACTACGCCGCCATGCGGTGGCAACACGGCAACAACCGCCTGCCCGAAGTCCTCATCTCCGGCGAGGGCCTGCAACGGCCAGCGTCCGAGGTCTTCACCACCCTGCTCCACGAAGCCGCCCACGCCCTCGCCGACGTGCGCGGCGTCAAGGACACGTCCCGTCAGGGCCGTTGGCACAACAAGCAGTTCGCCGCACTCGCGGACGAGCTCGGCCTGGACACCACCAAGGATCCCCGCCACGGCTACATGACCTCATCGAGCACCCTGCGCGATGAGACCGCCACCACCTACGCGCCTGAGTTGAAGGCGCTCACGGCGGCGCTGTCGGCCTACCGGCACCCGGAGATCCTGACCGGCTCGACAAGCAAGTCGAACAACGCACTCGCCTGCACGTGTGAGTGCCCACGCCGCATCCGCGTAGCCAAAGCCGTCCTCGAACAAGGCGGCATCCTCTGCACGGTCTGCGACACCCACTTCGAACCGGACAACGCATGAGCGCCCGGCTGCGGTGCCGTCGTTGCGGTGACGGTCTCGCTGACTCCCTCCCGGGGGTCGGTGTGCACCTGATTTGCTGCGACATCACCTGCCCTGAGTGGCCGTGTGACGGTGCCCATCTCGACCCGCCGTGGTGGCGAGCTGAGAAGGACACCACAGCCGAGACGACGGAAATTCCGTTGCCTGGGCTCACTGTCGGCGACCTTGAAACGCGGGTCGCATGACTCCGGCATCGATGTTGGCTCTCATCCCCGGGGCTGACGCTCCGGGGGCGGGGGCGAGCACCGACACCACCAACACGTCGAGCCATGACGATGCCCTCGCTGTGCTGCGGGCTGGGTTCGGCGACGGCATCACCGAGATCGACACCCACGGCTTCGACCCGCACACCGAGATGCTGGTCGGCGACACCGAGCAGGGGAAGCGCCCGTTTCATCCGGTGCACGTCCAGAACAACACCGCGTTCACGCGGGGGACCCACCCGGATTACGACCGGTGGATCGAGCACGGCAAGCATGTCGGCGGTTGTACTCAGCCGATCCTGTTGCGTGGTGAGAGCCATGTGGTGGACAAGGCCAGCGGGCAGATCATCTCGACCCGCTCGACCACCGACATGCCCGACGCCGCGATCTATAAGGCCTGCGGCAACCGCCGCGCTTCGGCCTGCCCCGCGTGCGCTGAGGTCTACCGCCGCGACACCTACCAGCTGGTGCTGGCCGGGCTCAACGGCGGCAAGGGCGTCCCCGATGGTGTCCGCGTCCACCCGTCGGCGTTCCCGACGTTCACCGCACCCTCGTTCGGGCTCGTGCACTCCCGCCGCGCGAAGAACAACAAGGCCCGGGTGTGCCGCCCCGGGCGCAAACCGCGGCTGTGCCCGCACGGGATCGACCTGCGCTGCTTCCAGACTCACCACGAAGGCGAACGCCGCCTCGGCAAGCCGCTGTGCCTGGACTGCTACGACCACGACCACCAGGTGGTGTGGAACGTCATGTCCGCCGAGCTGTGGCGGCGCACCATGGAGACCGCCAAGAAGCATCTACGCACCTGGGCCAGGCACCACGCCACCAACGTCCGGGTGTCCTTCGCCAAGGTCGCCGAGATGCAGGCCCGTGGCGTGGTCCACTTTCACGCCCTCATGCGCCTCGACGGCGTCGATCCCTTTGATCCCACCGAGGTGATCCCGCCACCGAACCATGCCGACTTCACCGTCATCGACGCCGCGATCCGCTACGCCGTGGCGACCACGAAGTTCCGCACCCCAGCCCACCCCGACAATCCCGAGGGTTGGCTGATCGAGTGGGGAGTCCAGCTCGACATCCGCCCGGTGCGGCTCTCCGTCGAGGGGGAGATCACCGAAACCCAGGTGGCCGGCTACCTGGCCAAGTACTCCACGAAGGCCACCGAGATGGCCGGGCACAACTCCAAGCGGATCACCCCGGATGCGATCGAGGACATGACCAAGATCGACGGTCACGTCACCCGCCTGCTCCAAGCCTGCTGGCGCTTGGGGCGACCCGGCACCGACCCGGCCAAGAAGAAGAAGGTCAAGAAGGGCACCCGCCTGCTCGACCCCGAGAACATGAAGAAGAACTACGACCGCGTCTCCTACCGGCGACTCCGCCGCTGGGCGCACATGCTCGGCTTCGGCGGGCACTTCTCCACCAAATCCCGCGCCTACTCCACCACCCTCCGCGCGTTGCGTGAGGCCCGGCTGACCTGGCGACGCGAACACCACCGCACCGCCGAACACACCGACGACGTCGAGACCACGCTGATCGTCGGCAACTTCACCTACGCCGCCACCGGCTGGCGCACCCTCGGCGACGAAATGCTCGCCGCCTCCGCAGCCGCTCGAGCCCGCGAACACCGACGTGTCGCCCGCGAAGAGTTCGAAGCCCTGTACCTCGCACCCGACCCAACCCGGAAGGAGCAACACCCATGACCACCACCACACTCGCCACCATCCCCGAGCCCCTGTGGGCCGTCGAAGACGTCGCCGCCTACCTCGGCATACCGACGAAGACGATCTACGAATGGCGCTGCAAGGACTACGGTCCGAAGGGCTTCCGCGTCGGCCGCTACGTCCGCTACCGCCGCGAGGATGTCGAGGCGTGGCTCGACTCGATCACCGGCTCGCAGGCCTGAGGCAGCCATGGGGAGACCACCACTGCCGCTGGGCACCTGGGGCAACGTCCGCACCTACGCCATCCACTGGAACGACGATGGCGTGGCGGACCGCTTCCGTGCAGCCGCCGACTTCCGCGACTTCGACGGCCGCACCCGCCGTGTGGAGCGCTCTGGGAAGACCGAAGCCGCCGCGAGGAACGCACTCCTGACGGCCTTCACCGAGCGCGCCAAGCTGGGCACTCAGAAGGCCGGCGCTCTCAGCGCGAGCGATCGATTCAAGAAGGCAGCCGCGATGTGGGAGGCCAGATTCGAGGCCTTCGTTCGGAGTGGACGACGATCGCCCGGCACGTTGCGGACGTATTGCGGCGCGCTCGTCAACCACGTCATGCCTGCGCTGGGGGAGTTGCGCCTGGGGGAGATCAGCACGCCGATTGCCGACACGTTCATCGCGAAGATCCGCGATGAGGTCGGCGACTCGTCGGCGAAGTTGTGCCGGAGCGTGCTGTCCGGCGTGATGGGCCTGGCCGTCCGCAAGGGCGCGGTCTCGGCGAACCCGGTCCGGGAGGTCGAGCCCATCGAGATGCAGGTGACGAAGACCCCACGGGCGCTGACCGCCGAGGAACGAAGCGCACTGCGTGCGCACCTGCTGGCCGACAAGGATGCGGTTCGGCGTGAACTTCCAGATCTGGTCTCGTTCATGCTGGCAACGGGTGCCCGGATCGGGGAGACGCTGGCCGTGCTCTGGTCGGAGGTCGACCTGGACAACGGCACGGTGGAAATCACGTCCACGATGATCCGGGTGACCGGTCAGGGTCTTCTCCGCAAGACCACGAAGTCAGCCGCAGGGCAACGGGTGCTGGTGTTGCCGACGTGGGCGGTGGACATGCTGCGGCGACGGTTCATGTCCGGTCTGACGCGATTCGATCAGCCGGTTTTCCCGGACAGCCAGGGCGGATTCCGTGACCCGAGCAACACGTCAAACGCGCTGAAGAAGGCCGTCGCCACGGACGAGTCGCTGTCGTGGATCACGACGCACACGTTCCGGAAGACCACGGCGACTGTCCTGGACGACGCGGGTCACAGCGCCCGTTCGGTGGCTGATCAACTCGGGCACGCCAGGCCATCGATGACCCAGGACGTGTACATGGCCCGGAGAGTGAAGAACTCCAAGGCCGCTGAGGCCTTGGAGTCCATGCTCGGCGACGAGCCGAACGAAAAGCGAGGGTAAACCGTGGCTTCCAGAACATGGTCTGACCTGCACAAACCGCTGACCTGGAGCTTTGGCTCCCGCACCTGGACTCGAACCAGGAACCCTCTGATTAACAGTCAGATGCTCTGCCAATTGAGCTATGCGGGATCGACACGGACTCGAGGTCCGGCCGCCGGGAAAGGTTACCAGGCCCGGTGCCGTGGTTCCCAATCCGATCCCGCGTCAGCTGGCCCAGTCGAGGAGCGCCTCGCGCCGCTCGGGGGAGCGGAGCTCGGCCAGGGCGTGCCGCTCGAGCTGGCGGACCCGCTCGCGCGAGACGCCGAGGCGGTCGGCGACGTCCTGCAGGGTGTGCTGGTGGCCGTCCTCGAGGCCGTACCGCATGGCGATGATCGTCGCCTCACGCTCGGACAGGGTGTCGAGGGTGGCGCGCAGGTCGTCGACCATGGCGCGATGCTCGACGACCTCGGCGGCCTGCACAGCGTCGTCGTCCTCGATGAGGTCGCCGATGATGGACTCGCCGTCGTCGCCGATCGGGGTGTCGAGGCTCACCGGGTCGCGGGCGGCCTTGCGCAGCTCGACCACGCGCTCGGGGGACAGGCCCGCCTCGTCGGCGATCTCCTCGACGGTGGGGTCGCGGCCGAGCTCGCGCTGGAGCTCGCGGTCGATGCGGTAGAGCTTGGCGACCGTCTCGGAGACGTGGACCGGCAGCCGTACCGTGCGGGTCTGCTCGGCGAGTCCGCGCTGGATCGCCTGACGGATCCACCACGTGGCGTACGTGGAGAACTTGAAGCCCTTGGCGTAGTCGAACTTCTCGACGGCCCTGATGAGACCCAGGTTCCCCTCTTGGATGACGTCGAGGAAGGGCAGCCCGCGGTTGGAGAGCTTGCGCGCCACCGAGACGACCAGGCGCAGGTTCGCCCGGACCATGTGGTCCTTGGCCGCGCGACCGTCGTCGGCGATGGCCTGGAGCTCACGACGGCGGGTGGGCGTGAGCTTCTTGCCCCCGGCGTCGGCGGAGCGCAGCAACTGGTCGGCGTAGACCCCGGCCTCGATGCGCTTGGCGAGGTCGACCTCTTCCGGCGCGGTGAGCAGGGGAGTGGAACCGATCTGAGACAGATACTGGCCGACGAGGTCAGGCTCGGAGTCGAATCCCGCGCGCGTACGCCGACGCGGAGTGTCGGCGTCGGTACGTGCCTGTGGTGCCATCGGGCCCTCCTCACCATGCCTGTGGCGTACATGCGGACGGCCACCTGGCCGCCCACTGAACACATGTTCACAACGCTCGACAGGGTCCAGAGATTCCGCGAGGCCGAGGGTCACGCGGAGTGATGCGGCGAGTCGCGCCAGGTTGCTCGGCCGTGCCACCATGCGCGCTCGTGATCAACCGATCGGCGTGCGGGCCCCTCGACGTGGGTGACGTCCGAGCCCGGATCCCGACCGAGGAGGTGCCCGCCGACGAGGTGGCGACCGCGATGAGGCGGGCCACCGCGAGCGACGCCTATGACGGCCCGAGGGAGATCGAGCCGGCCGCGGCATCACCCACGGCGGCTGTACGGTCGCGAAAGGTCCAGTGCCGCACGCACGAGCGATACTCGACGGTCCGCTGGTTCGAGTCGTTGCGCGTGACCACCGGCCTCCCGGCGCCGGCCCTGCTCGACTCCGGGACCGTCGCGACCCGGTCGGGGGAACGCTGGTGGTCGATGATCGAGCGGATCCCAGCGGGTGTCGTCCAGGTGCCGCATCCGGCCCAGCAGCGTGCACTCGGCGCGGCGCTGCGTACGTGGCACGACTCGGCGCCGGAGCACGGCCTGCGCTTCGACGATCCCGGTGGCTTGGGTGTCTTCCTCGGACGGCCGATGGTCGCGATCCATAGTGACGTGTCGGTGGGCAACAACGCGCTGTTCCGCGACGACGAGTTGGTCGCGCTCATCGACCCTGGAGCCGTGCACGTCGGGCCACCGATGCTCGACCTGGCGTGGTGCCTGGCCGTCGATCTCGCGCTCGGTGCCGACGCGGAGCCGCTGTTCGAGGGATATGGCCGCGACGCCGTGGACGTCGACGTCGTGGCGGCCCTACTGCCCTTCACCCAGGTGCGGCACCTGGTCGACAGCGTGATGGTGGGCCGGACACAGGCGATCGGCCGACTGCTGGACACATTGCGTCGGCGCGCACCCGATCTGCTGCGCGTCTCGGGGCTGCCGGCGCGGCTCAGCTGACGGACCCGCGGACCTCGGCCACGACAGCGTCGGAGAACGGCGGCCATACCTCGGCGGCCCACGGCCCGAACGGACGGTCGGTCAGCGCGATGCACGCGGCTCCGAGCGCCGGGTCGACCCAGAGGTAGGTGCCGGCGCCGCCGAAGTGCCCGAACGTCTTCGGCGAGTTCGTCGCGCCGGTCCAGTGCGGGTCCTTCCCGTCGCGGATCTCGAAGCCGAGGCCCCAGTCGTTGGGCTTCTGGTGCCCGAACCCGGGGAGGATTCCGGTGACGCCCGGAAAGGCGACCGTGGTGGCGTGCGTCATCGTCGCGGCGTCGACGAGCGTCGGTGCCTGGAGCTCGGCGGCGAACCGTGCCAGGTCGGCCACCGACGACGACGCCCCCGCGGCGGCCGACTCGAAGGGGGTGGACCTCATCGACAGCGGGTCGAGCACGGCCTCGCGGACGTAGTCGGCGAACGGGATCTGTGACCGTTTGCCGAGGATGTCGGCGAGTTCGAGGAATCCGGCATTGGAGTACAGCCGCCGGCGCCCGGGCTCGGCGACCACCTTGTGCTCGTCGAAGGCCAGGCCGGACGTGTGTGCGAGCAGATGGCGGACCGTGGATCCGGGCGGGCCCGCGGCGTCGTCGAGCGCCACCACGCCTTCCTCGATCGCCACCAGTGTCGCGTAGGCCGTCAGAAGCTTGGTGACCGAGGCGAGGGCGAACCCGCGGTCGAGGTCACCGTGCGAGCCGAGGACAGTGCCGTCGGCCCGGACCACCGCCGTGGCCGCGTTGTCGACCGGCCATTGCTCGATCAGCCGCACACTCTGCATGCCCCCGACGATAACCGCGGGGTGATCGTCGGAACGATTCGGCCACCAGAGCGACCAGCATCGTCCAACGATCATCCCGCCCTGGTGAGGCGCGATCACCTCGCGATCAGTCAGGCGCGGTCGAGGCCCCGTCGGGTCAGCAGCGGCTCGATCTGCGGGTCACGGCCACGGAAGGCGCGGAAGGCCTCCATCGGGTCGACGCTCCCGCCGCGCGAGAGGAGCGTGCGCCGGAAGTGGTCGCCGTTCTCGCGGAGCAGGCCGCCGTTCTCCTTGAACCACTCGACCGACTCGGCGTCGAGGACCTCGCTCCAGATGTACGAGTAGTAGCCCGCGCTGTAGCCGCCGGAGAAGACGTGGGCGAAGTACGTCGTGCGGTACCGCGGCGGGACGGTGGCGACGGCCACGCCGGCCCGTTCGAGGGCGGCGGCCTCGAACGCGGCTACGTCGTCGACGGTCGTTCCCGGTGCCAGCTCGTGCCAGGCGAGGTCGAGATGGGTGGCGCCGAGGTACTCGGTGGTCTTGAAGCCCTCACCCCAGATCCGCGACGCGACCAGCCGGTCCACCAGCTCCGGCGAGATCGGCTCGCCGGTGCGGTGGTGCCTGGCGTAGTTGGCGAGGACCTCCGGCCAGAGCATCCACATCTCGTTGACCTGCGACGGGTACTCCACGAAGTCGCGCAGGACGCTCGTGCCGGAGAACGTCGGGTACTGCACGTCGGAGAACAGCCCGTGCAGCGCGTGGCCGAACTCGTGGAACATCGTGGTGACCTCGTCGAAGGTCATCAGGGTGGGCTCGCCGGCCGGTGGCTGGGCGATGTTGAGGTTGTTGACGACGACCGGACGGGTGCCCATCAGGCCCGACTGGTCGACCAGCGAGTTCATCCAGGCTCCGCCGCGCTTGGACTCGCGCGCGTAGAAGTCGCCGAGGAAGAGCCCCACGGCCGAGCCGTCCTCGTCGTGCACCTCGAAGACCCGCACGTCGGGGTGGTATCCGCGCAGGTCAGGCCGTTCGGTGAAGCTCAGCCCGTACAGCTTGCCGGCGGCGAAGAAGACGCCGTCGCGCAGCACCTGCTCGAGCTCGAAGTACGGCCGCAGCTCGGCGTCGTCGAGCTCGTAGGTGGCCCGGCGGACCTTCTCCGAGTAGAAGGCCCAGTCGGATGCCCGCAGCTCAAAGGCATCGCCGGCCGCCTCCTGCAGCGCCGCGGCCTCGGCGTGGGCGTTGGCGACAGCCGCCGGGGTGAGCTTGGCGAGCATGTCGTGGACGGCGGACGGTGTGCCGGCGGTGCGGTCCTCGAGGACATAGGTCGCGTGGTCGGGGTGGCCCAGCAGGGCGGCGCGCTCGGCCCGGAGGGCGGCGATGCGCGCGGCGAGGTCGGAGGTGTCGTGTTCGTTGCCGCGCCCGCCGCGGCTGATCGAGGCCTGGTGGATCCGCTCTCGCACGTCGCGGTCGGTGAGCGTGGCCAGCGGCGGCTGTCCCGTGGGCAGCCCCAGGCTGATCACGTACCTGCCAGGGAGATCGCGCTGGCGGGCCGCTTCGGCTGCCGCGGCCACGGAGTCCTCGGACAACCCGTCCAGCTCGGCGACGTCGTCGACGACCACGGCCAGGTCGTTCGTGTCGTCGAGCAGCTTCTGCTGGAACGACGTGGACAGTGCCGAGAGCTCCTCGTTGATCGCACGCAGGCGGGCCTGGGCGTCGTCGTCGAGCCCGGCGCCGGCCCGGACGAAGTCGAGGCGGTAACGCTCGACGAGCCGGCGGGCCTCGGGATCGAGCCCGTCGCGGCTCTCGTGCACCGCGTCGATGCGAGCGTAGAGGCGCGGATCGAGGTGGATGGCGTCGCTGTGGACCGCCAGCCTCGGTGAGACATCGGCCTGGATGGCCTGGATGTCCGGGTTCGTGTCCGACGAGGCCTGGTTGAAGAACACGGCGGACACCCGCTGGAGCACCTGACCCGACCGCTCGAGCGCCACGATCGTGTTCTCGAACGTGGCTGCCGCGGGGTCGGTCGCGATCGCCTCGATCTCGGCTCGCTGCTCGGCCATGCCGTGATCGAATGCCGGCGCGTAGTGACCGATGTCGATCCGCTCGAACGGCGGCAACTGGTAGGGCAGGTCGCTGGGGGACAGGAACGGGTTGTCCGGCGTCGGCATCGGTGGTCGGCTCCTCACAAAATAGGACGCACTACCTTAGATTCGGCATGCGCTCATCCCACCTTGCCACGCGCGGCCACGGCGCCGCGGCCCCGGTCAGCCGAACGTGCGTACTTGCGCATCCCGCGGGAGATCGACCGCGACATCGCGGTGCCAGACCGACCAGTCGTCGTCGCCGACCAAGCCCTCGACAGCGCAGTACGCCGTCAACGCGGCCGTGGTGTGGGGCATCACGTCGTCGTTCGACCACGCCCAGGTCAGCAGCTCGGAGGCCGCCTGCGCCGTACGGGGCCGAGGAACGGCGAGCAGAGTGGACCCGCTCTCCCAGCGTCCCTCGAGAGGATCGGCGTCGCTCGTCTGAGCGACCAACTCGTCGAGTGTCTGGGGGAGGCGGGCGGTCGTCAGCAGGACCCAAGTGCCGCGCTCCGTGTCGTTGCTGATCCGGGCGACGCCGTGGAGGTGGACGGTCCGTCGCTCGATCGTGAGGCCGAGCTCTTCCTCGCCTTCACGGCACAGGGCGGCGATCGGGTCCGGCAGGCCGTCCTCGTCGGCGTCGCCCCACCTGCTCAACGGGTCGGGCATGTCGAGGTTGCCGTTCACGCCAGGTGCCCAGCACTCGGGGTAGAAGGCGCTGGCGGCCGCGCGGCGCACCAGGACGAGGTGGCCGTCGGCGGTGAGCGGGGTCAACGACAGCGTCAACAGCGTCGGCGTGGAGTGACCCGACGATGGCGGCCGCGTCGAGACGATCTTGTGGGCGCGGTACGAGATCTCGCCCAGCGAGAGGTGGACGCGGTGGCTCCCATTGCGTGAGTCGCGCTCGAAGCGGAGGCCCAGCAGGGAGGGCAGCGTGCCGTCGTAGAGGTGCGCGCCGCCGAGCGGATCAGTGACGGGAGCGCCGTTCGGGGAATTCACCGCCACGGGCTGGGAGCCCTCGGCGCGAGCGCGGCGGAACGCAGCCTCGTCGTCGGGGACGAGCCTCGTCCGCCGCGACGACACGGCGAGTCCGTGCACGTCGTTGCGAGCGCCTGGACCGATGCCGAACAGCGCGATCTCACCGGCCTGCACAGGTCCGCCGGACGGCCCCCGCCACGCCGCGGGAGGCACCGACACGTCGCCGGAGCTGTGGACGCGCGAATCGGGCGCGCCCGAGCCGGTCGCGGCCGACTCGGGCTGTCTGCGGGCCATCGTCGCCAGCCGATGGCCGGTCGCCTGCGCAGTCGCGGCTTCGGCTTCGGTGAACGCCTGGTTCCCCAGGAGGACCCGCACGGTCAGCCGGGCACTGAGCGTCCGGTAGGCCTGGGCAAGTCGGTTGAGTGCATCCAGTTCGGAGTCGGCGACGAAGGTGACGGCGTGGTCGCGTTCGAGGGTTCGGGTCAGCCAGGCCAGCTCGTCGGCGACCTCGACCTGTTCCCCGTTCACGCGCCGCTTGACCTGCACCGATGTGGCACGCCAGATCGTGATCCACGAGCGGCGCCGAGTGCCCGGCGACAGCGGACCACCTCGCAGCTCGCGGCCGACGGTGCGCATCTTCGCCAGGGTCAGGCGCCACGCAGCCATCCACCGGGCGGGCCCGGACATCGACGCCACGGCCAGACCCACGGCGATCACGCCGGTCACGATGGTCAGCGCGTCGGCTGCGTCGTTCACGTAGGTCTCCCGGGTCCGGGCGCGGGGCTCTGTCCGCACGGCATGGGGCGTGTCGGTCGGCCCACCCTGGCACAACGGCGACTCGGTCCCGGCATGGCCAGCCATGGGGTGGGCACGGTCGATCATGGGGGCATACGGTCGTCCTGCGACCGTTGGAATCAGCGATGCCCGGAGGTGTGCGAATGGCGCAGGACGGCAAGAACTCCGACCAGTCTCCGCTGCGAGTGGAGGTCAGCGCCAAGCGGGTCCGCGCCTATCTGGGCGGCCACGTGGTGCTCGACACGACAGAGCCGCGGCTGGTGTGGGAGGTGCCGAAGTATCCGCATTACTACGTCCGGCGTGACGACGTCGTCGCCGAGCTGGTGCCGAGCGGCCACGTCCGCGCCTCCCGGCGCCGTGGCCCGGCGACGCTGTTCGGCGTGCGGGTCGAGGGTCACAAGGCGCCCGACGCCGCCTCGGTCTTCGACCATGCCGAACAGGCCGAGTTGCGCGAGCTCGTACGGGTCGACTGGAACGCGATGGACGCCTGGTTCGAGGAGGACGAGCAGGTGTTCGTCCATCCGCGCGATCCCTACCGGCGCATCGACATCATGCCGACCAGCCGTCACGTCCATGTCGAGGTCGACGGCCAGGTCCTGGCCGACACGCAGCGCGCCCACGCCGTGTTCGAGACCGGCGAGCCGCCGCGCTACTACCTCGCCAAGACCGACGTCCGCACCGACCTGTTCGATCACAGCAGCACCGTCAATTACTGCCCCCACAAGGGCGAGGCGGAGTTCTGGCACCTCCGGATCGGGCGGCACGAGTACACCGACGCGGCCTGGTCGTTCCGGCATCCGTTGCCGGAATGCACCCGGATGGCGGCCATGGTCAGCTTCGATCCGTCCGTGGTCGAGGTTCTCGTCGACGGGATCAGGCAGGTCTGACGGCGGAGGACTTGCGCGGCTAACGTCGTTAGCCTATGGTGAGGCTAACGGCGTTAGCCAGTCGCGCCGTCCACGCCGCCACCAGGAGTTCCGATGTTCACTCGAATTCTTCTCGTCGTCCTCGCCGTCCTCGTGGTCGGGTCCGGCGCCAGCTACCTCTGGACCCGCGTCAGCCCGCACGAGCCGCGCACCGAGATCGAGATCGACGCGCCGGTCGACGAGGTCTGGGCCGTGCTCACCGACCTCGACGCCTATGCGGACTGGAACCCGTTCATCGTGAGCGCCGCGGGCGAGATCGAGGTCGGGGCCCGGCTGACCAACACGCTGAAGGACGACGGCTCCAGCACCGTGTTCACGCCCGAGGTGCTGGTCGCCGACGAGGCGAAGGAGTTGCGCTGGATCGGCCGATTCTGGGTGCCGGGCATCGTCGACGGCGAGCACTACTTCGAACTCGAGGCCATCGACGGCGGCCGCACCCGCCTGGTGCAGGGGGAGACGTTCACCGGTGTGCTCGTGCCGTTCGCGGGCAGCGCGCTCGACGTCGAGGACAACTTCGCGGCCATGAACGAGGCGTTGAAGGCGCGCGTCGAGGCGGGGTCCGCGACGCGTGCCGAGTCAGGCGCCGCAGCCGCTGTCGAGGCCCGCTCATGAGCGACGTCCCCCCGCTGACCCCGCTGAGCCCGCGCGCCGCCGAGATCGTCTCGGTGGCGCGCGAGCTGCTCGAGACGGGCGGGCGCGAGGCGGTGACCATGCGGGCGATCGCCGAGCGGCTCGGCATCCGGGCGCCGTCGTTGTACAAGCATGTCCCCGACAAGGCGGCCCTCGAAGCGGCGCTCATCGAACAGGGCCTGGCCGAGCTCGGCGCAGCGCTGTACGAGGCGCTCGACGACGAGCGTCCGGTGTGGGCGCTGCTGGAGGTCTACCGCGGGCGTGCCTCCGTCCATCCCAATCTCTATCGCCTCGGCACAGCAGGGAGGCTGCCGCGCGAACGACTCGCACCCGGGCTCGAGGACTGGGCCGGACGACCGTTCTTCGTCGTCACGGGAGAGGTGAAACTCGCCCGGGCGTTGTGGACGTTCGCCCATGGGATGGTCATCCTCGAGCTCGACGGGAGATTCCCCGACGACGCGGATATCGACGGCACCTGGGCCGAGGGTGTGCACGTGTTCGAGTCTCGTCTCTCGACCACCTGACGCCCAGAGCACGCACGTGGCGCGCGACGAAACGCGCGATCCGCCGCGCCGTTCTGCGACACGCCGGGCCGGGTGACGGACTTGCGTGGCACGGGCGTCGGGCATCGGGCACAATGAACTCGTCCCACCGCGTCCGACAACGTCGGGCCCGAGGTCGTTGGGGAAGGCGTCCCTCGACCCGCAGGAGGATCCGGTGACGACTCGTGGCGTCCTGTACGTCCACGCCGCTACGTCGGCGTTGTGCCCACATGTCGAGTGGGCCGCGGCCGGCGCTCTTGGTGTGCACGTAAGCCTGCGCTGGACCCCCCAGCCTGCCTCGCCCAACACCTACCGCGCGGAGCTGTCGTGGCAGGGCGAGCCGGGCACCGGAGCCAAGATCGCCTCGGCGCTGCGCGGCTGGCTGCATCTGCGGTTCGAGGTCACCGAGGAACCCAGCGCCGGGCAGGAAGGCGCGCGCTACTCGTACACCCCGAGCCTGGGCGTCTTCCATGCCGTCACCGGCATCCACGGCGACATCATGATCCCCGAGGACCGCATCAAGGCCGCCGTCGCGAAGGCCGCGCTGGGCGAGGCGGAGCTCGAGGACGAGCTCCGGCAGCTGCTCGGCGCGCCCTGGGACGACGAGCTCGAACCTTTCCGTTATGCCGGCGACGGTGCACCTGTTCGCTGGCTTCATCAAGTCGTTTAAGACAAGGCCTTCACAGACGGCCAACACGCAGGTATGGTCACAGCCAGGTAACGCCCCCCAAGAGCGTGGCCGCTCCGGCACCGGTGACTTCCCCGGCCCGGTGACCGGGATCGACAGCGGCCTCACCACGTGATGTGCCCCGGGCCCCATGCGGGTCCGGGGCACTCTCGCGTCGCGGGGCGTTACCGTTTTCGCTGGTCAGGGAGACCGTTGGAGTTTCGTCGCCAGCGCGGCCACCTTCTGCCAACGGTCACTCGGGTGGGCGGGCGTCCTACAGCGGGATGTTGCCGTGGCCGCCACGCCGGGCCGGTGCCTCCACGATCGCGCGGGCCAGCGCCGAGCGAGTGACCGCGGGATCGACCACCTCGTCCACCACGCCGATCTCGATGGCCTTGTCGAGGCCGCCGGCGATCCGCTCGTGCTCTTCGGCCAGCTCCGCCTCGACCTGGGGACGCAGATCGGGGTGGACGTCGGCCAGCTTGCGGCGGTGGAGTACCCGGACCGCCGCCACCGCGCCCATGACGGCTACCTCGGCGGTGGGCCAGGCGAGGACCCGGGTGGCGCCCAGCGAGCGGGAGTTCATGGCGATGTACGCGCCGCCGTAGGCCTTGCGGGTGACGAGCGTGACCCGAGGGACCGTGGCCTCGGCGAAGGCGTGCAGCAGCTTCGCGCCGCGACGGACCACGCCGTCCCACTCCTGCCCGACCCCGGGGAGGTAGCCGGGCACGTCGACGACGACCACGAGCGGAACCCCGAATGCGTCGCACATCCGCACGAACCGCGCCGCCTTCTCCGCCGACGTGGAGTCGAGGCAGCCGCCCAGCCGTAGCGGGTTGTTCGCGATGACGCCCACGGTCTGACCGCCGAGGCGGCCGAGCGTGGTGGTGATGTTGGGTGCCCAGCGAGTGTGCAGTTCGAGCGCGCTGCCGTCGTCGAGAAGGTCGGTGAGGATCGGGTGGACGTCGTAGGCGCGCTTGGCCGACTCGGGCAGGTGGGCGCCGAGGTCGCGGTCGACCACGGCGTCGAGGTCGATGCGCCGCTGGTCGCCCAGCAGCGACCCGAGGCGGCGGGCCTGGTCGAGCGCCTCGCGCTCGGTGCTGGAGACGACGTGGACCACGCCGGAGCGGCGGCCGTGGGGCTCGGGGCCTCCGAGGCGGAGCATGTCGACGTCCTCGCCGGTGACCGAGCGCACGACCTCGGGACCCGTGACGAAGACGCGCCCCTCGGGACCGAGGATGACGACGTCGGTGAGCGCGGGCCCGTAGGCCGCACCGCCGGCGGCCGGGCCGAGTACCACCGAGATCTGCGGCACCGTGCCCGAGGCGCGGGTCATGATCTCGAAGATGCGGCCGACCGCGTGCAGTGACAGCACTCCCTCGGCGAGCCGGGCGCCGCCGGAGTGCCAGAGGCCGATGACCGGGACGCCGTCGGCGAGCGCGCGCTCGTAGGCGTCGACGACCACCTGGCAGCCTTCGTCGCCCATGGCGCCGCCCATGACGGTGGCGTCGGAGCAGAAGGCGACCACGGGGGTGCCGTGGACGGTGCCGGTGGCGGCCAGCATGCCGCTGCGGTCATCCGGGCTGACCAGCGTCAACGTGCCGGGATCGAGCAGCGCCGCGAGGCGGTGGTTGGGGTTGCGAGGGTCGTCGTCGCGCGGCGGCTTGGTAGGTTTCCCTGAGGCGTCGGCGGGGCGGCTGGCCACTGCGGTCATCAGGTCCTCCTGAAGGCGAGGACGACGTTGTGCCCACCGAACCCGAACGAGTTGTTCAGGGCGGCGAGCGGCCCGTCGCCGAGCTTTCGCGGCGTCTCCCGCACCACGTCGAGGTCGATCTCCGGGTCGAGGTCGTCGACGTTGATCGTCGGCGGCACGACGCCGTTGTGGAGGCTGAGGACCGTCGTGACGGCCGAGACTGCGCCGGCGCCGCCGAGCAGGTGCCCGATCATGGACTTGACGGCGGTGACCGGGACCTCGTTCGCACGCTCGCCCAGCACGGCCTTGAGCGCGACCGCCTCGGCGGCGTCGCCGACCGGCGTGGACGTGGCGTGGCAGCTGAGGTGGCCGATGTCGGACGCCTCGAGCGAGGCGTCGGCCAGGGCCTTGCGGGTGGCCGCGATGATGCCGCGGCCCTCGGGCTCGGACTGCGCGATGTGGTGGGAGTCGGCGCTCATGCCGGCACCCGCGATCTCGGCGTAGATCCGTGCCCCGCGAGCCTGGGCGTGCTCCTCGGACTCGAGGACGAGCAGCGCGCCGCCCTCACCGAGCACGAAGCCGTCGCGGTTCTTGTCGAAGGGCCGGCTGGCCCGTTCCGGCTCGTCGTTGCGCTTGGACAGCGCCATCATGTTGGCGAACGCGGCCATCGGCAGCGGGTGGATGACCGCCTCGGTGCCGCCGGCCACGACGATGTCGGCGCGACCGGAACGGATCATGTCGAGCGCGTAGGCGATCGCCTCCGAGCCCGACGAGCAGGCGCTGACCGGCGTGTGGACCCCGGCCTTGGCGCCCAGCTCGAGCCCGACGTTGGCGGCCGGGCTGTTCGGCATCAGCATCGGGATCGCCAGTGGCGACACCCGCCGCGGACCGGCCTCGCGCAGCTTGTCGTAGTTGGACAGCAGCGTGGTGAGGCCGCCGATGCCGGAGGCGCAGACCACGCCGAGCCGGTCGGGGTCGACCCCAGCCTCCTCGCCGCGACCCTCGAGCCCGGCGTCGGCCCAGGCCTCGCGCGCGGCGATGAGGGCGAACTGCGCCGAGCGGTCGAGGCGGCGCGCCTGCACCGGCGACAACACCTCGGAGGGGTCGACGGCCGCCCGGGCACCGATCTGCACCGGGAGGTCGTCGACCCAGTCGTCGGTCAGGCGGTGGACGCCCGAACGACCGGCGAGCATGGACTCCCAGGTCGATGCCACGTCGCCCCCGACGGGCGTGGTGGCGCCGAGACCGGTGACGACGACACGAACCTGGGACGCGGCCATGGCTCAGGCACCCGCCCGCTCGATGAAGGACACGGCGTCGCCGACGGTGGCGAGGTTCTTGACGTCGTCGTCGGGGATGGTGACACCGAACTTCTCCTCGGCCGCGACCACGACCTCGACCATCGACAACGAGTCGATGTCGAGGTCATCGGTGAACGACTTCTCCAGCTGGACGTCTTCCGCGGGCACGCCGGTGATTTCCTTGACGATTGCCGCGAGTCCTTCGCGGATCTCCTCGGTGGTGGCCATCTGCTCTGGTTCTCCTTGAACTGGTGGGACGGGAACTGTGGTGCTGCGCCTCGTGCGTCGTCGGACGAGGCGCCCGGGGGGTCAGGGGATGCGGATCACCTGGGCGGCGTAGACGAGCCCGGCGCCGAATCCGATGATGAGCGCGAGGTCGCCGCTCCGGGCCTCGCCGGTCTCGATCATGCGCTCGATCGCCAGCGGGATCGACGCCGCCGAGGTGTTGCCCTGCTGGGCGATGTCGCGGGCGATCGCGACCCGCTCGGGCAGCTTGAGCTGGCGCGCCATGGCGTCGGTGATGCGCATGTTGGCCTGGTGGGGGACGAAGACGTCGAGGTCGTCGACCGTGATGCCGGCGACGTCGAGGGCTTCCTGGGCCACCTTGGCCATCTCGTAGGACGCCCAGCGGAAGACCGGGTTGCCCTCCATGGCGAGGTGGGGGATGCGCGGGCCGCCCTCGGCGAAGAGGGCGTCGCGCCACTCCTCCTTCTGCCGGATCAGGTCGAGGTGCTGGCCGTCGGAGCCCCAGACGACCGGGCCGATGCCGGACGCGCCGTCGGAGGAGGCACCGACCACGGCCGCGCCCGCGCCGTCGGCGAAGATGAACGCGGTGGAGCGGTCGTGACGGTCGGTGAGGTCGGAGAGCCGCTCGACCCCGATGACCACGACGTAGTCGGCGGTGCCGGCGCGGACCATGTCCGAGGCCAGCGACAGGCCGTAGCAGAAGCCCGCACACGCGGCCGAGATGTCGAAGGCGGCCGCGCGGTTGGTCCCGAGCTTGTGGGCGATCTCGGCCGCGGCCGACGGCGTCTGGTACAGGTGGGTGACCGTGGAGACGATGACGCATCCGACCTGGTCGGGCGTGATGCCGGCATCGGCGAGAGCCTTGCCGGCCGCGGCGATGCTCATGGCCACGACGGTCTCGTCGTCGTCGGCCCAGCGGCGGTTCTCGATGCCGCTGCGAGTGCGGATCCACTCGTCGGAGGAGTCGATGTTCTCGATGATCTCCGCGTTGGAGACGACCCGCTGGGGGCGATAGCCGCCGATGCCCAGGATGCGAGTCTGTCGGGTCTCGGTCGACGAGTTGATCGTCGCGTTCATCGTCACGCCACCGCCTCGGGATGTAGTCGGACCAGCGGCTGGCCGGGGGCGACCGGATCACCGTCTTCGACGAGCCATTCCAGCACCGTGCCGCCGTGAAGGGCGGTGACATCGAGAGAGTCGCGCAGCGAGCTCACTGTGCCGACCCGGTCGCCTGCCGCCAGCCGGGCGCCGACCCCGGCGCCGGCGGTGGTGAACGTGCCCTTCATCGGGGCCACGACCAGTCGCCAGGTGGGGCTGGCCGTGAACGGGCTGGGGGTGCCGTGCTTGTCGACGAACGCGCGGGCGTCGTCGAGTTGGTCGGGGGTCTTGAGGGCGAACGTCTCGACGCCCGGGAGGGCGCGGCGGGCCAGCCCGGTGAGGGTGCCGGCGGGCGGCACCTCGAGCAGGCCGGTGACGCCGAGGTCGAGCATGGTGGCCTGGCAGAGGTCCCAGCGCACCGGGTTGGAGACCTGCTCGACCAGCCGGCCGAGGACCTCGCGACCGTCGTGGACGACGTGGCCGTCGCGGTTGGACACCAGCCGGGTGCGGGGGTCGTGTGTGCTGATGGCCTGCGAGTAGCCGCGCAGCACGTCGACCGCGGGGGCCATGTGGGACGTGTGGAAGGCGCCGGCGACCGAGAGCGGCCGCAGCCGGGCTCCCTCGGGCGGATCGGCGGCGAGCGCGTCGAGCTGCTCGAGGGTGCCAGCGGCGACGACCTGGCCGGCGCCGTTGACGTTGGCGGGGGTGAGGCCGTGCGTATCGAGGGCGGCGGCGACCACATCAGCGTCGCCGCCGAGCACGGCGGTCATGCCGGTGGGGGTGGCTGCGGCGGCCTGGGCCATGGCCCGCCCACGCTCGCGGACGAACACCATGGCCTGCTCGGCGGTGATGACGCGCGCGCCGGCCGCGGCGGTGATCTCGCCGACGCTGTGCCCGGCGACCGCACCTACCTTGGTGAAGGCGTCGGCGGGCTGGGGGAACAGCGCGAGCGCGGCGACGAGGCCGGAGGCGACCAGCAACGGCTGGGCGATGGCGGTGTCGCGGATGGTGTCGGCATCCGCCTTGGTGCCGTAGTGGGTCAGGTCCAGCCCGGCGACCGCCGACAGCCACTCGATGCGGGCGGCGAACGCGGGCTCCTCGAGCCACGGGGCGAGGAACCCCGGAGCCTGAGAACCCTGACCGGGAGCGACTATGACAAGCACCCCTCAACCATCCCCGTTACCGACCCGTAGACGGGGTCGGCCAGCATCACAAGGTCGTCCCATCAACTTTGGGGGTTTCCCACAAACCGCGGGCTCGGTTCGCAAATGATCACGTTCACCACCCGCTCCGGTGCCGCACCATGCCTGCGGGCCTCGCGGAGCACGGGAACGCCTCGTGGTGTGCAGGGGCCGGGCCACCCGCGGAATCGTCAGTCGAACGGCGGAGGATTGAGGCGACCGAGGGTCAGGGCCAGCCGCAGCGTGTAGGAGTCCCGCGGCTCGGTCGGCGTCAGGCCCGCGACGTCGGTGACCCGGCGCAGGCGGTACCGCACGGTGTTGGGATGGACGAACAGCAGCCGGGCAGCGGCCTCGACCGACGCACCGGTCTCGAGGTACGCGGCGAGCGTCTCGAGAACGACCGGACCGGCCTCGGCGACCGGCTGGTAGATGTCGGAGACGAGATCGCGCATCGCCTCGGCGTCGCCGGACAGCGCCCGCTCCGGCAGCAGGGCCGAGGCGGCCACGGGGCGCGGTGCATCCGGCCAGCCCTCGGCCGCGAGCAGCCCTGAGACCGCCGATCGCGCCGACGCTGCCGCCGACATGAGGTCGGGGACGACCTGCCCGACGACCACCGGCCCCGGACCGAAGTTGGTGGCCACCGACGTCGCCGCGCGGACCGGGTCGTCGACGCGTCCCAGCACGGCGACGAGGCGGTCGCCCTGGACCCCACTCAACACGTCGAACCCGGCGTGGCGGCCGGCCCGGCGGATGTCATCGACCGAGGCCCCGGCGTCGCCAGGTCGTGGGCGGCCGACGACCACGGTCACTCCGCTGTGGGCGGTCCAGCCCAGAGCCGACGCCCGCGACCGGACGCCTTCGTCGGCCTCGCCGCGGAGCAGGGAGTCGACGACGGTGGCCTCGAGCCGGGCGTCCCACGAACCTCGGGCCTCGGCATAGCGCGCGTAGACGTGAGCCGCCGAGAACGCGACCTCGCGGGAGTACCGCAGCACTCCGTCGCGGACCGCCGCTGCGTCCTCCTCGCCGACCACGTCGGCGACGTTGTCCTCGACCACCTCGATGGCGACGCGCACGACCTCGACGGTCTGCTGGAGGCTGATCGAGCGGATCAGCTCACGCGGGGCGGTCCCGAACACGTCGGCCGTGGGGGTTGGCCGGGAGTCGTCGGGGTTGCTGTACCAGTCGACGAACGCCGCGATGCCCGCCTGGATCACCAGGCCCACCCAGGAGCGCTGCTCGGCCGGCATGGCGCGGTACCACGGCAGCCGATCCTCCATCCGGGCGATGGCCGCGGTGGCGAGGGTGCCGGTGGCGCGCTCGAGGAGGTGCACGGTGTGTTCCCGGCGGTCGGCTCCCGAGGTCGGCGGCATGTGCGGCAGCGTACGCGGCGGGCGTGCTCGCGGCGAAACCGAGCAACTTGTGGTGATGTCACAAGGCCGAAACCTGCCCGGCCGGTCGGTGGCGTGCGCGATGGACCTAGGTTGGAGTGATCGTCGGGACCGAGTCGTGCGGAGGATCGAGTGGGCTGGGACGTGAACGGGAAGACGATCATGGTGACCGGCGCGAGCCGCGGGATCGGGCTGGAATCGTCGGTCGCGCTGGCCCGGCTCGGGGCGCGGGTCGTGATGGTGGGCCGCGACGCCGGCCGCACCGAGGCGGCGCGGGCGGACGTCGTCGAGCGCAGCGGATCCGACGCCGTGACCACGCTGCTGTGCGACTTCTCGTCGCAGGCGGCCATCCGGGTCCTGGCCGCGGAGTTCGCGGCCGGTCACGACCGCCTCGACGTGCTGCTCAACAATGCCGGCGGGGTGAACCGGAAGCGCCGCCTGACCGTCGACGGCATCGAGGCGACGTTCGCCGTGAACCACCTCGGCTACTTCCTGCTCACCAACCTGCTCCTCGACCTGGTCATGGCCAGCGCTCCGGCTCGGATCGTCTCGGTGGCCTCCGTCGGGCATCGGCGCGGGACGCTCGACTTCGACGACCTCGGTTTCGAGCGCGGGTACTCGATCATGAAGGCGTACTCCCGGTCCAAGCTCGGCAACGTGCTGATGACCGCCGAGCTGGCCCGCCGCCTGGACGGCACCGGCGTGACGGCCAACTGCGTCCACCCCGGCAGCGTCGACACGGCCATCTGGTCCGGTGCGCCGCTCTGGGCCCGTCCGGTCATCGACCTGGTCGTGCGCCGCACGTTCATCCCGACCGAACAGGGCGCGGCCCACGTGGTGCGGCTGGTCACCGACCCGGCGCTCGACGGCGTGAGCGGCCGCTACTTCGAGGAGAACGCGCAGGTCGCACCCGCTCCGGCGGGTCGCGACGCCGACCTCGCGCGGCGGCTGTGGGACGTCAGCGCCACGATGGTCGGGCTCTGACCGGCCCGCCGGTCCGGCCTCAAGCCTGCCGGACCCGACCGCGCTCGGACGACCGGCGCGCCTCCCGGGCCTCGTCGGCGTCGTCGCGCCACAACAGCTCCGCCAGCAGCACCTTCGCGGCGTCGGCCACGTGCCGGTACACCGTGGGTCGTCCGGTGGGCCCGCGGCTCAGGTCCCAGAACTGCACCTGCCAACCGTCGGGCCCGGGAGCGGGTTCGAGGACCAGCACCTCCGGCTTCGCCTCGACGATGCCGTACTCCCTCGGCCCTACCCCGTGGTGGTCGAGCCGGTCACGAAGGTGGTCGAGCACCCGCTGCTCGGCCTCGGAGATGACTCGGGGACGGTACTCCGGCAGAGGCGAGCCCGGGACCTGTCCTGTCACGACCGCGGTCGCCGCGTCGAGGCCGTCCGGATCGACCGGCGGTACCTGATAGGCGTGGTCGCGGATGTGCTGCACGAGCTGTGGCACCGGCGGGACGTAGTGGGCGCGCAGGTAGTGGGCGACGGCGCCCGACCACACCCAGGTGCCGTCGGTGTGGAACGTCCGCGGCACGACCGGGGCATCGTCCGGTTTGAGCGCGTCCGGGCCCAGGCTGCGCGCCGCGAGCACCACCGGCGCGTCCTCCAGGTAGGCGAGCACATCGTTGCGTTCCTGGGGATGCACCCTCGGCCGGTCGTGGCGTGGCCGGCCGTGCTCGTCGTGCCCGTCGAACTCCGGCGCGTGGAACAACGCGGTCGGTGAGCCGGGGCCGAGCCCGGCGGCAGGTGTCGTGGTCATCGGCAGGGCTCCTGAACTGGCTCGTGGTCGCGAGCCAGTCTGTCGTGTTCCGCCACGCGGCGAGCTGAGCCGTCCACAGGCCGAGTCACGCCGCGCCGCCGAGCCTGCGCCGAGCCGCCGCGCCGCCGCGCCGAGCCGGCGCCGAGAGAAGCTGGTGTCGACCCCGCCCCAGCACCATCGAGGCGACGCCGGTCGCGGACTAGGATTTCGCCATGTCGTCGTCGCAGCAGTCCACACCCGCATCGCAACCGGTCGGGCTCGACGCGATCGCGCGGATGCTCGGCACGGTCATGATCGCCATGCTCGGTGGTGTGCTGCTCATGGCCGCGGTCGTCGTGTTCGCCGTCGTCGACGGGCCCGGCGAGCTGTGGGGAGCGCTGATCACCTTGGTGGTCGGCTGTGTCCTGGCCTTCGGAGCCCTGGTGGCGCCGCCGCGTCAGCTCCAGCCCTGGCCTGCCTCCTCGGCGCGCGATCCTCAGCGTGCTGGTGGTCAGCTGCGCAGCGCCGCGTTCATGGCGATGGTGCTGGCCGAGGTCCCGGCGCTGGTCGGCGTCATCAACGGCGTGGTCGTCGACGGCTGGCTGCCGGTGCTGGTCGGTGCGGCCATCAGCGCCGTGGCCATTCCGGCCGCTGGACCCACCAAGGCACGACTGACTGAGTGGAACGCCCGCCTCGAGGCCGACGGCGCGCGCACCGGCTTGTGACCGGGCGATGACCGGCACCGCGACCACGATCGGCCCACAGGCACACGTCGCCCGGGCCGCCGACCGCTTCGTCACCCGCGCCGAGGGCGTGACCTCGCGGCACTCGTTCTCCTTCGGCCCCCATTACGATCCGTCGAACGTCGGCTTCGGGCTCCTCGTGGTCTCCAACGACGACCTCGTCCAGCCCGGGTCGGGCTACCCGACCCACCCCCATCGTGACGTCGAGATCGTCACCTGGGTGCTCGACGGCGTGCTCGTCCATCGGGACTCCACCGGCGGCGGCGGCGTTCTCACCCCCGGGCTGGCTCAGCGGATGAGTGCGGGCAGCGGCGTCGTCCACGCGGAGTTCAACGACGCCGGGGGAGACACAGGCGTCCCGGGTCGCCGCGCGCCGCTGCGATTCGTGCAGATGTGGGTGCCGCCCGACCGCCCCGGTGGCGACCCGAGCTACCAGCAGGACCAGGTCGGCGACGAGCTGGCCGCCGGTCGGCTCGTGACGGTCGCGAGCGGGATGCGCCGCGACGCCTCGAACACTGCCGTGCGGATCGGTCAGAAGTCGGCCGCGATGCACGTCGCCCGGCCGCGTGCGGGCGGTGCGGTGACGCTGCCCGGCGCGCCATGGATCCACCTGTACGTGGCCCGGGGGCGGGTCGACGTCGAGGCTGTGGGCGCTCTCGGGGACGGCGACGCGCTGCGGCTCACCGACGAGGGTGGACGCCGCGTCGTCGCGCGAAGCGACGCGGAGCTCGTGGTGTGGGAGATGCACGCCTCGGCCCACCTGCCGCCACCCGACCGGTGATCGTTGGAAGATGCCGGCTGCCAGAGCGACCAGAATCTTCCAACGATCACCGAGCGGTGGGGTAGCTCAGGACTCGCCGCCCGCCTCCTCGGCGGTGGTGGCGTTGACGTCGTCGAGGCGGTATCGCGCGTGGGCCTCCTTGACCACGTCCCACGACACCTCGCCCCGGCGGGCCAGCAGCGTCAGGACGTTGACGACGATCGACTGCGCGTCGACCTTGAAGTGCCGCCGCAGCGCCGCTCGCGTGTCGGACAGGCCGAACCCGTCGGTGCCCAGTGAGGCCCAGTCGTTCGGCACGTAGGGCGCGATCTGGTCCTGGACCGCCCGCAGGTAGTCGCTGACGGCGACCACCGGGCCGGTGGTCTCGCGCAAGCGCTGGGTGACGTAGGGCACCCGGGGGTCGCTGTCGGGGTGCATGACGTTCCACTCGTCGACGGCCAGGGCCTCGCGGCGGAGCTCGTTCCACGAGGTCACCGACCAGACGTCGGCGGCCACCTGCCACTCGTCGGCCAGCCGGCGCTGTGCCTCGAGGGCCCAGTTCATCGCCACGCCGGAGCCCAGGATCTGCGCGTGGGGCACGTTGTCGCCCGGCGCGACCTCCATGGGCTTGTAGAGGTACATGCCCTTGAGCAGGCCGGGCACGTCGAGCTCGGCGGGCTCGGCGGGCTGGACGTAGGGCTCGTTGTAGACCGTCAGGTAGTAGTAGACGTTCTCGCTGTTCTCGCCGTACATCCGCCGCAGCCCGTCGCGCAGGATGTGTCCGAGCTCGAAGCCCCACGCGGGGTCGTAGTGGACGACCGCCGGGTTGGTGGCGGCGAGCAGCACCGAGTGGCCGTCCTCGTGCTGGAGGCCCTCACCGTTGAGCGTGGTGCGCCCGGCCGTGGCGCCGATGACGAACCCGCGGGCCAGCTGGTCGGCGGCGGCCCAGAAGCCGTCGCCGGTGCGCTGGAACCCGAACATCGAGTAGAAGATGTAGATCGGGATCATCGGTTCGCCGTGGGTGGCGTACGACGTGGCCACCGCGGTCCACGACGCCACCGAGCCGGCCTCGTTGATCCCCTCGTGGAGGATCTGGCCGTTCTTGGCCTCCTTGTACGACAGGAACAGCTCGCGGTCGACGGAGGTGTAGTTC
>DATCVR010000384.1:0-7767 GCA_036566745.1 Jiangellaceae bacterium | reverse complement strand
GGGTGCTGACCAACAACACCGACGGCCGCGGCGAGCCTCGCGGCGGCGACGACCGCATCCTGCGGGTCACCCTCGCGCCTGCCTGATTCCGCAGGTCACCCTCGCTTTCGGGGTGATCCCGGACAGATCGCATCAGGGGCGACCCTGGCCCGCGGATCCGGGGCCGTTCATCTGAGAGTCGGAGTCGTGGGCCACCCGCGGGCAATAGCGTTTCGAGCATGAGCTACGAGACGCAGCAGCGCACCTCGGGAAGCGTTGCCCGGCGGGTGCTGATCCTGGTGGGAATCGTCATCGCGGTCGTCGTCGGTGTGTCGGCGGCGTCGTGGGCCACCCGCTCCACCGACCGGGCCACCGAGACCATCGACGAGTCCTTCTCTACGGTGGTGATCGACGTGTCGGCCGGCCGAGTCGAGATCATCGGCAGCGACGCCGACGAGACCACCCTCGAGTCGCACACCCAGGCCGGCTGGTTCCAGGACGCGAAGGTGAAGCACGAGGTCGACGGCGACACGCTGCGCATCACCGGGGACTGCTCGTCGCGGTTCTGGTTCAGCTTCTGCGCCACGGACGTGACCCTGACCATTCCCTCCGACGTCGAGGTGGTCGCCGAGTCCTCGGCCGGCAGTGTCACCGCGCGCGGCCTCGAGGGCACCACCAACCTCGAGTCGAGCGCCGGCTCGGTCCGCGTCGAGGACCAGAGCGGCCGACTCACGGCGCACTCCTCGGCCGGTCAGGTCATCGTCGACGGGCTGCGTTCCGACACCGCCAAGATCACCTCTAGCGCGGGCGCCGTCGAGGTGAACGCCGCCGTGGCCCCGCGCTCGCTGGACGCCGAGTCCAGCGCCGGCCGGGTGACCGTGACCTTGCCGAGCGACGCGACCTACGACGTCGACGCCGACACCAGCGCCGGCGAGACCACCGTCGACGTGGCCACCGACCCGTCGTCGGAGAACAAGGTGCGCGCGTTCTCCAGCGCCGGCGCGGTCACCGTCACCTCGGACTGACCCCCCTGAGCCCCTGAATCGCCCGAGCCCGTCCCGGTCCGCCGGACACCGGGACGGCTCGGGACCAGGGCTGTCAGGCGTTCGCGCCGCCGTCGACGAGGATCGACGCGCCGTTGACGAACCGCCCCGCCGGACCGGCGAGATGGACGACCATCGCCGCCACGTCGTCGACGGAGCCGAACCGTTCCCGCGGAATCAGTGCACGCTGGCTCTCGGCTCCAGGACCGTCGGCGGGATTCATGTCGGTGTCGGTGGACCCCGGCTGGACCAGATTCGCCGTGATGCCGCGCGGACCGAGCTCGCGGGCCAGGCCCTTGGTCAGCCCGACCAGCGCGGCCTTGCTCATCGAGTACAGCGTGGTCCCGCCATGGGGGACCCGCTCGCCGAGGTTGCTCCCGATCGAGATCACCCGGCCGCCCTCGCGCAGGTGGGGCGAGGCGGCCTGGGTGGCCACGAACGCCGCGCGGGCATGGATCGCCATCACCCGGTCGAGTTCGTCGAGGCCGACCTGCTCGAACGGGCCGTAGGGAAAGACCCCGGCGCTGTTGACCAGCACGTCGAGCCGGCCGAACCGGGCCACCGTCTCGTTCACCGCCGCACGCAGGGCCTCGGCATCGGCGCTGTCGGCGCGGATCGCCCATGCCCGCCGACCCAGCTCCTCGATCTCCGCGACCACCTTCGCGGCGAGGTCGCCGGCCGAGACGTAGGTGAACGCGACGTCGGCCCCCTCGCCCGCCAGCCGGGTGCAGATCGCCCGGCCGATTCCCCGGCTCCCTCCGGTGACGAAGGCCACCGCTTCGTTCAGCTCTGCCATGACTGCCTCTCCAGATGATTTGCGTACCGAGCGGTATGAAATTAACCGCGCTGGCACGGACTCGTCAAGCCAATTAGAATCTGATCGGTACAGAAATCGGAGGTGGCCGTGCCCGGTCGTGGACGCCCGCGCTCGTTCGATCGCGACGACGCCCTACTACGCGCCATGCATGTGTTCTGGGCGCGCGGCTACGAGGGCACGTCGATCGACGACCTCACCACCGCCATGGGCATCACCAAGCCCAGCCTCTACGCGGCGTTCGACTGCAAGGAAGCGCTCTTCCGTGAGTCGATCGAGCTCTACGAGTCGCTCGACGGCCCGCACACCACGCGCAACCTCGACACCGGCGCCACCGCACGCGAAGCGGTCGAGGCAATGTTGCGCGGCAACGCCGAGGCCTACGTCGACCCCGCCACTCCCCCGGGCTGCATGATCGTCCTGTCCGGCCTGCTCGGCACTTCCGCCAACGACGACGTCCGCGCCTTCCTCGAAGGCAAGCGGCTCGAACACGAGGCCCGGCTCCGAGCCCGCCTCGACCGTGGCGTGTCCGAAGGCGATCTCGCTCCGGACGCCGACACCGCCAGCCTCGCCGCGTTCTACACCACCGTGCTGAACGGACTGTCCATCCAGGCCCGCGACGGCGCCTCCCGCGCGACCATGCATGCCGTGATCGACCACGCGATGGCGGCGTGGACCTCGCTGGCGCGAGCGGCCGACTAGTCTCGAACGCGATGCTCCATGCCGAGGCGGGAATCGCCGCCGACCCCGACGCGCTCCACGACGCCTTCACCAGCTGGGCCGCCGAACGCGGTCTCGAGCTCTACCCTGCGCAACAGGAGGCGCTGATCGAGCTGGTCTCCGGCTCGCACGTCATCCTCAGCACGCCCACCGGTTCAGGCAAGAGCCTGGTGGCCGTCGCGGCGCATTTCACGGCTCTCGCGCAAGGCCGCCGCACGTTCTACACCGCACCCCTCAAGGCGCTGGTCTCGGAGAAGTTCTTCGCCCTCATCGACGTCTTCGGTGCGGCGAACGTCGGCATGATGACCGGCGACTCCAGCGTGAACCCGGGCGCACCGATCATCTGCTGCACCGCCGAGGTGCTTGCCAACATCGCCCTGCGCGACGGCGCCGACGCCGACGTCGGTCAGGTCGTCATGGACGAGTTCCACTTCTACGCCGACCCCCAGCGCGGCTGGGCCTGGCAGATCCCGCTGCTCGAACTGCCCGACGCGCAGTTCCTGCTCATGTCCGCCACGCTCGGCGACGTCACCTTCTTCGAGAAGGACCTGCTGCGCCGTACCGGCCGCGACGTGGCGGTGGTCAGCTCGACCACCCGGCCGGTGCCGCTGACCTTCTCGTACTCGGTCGAGCCGATGCACGAACTCCTCGACGAGCTGCTCCAGACTCACCGCGCCCCGGTGTACGTCGTCCACTTCACCCAGGCCGCGGCGATCGAGCGGGCGCAGTCGCTGATGAGCGTGAACGTCGCCTCCAGGGCCGAGCGCGATCGGATCGCCGAGGAGATCGGCGGGTTCAGGTTCCACGCGGGCTTCGGCAAGGTGCTCTCGCGGCTGGTCCGGCACGGCATCGGGGTCCACCACGCCGGGATGCTGCCGAAGTACCGTCGCCTGGTCGAACGGCTCACCCAAGCCGGCCTGCTGAAGGTCGTGTGCGGCACCGACACGCTGGGCGTCGGCATCAACGTCCCGATCCGCACGGTGGTCCTGTCCGGGCTGACCAAGTACGACGGCACCCGCCAGCGCCACCTCACTGCGCGCGAGTTCCACCAGATCGCCGGACGGGCCGGGCGGGCCGGGTACGACACCGTGGGCGAAGTCGTCGTCCTCGCCCCCGAGCACGTCATCGAGAACGAGAAGGCGCTGGCCAAGGCGGGCGACGATCCGAAGAAGCGACGCAAGGTCACCCGGAAGAAGCCACCCGAGGGCTTCGTCTCGTGGGGCGAGCAGACCTTCGAGCGGCTGGTGGCGGCCGAGCCCGAGCAGCTCACGTCGAGCTTCACCGTCAGCCACGCGATGGTCCTGGGTGTGGCGAACCGGCCCGGCGACGCCTTCGCGGCGATGCGCCGGCTGCTCACGGACAACCACGAGTCGCCCGCCGCGCGACGCCGGCACATCAAGCGCGCCATCGCGATCTACCGGGCCCTGCTCGTCGGCGGCGTCGTGGAACGTCTCGGCGAGCCCGACGAGCTGGGCCGCACGGTCCGCCTCACCGTCGACTTCCAGGCCGACTTCGCGCTCAACCAGCCGCTGTCGCCCTTCGCGCTCGCCTCGTTCGACCTGCTCGACACCGAGTCGCCCACGTATGCCCTCGACGTCCTGTCGGTGGTCGAGGCGACGCTCGACGACCCGCGCCAGGTGCTGTCCGCCCAGCAGTTCAAGGCTCGGGGCGAGGCCGTGGCCGCGATGAAGGCCGAGGGTATCGAGTACGACGAGCGGATGGAGCTGCTCGACGACGTCACCTATCCCAAACCCCTCGACGAGCTGCTCGCGGCCGCGTTCGGGATGTACCGCCAGTCCCATCCCTGGGTGGGCGATCACGAGCTGTCCCCCAAGTCGGTCGCGCGCGACCTCTACGAGCGGGCGACGAGCTTCGGCGAGTACATCGCGTTCTACGGGCTCGCCCGGTCCGAGGGCCTCCTGCTGCGCTACCTCGCCGACGCCTACCGTGCGTTGCGCCAGTCCGTGCCCGAGGAGGCCCGCACCGAGGCCGTCACCGACCTCGTCGAGTGGCTCGGCGAGCTGGTCCGGCAGGTCGACTCCAGCCTGCTCGACGAATGGGAAGCGCTGCAGAATCCGGTGGGCGAGGACGGCGTGGCGCGGGTGATCACGCCCGGGTCCGCCGAATCGACCCGTCCGGTCACGGGCAACCGCCGCGCGTTCATGGTGTCGGTCCGCAACGCGATGTTCCGGCGTGTCGAGCTGGTGGCCCGGCGACGCTGGTGGGACCTCGGCGAGCTCGACGGCGGCGACGGCTGGGACGCCGACGTGTGGGCCGACGCGTTCGAACCGTACTTCGACGACCACGCCGACGTGGGGCTCGGCCCCGACGCCCGATCGCCGTCGATGCTGCTGGTCACCGAGAGCCCGGAGGTGTGGGAGCTGCGGCAGATCATCGACGACCCCGCGGGCGACCACGACTGGGGCATCTCCGCCGAAATCGACCTGCGCGCCTCCGACGCCGAGGGCCATCCGGTGCTACACGTCACCGACGCCGGCCGGCTCTGAAGATCGGTGCATCCAGACCAGGGCTGAGTCGCACGCCGGGGCGATAGCCTCGACCGTGCCTTCCCCCGATTACCTGGCTCTGCCTCCGACCACCCGCGAGTTCTCCGACGAGGCGGCACGTCACGCCCTCGCCGCGCTGCCCGGGCCGTACCTGCCGTGGGGCGCCGGCGCCATGCGCCCCGCCGGCCTCGTGACGGTCTGCAACGACATCGTCATCAACGACCGCCGCCGCATCGTCGAGCTGGGCAGTGGCATCAGCACGGTGCTCCTCGCCCGCCTGATTCATCAACGCCGGCGTGATGGCTCTGCCCCGCCGCACGACGAGGCCCGCCTGGTGGCGGTCGAGCACGACGACCGCTGGGCCACGTGGGTCACCGACCAGCTCGAACGCGAGGACCTGGCGGCCTACGTCGACGTCATCCACGCGCCGCTGGCGGCCCATCCCACCGCGGTGGGCGGCCTGACCTGGTACGACGAAACCGTGCTGGCCGACGGGCTACGACGGGCGCTGCGGGACGACTCCATCGACCTCTTCCTGGTCGACGGCCCGCCCGCCTACACCGAGGGGCACGGGCTGGCGCGCTACCCGGCCCTTCCCGTGTTGCACGACCGCCTCAGCCCGGGAGCGACGATCGTCCTCGACGACGCCGAGCGGCCCGGTGAGCTGGAGATCCTGCGTCGCTGGGAGCAGGAGACCGGGCTCAGCTTCGAGCGGCACGGCGCGCGGGCCGGGATCGCCCTGGCGCGGAACGGCGCGGAGCACGCCACCGGTCCGCGGCACGGCTGAGCCCCGGCCCGCTGCTCGCCCACCGCTGGCCCGCCGCGCCCGCCGCTGTTGATCTTGGAGTTTTCGCGGGATCAATCGGGCGAATCACCCTCCGATTCGACCAAAACTCCAAGATCAACGCTGGGTGCGCCGCCGTGTGAGGTCAGGCCGAACGGCGACGGGACCGGCCGGAGGTCGACGCGGAGAACGCCGCGGCCGAGCGGGACGCGGTGGCCCCGGAGCCGGACGAACGTGGCGCACCGGACCGGGTGCCGCCGGAACGGGGATTGCTGGAACGAGGGTTGCCGCCCGAGCGAGAGCCCCCCGACCGGGTGTCGCCGGAACGCGTGTCGCCGGAACGGCCGCCCGATCGCGATCCGCCCGATCGCGATCCAGCGGAACGGCCACCACGACCGGACCCTCCCCCGGATCGATCGCGACCATCCGCGGCCCGGCCGCTAGTGCCGCCGTTCCGCCCGCCTCCGCCTCGGCCGGCCGCCGGAGCTGCCGGAGCCACCCGCGAGGGTTCGACGCGCGGAGCCTTCGGTCCGGTCAGGGACTCGATGGCCGGATCGCCGGGAGCGACCGTCGCCATGATCGGGGAGATGCCGGCTTGCCGAGCCAGGGTGCGGACGTCGCCGCGCTGGTCCGGCGTCATGACGGTGACGACCGTGCCGCCCGCGCCGGCGCGCGCGGTGCGGCCGGAACGGTGCAGGTAGGCCTTGTGCTCGGCCGGCGGGTCGACGTGGACGACCAGCGTGACGTCGTCGACATGGATCCCACGCGCGGCGATGTCGGTCGCGACCAGGACCCGTGCCGTGCCGTCGGAGAAGGCGGCGAGGTTGCGCTCGCGCGCACCCTGGCTGAGGTTTCCGTGCAGGTCGACGGCGGGGATGCCGGCGGCGGTGAGCCCCTTGGCCAGCTTCTTCGCGCCGTGCTTGGTCCTGGAGAACAGCAGCGTCCGGCCGAGACCGGCGGCCAGTTCCTGCACGACCTGCTTCTTGTGGGCACCGTCGATCGCGAACACGTGGTGGGTCATCGTGGACACCGGGGCCACCGCGGGCGCCACCGAGTGGGTGACCGGGCGGTCGAGGTAGCGGCGCACGAGCTTGTCCACGCCGTTGTCGAGCGTGGCCGAGAAGAGCAGCCGTTGGGTGCCGCGCGGAGTGGCGTCGAGCAGACGCTGGACGGCAGGGAGGAACCCGAGGTCGGCCATGTGGTCGGCCTCGTCGAGCACGGTGACCTCGACGGCGCCCAGATCGCAGTGGCGCTGGCCGATCAGGTCCTCGAGCCGGCCGGGGCAGGCGATGAGGATGTCGACGCCGTCCCGCAGCGCGGCGACCTGCGGGCCCTGGCCGACGCCGCCGAAGACGGTCGCGATGCGCAGCCGCATCGCCGTCGCCAGGGGCTTGATGGTGGCGGCGACCTGGTTGGCCAGCTCGCGGGTGGGCACCAGGATGAGGGCGCGCGGCCGGCGAGCCTGCCGGGTCCGGCGGGACCGGGCCAGTGCGCTGACCGTGGGCACGGCGAAGGCCACCGTCTTGCCCGAGCCGGTCTGGCCACGACCGAGGACGTCGCGACCGGCCAGAGTGTCGGGCAGGGTCGCCGACTGGATCGGGAACGGCGAGACGATGCCGGCCGCTGCCAGGGCGGAGGCGATCTCCGGCGGGACACCGAGCTCGACGAAGCCGCGGGTGTCAGCGGCAGCCGTGGCGGACTCGGCGCGCGGTGCGCGGGGAGCCGCCTCGGCACGCGGTCCGCGGGACGCGGCCTCGCGGGGTGCGGAGCCACGCTCGGGTCGACGGGTGCGGGGGCGGCGGCGCGCAGAGTTGCCCGCCGTGGGGTGTTCAGTGGACACGGACGTCCTTCCAGGACGACGAAGTGGATGGCCGGTCACGATCGGACGCCCACTCGTCATCAGAAGGGGAACCTGCGCTG
>DATCVR010000383.1:0-2197 GCA_036566745.1 Jiangellaceae bacterium | reverse complement strand
AGGCATAGAGGTGCGGCCTGCCAGCGGGGTACTCCCCACGCCCCGAAGGGTCGCTGCGAACGAGACAGGCCGCCCGGACACGGTAGACGGAAGCCCGTCGTCCTGTCAGCACCTCATGCAACACTGGCCGCACGCCCGCCTCGTCGTCACCCCCGTCGTCGAGGCGGGCGCCGTCGCGCTCAGGTCCGCGGTTCAGGCAGCTCGCCGGGCTTGATGGGGGTGATCTCGATGTCGGTCGCCCCAGCCTTCTCCAGTTCGGCCTTGCGGTGGCCGGCGGATGCCTGGTCGTAGCTGACGGCGGAGGCCCGCGGTGTCCCGTCGGGGTCGGTCCAGGTGAGCCCGTATTTCTGCATGGTGATCGTCATGCGCTCATCATGGCGGGCGGGTCTGACAGTGCCGCTATCGGTGGCGGCGGCTGAGCCTGCTGCCGATGACCAGGACGAGCCCGGTGATCACGGCGAGGGCAGCGACTACGAGGGCGGCTTGGATCTCGATGACGGCGAGGATGACGAAGACGGCGAGGGCGAGGATGCAGCCGATCACGATGCGACTGCTCGTCCGCTTGGTCCTTTGGGGTTCTCGCCACGGGTCGTGTTCGTGGTACGCCATCGGAACCTCCTGGGACGGTGGTGTCTTCAGGGTGCGCCCAGTGATGGAGCGGCGCACGGCGACTCGCCTCTCCGGCGCGTCACCCGAGTGGCCCGCCCCGTTGGCGTGCGCACTGCCACCCGCCTCACGCTCGCCGCATGAGGTACGCAGAGAAGCTCAAGGTCATGAAGGCAGGGCCTGACGAGGAGATGCTCTGGTCGAGCGCGGACGACTTCCCGGCCCTGGTCTGGGGTGCACACAAGGACGAGGACCATCGTCTGGGCTGGTGGCTCTTCTGGACCGACCCCAGCGGAAACCCCCAACACAGGCTCATCGCTGGCGACGAGCAAGGTGAAGCTGACGCCGTGGTGCGCGCCCGAGAGCTGCTCGACATCGGCCGCCCCGGCCCCTGACCGTCTACCCGTCGAGGAACCCGAGCTCACTGTCCGGCCGGCACGCCCCGCAGGCTTTCACTCCGTCGGCGAGTGCCCGCAGCGCCTCGCTCCGGTCGATGCCGCGGGTGCGCTTCCCCGCGTTCCAGCAGCCGCCGACATGGACCTGGACGGGCGGCGAGTCGCGGTTGAGGCCGACCTCGAGGAGCCAGTCGGGTGCGGGCGGCCGACGTTCGATGCCACGCTGCCGCTCCGTCTCTCGCTGCTCTGCCGCGGCGATGGCTGCCCGTACCTCGTCGAGGGTGAGCTGTAGCCAGGTCTCCAGGGTGCGGAGTCTGGGCAGGTCGGGCGGCAGGTCTGGCATCTCTCCAGCTTGCACCAATATTCGAACACGTGCTCTATTGGGGTTATGGCTCAGCACAAAGTCGACCACCTCACCGACACCCAGGAGCGCATCCTCGCCGCGATCCGTCGGCGCATCGTCGACGATGGCGAATCGCCAACCGTGGCAGAACTCCGGGCCGAGCTCGAGATGAGCGCAGGCGGCGTCCACTACCAGCTGGGCGAGCTCGAGGCGAAGGCCGCCATCGTTCGCGAGCCGGGCCGGCCGCGCGGAATCCGGCTCGCGTGAACCCAGACCGCTTCCACCTCACCCTGTCCTCCGACGGCGAGCCGGCCATGCAGGGATGGTGGCCGCTGGAGTCGACGGCCCGCGACCAGCTGCCCGTGTGGGTCGGATCGTGGGGCTCACTGCCGGACGCCCGCATCACCCTCGTCGACGAGGAGACCGGCGAGACGTTGACGACCTGGCCGGAGGACACGTAGCCGTCTGGAATGCTGGCGGGCATGGCCTACCGCCCGTACCCGAACGCCGACCGCGCCCGTCGACAGGCGCTCCGCACCCTGCTGCCCGCTCAGATCGACCTGCTGCAGTGGCGGATGCGCCTCGCTGCGGCTGGCCACGCATCCCCAATCGAGTGGCGACCGGACTTCCAGATGGACGCGAGGACGGGCGCCGTCGAGGAGTTCCCCGTCGACGAGTACCGCCTGTCGACACGCCCCCGGATTGTCGGTGGCGGCCGGTAGGCTGATCGCACACATCAGCCCACGCTCTGGCGCTGGTGCCGCCCCGGCCGTCAACGGTCGGGGCGGGCTGCTATCCGGGAGGGCCTGTGAAGTCGCCGTCACCGACGATCGACCTCGTCTGCTCGGTGCTG
>DATCVR010000382.1:0-2726 GCA_036566745.1 Jiangellaceae bacterium | reverse complement strand
TCCGTCCACGGACGAGACCGCCCCGACGCCACCGGCATCAACGGCTCCAGAACAGCCCACACCTCATCCGAAACCTCCACACGCGACACACACCAAGCCTCACCGATCCAAGCCTCGAAACTCTTGATCAACACGCCCTAGCCAAGAACCTCGACGAACTCCTCGCCGAGATCCCCAACCTGACGAAGGAACTCGAGGAGTTCGCCGGGCCGGGGGGACGCTAGCGCTTGCCCGGGTTGTTCTTGTAGTGCAGCCGGAGGTGCTTCTGGCGCTGCTTCCAGATGGCTGCCGCTTGAGCCTTGAGCCGCGCATCGGCACGGCGGGCGTGGAACGCCGCCTCGCGCTGGAGCTTGCGCCAGCTCTCCAGCCGGCGCTCGTCGAGCTCGCCGTCGTCCACCGCGGCCAGCACCGCACAGCCGGGCTCGGTCTCGTGGCCGCAGTCGCGGAATCGGCAGTCCTGCGCAAGAGCATCGATCTCAGGAAAGGCGCTGGTCACGGCATCGGGATTGGCGACGAGCCCGACCGAGCGAAGTCCCGGCGTGTCCAGCACGACACCGCGCCCGGGCAGCACGATCAGCTCACGGTGAGTCGTGGTGTGGCGGCCCTTGCCGTCGATCGCCCGGACCGTCCCGGTCTCCATGACTTCAGCGCCGGCCAACGCGTTGACCAGCGTGGACTTGCCTGCACCCGAGGGCCCGACGAACACCATCGTGCGACCGGGTGCCAGCTGGGCGCGCAGCGCGTCGAGCCCGTCGCCGGCCGGCAGGCTGGTGACGATCACCTCGACGCCCGGCGCCACGGCCTCGATCTCGGCACGCATGCCATCGGGATCGGGCACGAGATCGGCCTTGGTCATGACCACGACCGGAGTCGCGCCACTCCCCCACGCCAGCACCAGCAACCGCTCGACCCGGCCCACCGCGGGCTCCGGGTCGAGGTGCTCGACCACCACGACGAGATCGACATTGGCGGCGAGGACCTGGCCGTGGGACGTGCGGTCGGCGCCGTCGCGCACGATGCTGGTGTGCCGCGGCAACACGGCCTCGATCGTGGTGCGGTCGTCGGACCAGTCCCGTAGCGCCACCCAGTCGCCGGGCACCGGGAAGCGCGAGCGCTCCTGGGCGGCCTCGGCGAGGATGTCGCCGCCGAAGGTGGCCCGGAGCTCGCCCTGGGCGGTGATGAGCAGGGCGCCGCCCTTCTCGATGCGGGCCACCCGGGCCGGGCGGTGCACAGCGGCGTAGGGCGCGAACTCGTCGGCGCGTTCGGGAGTCCAGCCGACCTCGGCGAGGTCGCCGTAGGGGCTGGACTCGGCAGCAGATTCAGACATGATCGGACCTTCGCAACAGGCGAGGCCCAGACCCGCGATCAGCGCGGCGACCTCGACGGGAACGGTGCGTGGACGAACTCGAGCAGGGTCATCCTCACCACCTCCGCAAACCTCCGGCTCCGGCTGACCGGTCGCCCATCACGCTATCCGGACCGCCAGATCCTCGCCACGGCATTTCTCGCCGTCGTACGGTGACACCGTGGTAGGCACGCATGCCGTGACGAACCAACCACCGCCGCTGGTCGGCCATGACGTCTTCGCCGACGACGCCGCGCTGGTCGAAGCCGTTCGCCGTCATGCCGGCGCGAGCGCGGCCGGCACCATCGAGCCGAGGCTGCACGAGATCGGCCGGTATGCCGGATCGGCGCGGGCCCAGCAGTGGGCCCGCGAGGCCGACGCCCACCCGCCCGCGCTGCGCACCCACGACCGCTGCGGCCACCGCCTCGACGACGTCGAGTTCCATCCGTCCTGGCACCAGCTGATGGCCGCGTCGGTGGGATACGGCCTGCACGCCACGCCGTGGGCCGACACCGGACCGGCCGGTCACGTGAGCCGTGCCGCCGGGTTCCTCGTCATGAGCCAGCTCGAAGCCGCCCACGGCTGCCCGATCTCGATGACCTACGCCGCCGTGCCCGCGCTACGCGCCGATCCCGCGGTCGCGGCCGTCTGGGAACCGCGGCTCACGCCCTCCGCCTACGACCCCGGCCCACGGCCCGCGGCAGACAAGTCCGGTGCGCTGGCCGGGATGGCGATGACCGAGAAGCAGGGCGGATCCGACGTCCGGGCCAACACGACCCGCGCGGACGACACCGGCGACGGCTGGTACGCCCTGACCGGCCACAAGTGGTTCTGCTCGGCGCCGACGAACGACGTCTTCCTCGTGCTCGCCCAGGCGACGGGCGGGCTGACCTGCTTCGTCGTCCCGCGGGTGCTCGACGACGGCACCCGCAACGCGATCCGCCTGCAACGGCTCAAGGACAAGCTCGGCAACCGGGCCAACGCCTCGGCCGAGATCGAGCTCGAGGCCGCGCTGGGGCGGCGCCTCGGCGACGAGGGACGCGGAGTCGCGACGATCATCGAGATGGTCGCGGCCACCCGTCTCGACTGCGTGCTGGGCTCGGCCGCACTGATGCGACGCGCCGTGGCCGAGGCGTCCTGGCACGCCGCACACCGATCCGCCTTCGGCTCCGTGCTGGCCCAGGCGCCGTTGATGCAGAACGTGCTCGCAGACCTCGCCGTCGAGTCCGAGGCGGCGACCGCCCTCGCGCTCCGGCTGGCGGCCGCGACGGACGCCGATGGTGCGCAACAGCGCGCGTTCCGGCGGATCATGCTGCCGCTGGCGAAGTTCTGGGTGTGCAAGCGCGCGCCGGGCGTGGTCGCGGAGGCTCTGGAATGCCTC
>DATCVR010000381.1:0-8338 GCA_036566745.1 Jiangellaceae bacterium | reverse complement strand
CCGCTGCCAGCCGGAGCCGCCCGAACTCACCTTCGAGGAAGGCCTGTGGGTCTCCCGCGACGCCGTCGGGCACCGGGATCTGCCACAGCCGTTCGCCGCGCAGTCCGGCCATGAAGATCGTGTCGCGCACATAGGCGATGCCGCTCGGTGAGGCGTCGTCGGTGCGCCAGACGGCCACGGGGTCGGTGAAGTCGGGTGCGCCGCCCTCGCCCTCGACGATGGGCCAGCCGTGGTTG
Source organism: Jiangellaceae bacterium (assembly GCA_036566745.1). Taxonomy (GTDB): domain Bacteria; phylum Actinomycetota; class Actinomycetes; order Jiangellales; family Jiangellaceae; genus DATCVR01. The sequence continues at coordinate 8,102 of DATCVR010000381.1, read as the reverse complement.
GCGCCGGCCTCGACCAGGTTGAGCTCGTCCCAGGTGTCCTGGCCGAACTCGCTGGCCCACAGCCGGCCGGCGTCGTCGAAGGCCAGCCCCTGCACGTTGCGGTGGCCGTAGGAGAACACCGGGGAGCCGTCGAACGGGTTGTCCGGCGGGACACCGCCGTCGGGGGTGATCCGCAGGATCTTGCCGCCGAGCGAGCCGAGGTCCTGGGCATTGCCGGTGTCGCCGGCGTCACCCGTGGAGACGTAGAGCATGCCGTCGGGGCCGAAGACGAGCCGGCCGCCGTTGTGATTGCCGGCGGCGGGGATGCCGTCGAGGACCGTCTCGAACGTGCCGAGTCCGTCCGCGGTGTAGGTGGTGCGGAGGACGCGGTTCTCGCCGCCGATCGTGGCGTAGGCGTAGAGCGTGCTCGGCGACGCCGGGTCGATCGCCAGCCCGAGCAGACCGCCCTCGCCGCCGTGGTCGACATCGGGCACGGTGCCCACGGGGGTCACCTCGCCGGGCATGACGTGGACGATCGAGGCGTCGTCGCGGCCGGAGACCAGCGCCGAGCCGTCGGGCAGGAAGGCGAGACCCCACGGCGCGGCGAGGCCGGTGGCGACCTCGTCGACGGCAGCGGGAGCGACCGGCCCGGGGAGGCGGGTCGCCGTGGGCGTGGGGAGCGGTGGGCTGGGCGTGAGAGTGGGCGACGGGCGGCGGGTGGTGGGGACCGTGGACGGCTCGACGTCGCTGCCGCCCGGGGTGCAGCCGGCCACGACCAGGAGCCCAGCTGTGGCGGCGACCGGAAGCGCGCGGCGTACGCTCGTGCCGAAGCTCATGCCGACCATCGTGGCATGGGTGCGGCGAGTGCCGGGTAGGTTCGGCCGTGTGGTCGATGCGCTGAGGGTCATGCAGCCGTTCGAGTCGTTGCCGGCGGTGCCCGACGACCTCGACGTCGAGGTCTGGGACGGGGTCGGCGCGCTGCCGTCCGACGACGCGCTCGAGCGGATCGGGTTCTACGTCATGCCATACACCTTCGCGCCGATGACGGCCGAGGTGATCCGCCGCCTGCCCAACGTCAGTGCCGTGCAGACCCTCACCGCGGGCTACGAACACGTCGTCCCGTACCTGCCCGACGGCGTGACGCTGTGCAACGCCCGTGGCGTCCACGACTCCAGCACGGCTGAGCTGGCCGTCACGCTCACGCTGGCGTCGCTGCGGGGAGTGCCGGGGTTCGTCCGGCAGCAGGACCGCGGCGACTGGGCGCCCGGGTGGTTCGAATCGCTGGCCGACAAGACGGTGCTGGTCGTGGGCTACGGATCGATCGGGCAGGCGATCGAGTCGCGGTTGCTGCCGTTCGAGTGCGACGTGCTGCGGGTGGCCCGGACGGCGCGGGAAGGGGTGGCCGGGTTCGAGTCGCTGCCGCAGCTGCTCGGCCGGGCGGATGTCGTGATTCTCATCGTGCCGTTGACGGAGCAGACGCAGGGGATGGTCGACGCGTCGTTCCTCGCGGCGATGCGGGACGGCGCGCTGCTGGTCAACGTCGCCCGCGGGCCGGTGGTCGACACCGACGCGCTGGTGGCGGAGCTGGCCACCGGGCGGCTCCGGGCGGCCATGGACGTCACCGATCCAGAGCCGTTACCGCCCACGCATCCGCTCTGGACCTCGCCCAACGTGCTGATCTCGCCCCACGTCGGCGGGACGACCACGGCGTTCCTCCCCCGCGCGCAGCGCCTGGTGCGGTCGCAGCTCGAGCGGTTCGCCGCCGGCGAGCCGCTCGCGAACGTCGTCGTCGCCGGATCCTGATCAGCGTTTCCCTTGACGGCGATCGGCGGCGCGGCAAGCCTCTACCTGGGGTAGAGGACGCACGACGACGTGGGTTCGGGGAGGCCGGTCATGAACGACGTCCTGGTCGCGGTCGGAACGAGCAAGGGCCTGTGGCTCCTGCGCAGCGGTGATCGGCGGACGTGGTCGGTCGAGGGCCCCGTCGCCCTGATGCGCTCCGTCGCCGCGTGCGCGATCGACACGCGCGGAGGGGCGGTGCGGATCCTGATCGGCGCGGCCAGCTCGCACTGGGGCCCCGGCCTGTCGTGGTCGGACGACCTGGGCGAGTCGTGGACGGAGTCGGCCGAGGGCGTGCACTTCGGGCCGGACGCGGGCGCGTCGGTCGAGGCGGTGTGGCAGTTGCGCCCGGACACGGAGGCGCGGCCGGGCGTGGTGTGGGCCGGATCGCAGCCGTCGGCGTTGTGGCGCTCCGACGATCGAGGCGAGACGTTCTCGCTGGTCGACGGCTTGTGGGACCACCCGCACCGGCCGCACTGGGAGGCCGGTTTCGGAGGACAGGCGATCCACACGATCCTGCCTCACCCCTCCGACGACGGCCGCGTGCTGGTCGCGATGTCCGCCGGCGGCGTGTATGTCACGGCTGACGGCGGCACCACGTGGGCGCCGTCGAACCGCGGCATCTCGGCCGACTTCCTGCCCGGCGAGGAGCCCGAATACGGCCAGTGCGTCCACAAGGTGGCCCGCGACCCGGCTGCGCCGGAGCGGCTGTTCGCCCAGAACCACGGCGGTGTGTACCGCTCGGACGACGGCGGTTCCACCTGGTCGTCGATCGCCGAGGGCCTGCCCGCCGACTTCGGATTCACGGTCGTGACGCATCCGCGCGACGAGGCGACCGCCTGGGTGGTGCCCCTGGTGGCCGACGGGGAACGGATCCCGCCCGAGGCCGCCCTACGGGTGTGGCGCACGTCCGATGCGGGCGAGACCTGGTCGGCGAGTGGAACCGGGTTGCCCGACGGCTTCTACGGAGTCGTCCTGCGCGACGCGATGGCTGTGGACGACGCCGATCCGGCCGGTCTCTATCTCGGCACCCGCGACGGCTCGGTGTACGCCAGCGCCGACGAAGGTGTGAGCTGGACCGAAGTGGTGCGTCATCTGCCCGACGTGTTGTGCGTGCGTGCGGCGGTGCTGCCGTGAGCGGTTCCGGCCCGGCTCTGTTGTAGTTAGCGGGCAGCGCTCCAGAAATGGATGGTTGCTGCCATTCTTGCGCTCGATGTCGAGAATGTTCGGTGCGTTCTCCCCGGCGCGTCTTGTGGACAACGAGGTGCGCGCGAATTGCGGCGTGGCTAACGTACGCGGTCATGCGTGATCGCCTGTTCAGCTGGTCGGCCGTCGTGGTCGTCGCCGCTCTCGTCGCTGGGTGTTCGTCCGGCGGCGATTCGGCGACGCCGCCCGATGCCTCGGCGAGCACGAGTCCGCCTGTGGCGACGAGCACATCCGGCGAGCCGGTGGATGAACCCTCCACGCCGCCCGTCGATCCCACAGCGGCGCTCGAAGCCGAGATCACAGCGTTCTTCGAGGAATACATCGCCACTGTCAACGCCAGCTGGACCTCCGCTGACGCCCTCGCCCGCAGCCGCGAGATGTTCTCGGAAAGCTGTAAGTCCTGTCTCGCGGTGTATGACCTCGCCGAGAGGGCTCACTCTGAGAACGTGCGCTATGAGGGTGAAATGGGTCAGCTGGATGACGTGCAACTAGGCAGCTTCGCCGATGAGGTCGCCGTGTTCACGGCTACGACCTCGTCGTCGGCGGCGGCACTCGTGAATTCGGAAGGTGTGGCTGTTCAGGAATTCGCAGCTACACAGAACATCCAGGTCATTTATCAGGCAGTTAGGGAGCCAGATCTCGGTTGGACGATCATTAAGGATGAAGTGTTGTCGTGACGCGCTACATTTTGGCTGCGCTCTCTCTGCTCCTCTACCTTCTCTGGACTCCATTTTCGGTATCTGCGGAGCCGTGCATGACCGATCCCTTCGGCCGCGTTGTGAACTGTCCTGAGACGGATGGGGAGGGCGTTGGTTACGTCTACGACAGTCAGTCGCGGACGTTCTATCCGACCGTGTCGGATACGCAGGGCACCGAGTCCGAGGGTGGCGTTCGGTGGCTGACCAGGTACGTCGTCATCTGCGGCTACAACAATGTGGACCGTCCGGATCACGACATGTGCGTGGAGGCGGGCTGCGAGACGATCGACGGATTCGGCTACATGACGCAGGTGTATCGGCGGACGAGCGTGGCCGAGCCGTGGTTGCCCTGGCCAGGCCGAGAACGTGAGTGTCGTGTGGCGCCCGGCGAAACCGATCCGATCCACCTCGAGGACGTGAAGGAGGAGATCGTCGCGATCATCGAGGAGCACTACCGGAAGATCGCCCAGCCTGAGATCACGGTCGCGCCTTCCGCCAATGCCCTGGTCAACCTGCCCGTGATCGCGTCCACGCCCGACGCCGGTGAGGTGAGTTTCGCGATCGAGAACCCACTGCCCGGCCGCGTCGAGGCGTCGCCGATGTACACCTGGGCCTGGAGCAACGGCTCCAGTGCCAGCGGCGCCGGTCGGCCGTACGACGGCACCAATCCGCTGGACTCTCCCGCGCACTACCCGGTGAGCAGCACGTTCTCGACCAGCGGCACCGGTTCGGTGAGTCTCGCAGCCACCTGGGCGATCGTGCTGACGGTTGAGGGCATCCCTCCGATCGACGACATCGAGCCGCTCGTCTACGAGACCGCGCAGTCGTTCCCGGTGCGCACGGCCAGGACAGTCCTGGTCGACTGACGATTCGGCACCGCGAAAGCCGTCGACGCGCCTCGGTTCCGGTGTCACGCTGAGGGCATGGCCGAGATGACACTCGAATCTGTCGGCGTCGACCAGATGGACGCTGCCAGGTTGTCGTCCAACGGCCGGGCCGCGAAGACCCTTCACAGCGGAAGCCGCCTTCGCCAGACGCTCATCGCGCTGACCGCGGGCACCAGGCTCGGCGAGCACCAGAGCCCCGGCGACGCCACCATCCTCTGTCTCAAGGGCAGCGTCACGCTGCACGCCGGCGACCGCGCCGTCACCGTCCCCGAGGGAATGCTCGTCGACGTCCCGCCACAGCGTCACGACCTCGTCGCCGACGTCGACTCGCTGGTCATCCTGACGGTCGCCATCAGCTGAGCCGTTTCGCCGGTCAACGGGTGAGTCTGCTGTGCACAGGGCCACGTCGGGTTCACCCAACAGGGTCCGGATCGCGGACCTCCCGTCTCACCAGCGCGGGGTCAGGTCTAGCGTTGGGCACCATGACCGTGACTCCCTCCACGCCTGACATCAAGCCCCGTTCGCGGGCGGTCACCGACGGTCTCGAGCGCGCAGCCGCGCGCGGAATGCTCCGCGCTGTAGGTATGGGCGACGACGACTGGGAGAAGCCGCAGATCGGCGTCGGCTCGTCCTGGAACGAGATCACGCCCTGCAACCTCTCCCTCGACCGCCTCGCCAAGGCCGCGAAGGAGGGAGTCCACGCCGCCGCCGGATACCCGCTCGAGTTCGGCACCATCTCCGTCTCCGACGGCATCTCGATGGGCCACGAGGGCATGCACTACTCGCTGGTGTCGCGCGAGGTCATCGCCGACTCGGTCGAGACGGTGTTCGGCGCGGAGCGGCTCGACGGCGCGGTCTTGCTCGCCGGCTGTGACAAGTCCGAGCCCGCGATGCTCATGGCCGCGGCCCGCCTCGACGTCGCCGCGGTCTTCCTCTACGCCGGTTCGACCCTCCCGGGCCGCGTCGGTGACAAGGAAGTCACCATCATCGACGCCTTCGAGGCGGTCGGTGCGTGTGCGCGGGGGCTCATCACCCGCGCCGAGGTCGACGAGATCGAACGCGCCATCTGTCCGGGCGAGGGCGCCTGCGGCGGCATGTACACCGCCAACACCATGGCCAGCGCGGCCGAGGCCATGGGCATGTCGCTGCCGGGCAGCGCGGCCCCGCCGGCCGTCGACCGCCGCCGCGACGGCTACGCCCGCCGCTCCGGCGAGGCCGTCGTGGGGCTGTTGCGCCGCGGCATCACCACCCGCGACATCCTCACCAAGGAGGCGTTCGAGAACGCCATCGCGGTGGTCATGGCACTCGGCGGCTCGACCAACGCCGTCCTCCACCTCATGGCCATCGCCCACGAGGCGCATGTGCCGCTCGAGCTCGACGACTTCAACCGCATCGGCGACAAGGTGCCCCACCTCGCCGACGTCAAGCCGTTCGGCCGCTACGTCATGACCGACATCGACCGCATCGGCGGCGTGCCCGTCGTCATGCGGGCGCTGCTGGACGCGGGGCTCCTGCACGGCGACTGCCTCACGGTCACCGGCAAGACCATCGCCGAGAATCTGGCCGACGTCGCCCCGCCTGACCCCGACGGCAAGATCATCCATGCCCTCGCCAACCCGATCCACGCCACCGGCGGCCTCACCGTCCTGCGCGGCTCGCTCGCCCCCGAGGGCGCGGTGGTCAAGACCGCGGGCTTCGACGCCGACGTCTTCGACGGAACCGCGCGAGTCTTCGATGGCGAGCAGGCCGCCATGGACGCCGTCGAACATGGCCTGCTCAACAAGAACGACGTCGTGATCATCCGCTACGAGGGCCCCAAGGGCGGCCCGGGGATGCGCGAGATGCTCGCCGTCACGGGCGCCATCAAGGGCGCCGGGCTCGGCAAGGACGTCCTGCTCATCACCGACGGGCGGTTCTCCGGCGGCACCACCGGCCTGTGCATCGGGCACGTGGCGCCCGAGGCCGTCGACGGCGGTCCGATCGCGTTCGTCCGCGACGGCGACCGCATCCGCCTCGACGTGCCCGCGCGCAGCCTCGAACTGCTCGTCGACGAGGACGAGCTGGCGAAGCGAAGGGTCGAGTGGGAGGCTCCCGCGCCCAAGCACGAGCGCGGCGTGCTCGCCAAGTACGCCAAGCTGGTCGGCTCGGCCGCGTACGGCGCGGTCTGCGACTGACTCATGGGCAAGGTTCACGAGCGCATCGACGATCGGCTTCGTGAGTTCATCGCGGCGCAGAGGGTGTTCTTCGTCGCCACGGCGCCCAGTGGCGCGGGCGGCCACGTCAACGTCTCGCCGAAGGGCATCGGTGGCACCTTCACCATCGTCGACGACCACACCGTGGCGTACCTCGACATCACCGCCAGTGGCGCCGAGACCATCGCCCACCTGCGCGAGAACGGCCGGATCACGCTGATGTTCTGCGCCTTCGAGGGACCGCCCAACGTCGTCCGCCTGCACGGCACCGGCCGGTTCGTCACGATCTACGACGACGAGTTCGCCACCTGGGCGCCCCGCTTCGCCGAACTGCGGGGCGCCCGGGCGGTGATCGTCGTGGACGTCCACCGGGTGTCGGACTCCTGCGGCTACGGCGTCCCGTTCATGGACTACGTCGGCGAACGCGACCTCCTGCCCCCGCACATGGAGCGCAAGGGCGTCGAGGGGCGTGCGGAGTACCGCCGGAAGAAGAACGTGCGGAGCCTCGACGACCTCCCGGCCTTCGACTTCGACCCGGCCTGACCGGTCCGGACTCGGCCTGACCGGTCCGGACTCGGGCCGGAAGCCGGACCGGACCCGGACCCGGACCGACGAGTTCAGAACCGTCCCGGCACCCGTGCGTACAGCACTGCGAGGTTGCTCCCGCCGACCCCGTGTCGCCGATGAGCTCGAGCGCGGGTTGAGCCAGACGACGCTGCCGTCGGCGCGCCGCAGCCGAACATCGGTGCTGCATCCGATTCTCGCGTATGGGCAGAAAGTAGGAATCGCATCGTAGCGGCGCCGACGATCTTCACGACATACTCGCGGATCGATGCAACCGGCGTCTGCGGGTGGGCGTCATCTGTGGTGACGATGGGAGATTCACCGTGCTCAGACGCACAACGATCATGACAACGATGCTGGCAGGAGCCCTGCTGATCGGGTCGGGTGCCGCGGGGGGCGCGGTCGAGACGGCGGGCGAGCCCAGCGCCACGTCCGGCCGGGCCGACGTGTCCGTCACGCTGGTCACCGGCGACCGGGTCGTCCTCCCCGGCGGCCGGGCCGAACGGGCTCGGGTCGTGCCCGGCGAGGGCCGTGAGCACATCGACTTCCAGGTGCAGCGAACCGACGGCGACCTGCGCGTGGTGCCCTCCGACGCCGCGCCCTTGCTCGCACGTGGCCAGCTCGACCGCCGGTTGTTCGACGTCACCGGCCTGGTGGCCGACGGGTACGACGACGCCACCCGCGACGACATCCCGGTCATCGCCGCGGCCACCCCGGGTGACGCGGCCACCGAGCGC
>DATCVR010000380.1:0-1938 GCA_036566745.1 Jiangellaceae bacterium | reverse complement strand
CCACCACAGCCACCACCACCCCCACGGACGATGGCGGGAGTACACCGGTCGCGAGGGTGGCCCCATGAGCGACACCAGGCCCCGCCGACCCGCCGAGGCCCCGGTCATGCGCGACGCCGGGTTGCTGAACTCCAGCATCATCATGGCGGCCGGGACGGTCGTGTCGCGGCTCACCGGCTTCGGCAAGGCGGCAGTCATCTCCGCCGCGATCGGCCTGACGGCGGTCACCGCCGACGTCTTCGCCGTGCCCACGGTCATCCCGACCATGCTGTACATCCTGGTCGGCGGCGGGGTGCTCAACTCGGTGCTGGTGCCGGCGCTGGTGCGGGCGATCAAGAACGACGCCGACGGCGGGCGGGCGTACTCCGAGCGGCTGTTCAGCCTGACCGTCACCGTGCTCGGGGTCGCGACCGTCGCCGCGGTGATCGCCGCGCCGTGGATCATCGAGCTGATCGCAAACCGCCGGTATCTCGACCCGTCCATGCGTCCGTACTTCGACAACATGGTGATGCTCGCCCGGTTCACCCTGCCGCAGATCTTCTTCTCCGGCATGTACGTGCTGGTCGGGCAGATGCTCAACGCCAAGGGCCGATTCGGTCCGATGATGTGGTCGCCGATCCTCAACAACATCGTGGCGATCGCGGTGTTCGTGGGGTTCATCGTGGTGTTCGGCACCAAGACGAACGAGCCGTTCACCGACGCCGAGGTGATGCTCCTGGGCCTGGGCACCACCCTCGGCGTGGCCGTCCAGGCGATCTGTCTGGTGCCGGTACTGCGACGTACCGGGTTCTCGCTGCGCTTCCGGACCGACTGGAAGGGCCACGGGCTGGGCAAGGCCGTCGAGCTCGGTCTGTGGACGTTCGGCTTCGTCGCGGTGAACCAGGTGGCGTACCTGTTCGTGGTCAAGGTCGCGTCGGGAGCCAGCGGCATCGGTCTGGACGGTGCCGACGGCGCCGGCTACGCCGTGTACTCCAACGCGATGCTGATCCTGATGGTGCCGCACTCGGTCATCACGGTCTCGCTGGCCACCGCACTGTTGCCGCGGCTGTCGGACCTCGCCTCGGAGGGCGACCTCGACGCGGTGCGGCAGCGGATCGTCGGGGCCATCCGCACCTGTCTCGCCGTGATCGTCCCGATCGGCGCCATGGTGGCGGCGCTGGCGTTCCCGCTGACCGCCATGATCTTCGACCACGGCGCTGCGCAGGGCCAGACCGGCTCGCTCGCCGTGACGTTGATGCTGCTGATGCCCGGGCTGGTGGGGTTCACCGTCCACTACATGGCGCTGCGCGGCTTCTACGCGCTGCAAGACACCAAGACGCCGTTCTACACCCAGATCTGGGTCTCCGCCGTCATGGTGGTCGGCGCCCTGGTCGTCTCGTTCGTGTCGCCGAGCAACCGCGTCGTCACGATGGGGCTGGCCATCGGCTACAGCACCGCGTACCTGGTCGGCGCCTCGGTGGGGATGTTCCGCCTCCAGCGCCGCATCGGCAGTCTCGGCATCGCCTCGCTGCTCGGGCACATCGGCCGGGTGGCCGTCCCCGCGGTCATCGCCGCCACGCTGGCCTGGCTGGTCTCGTGGGGCTGGGCCCAGGTCAACCTGCTCGGCGGCTTCCCGGCGATGATCGGCCGGCTGTTCGAGCTCGCCCTGGGTGGGACGGTGGGGCTCGCGGCCTTCATCGGGATCGCCTACGCGATGCGGATCGCCGAGGTCCGCCAGGGCGTCACGATGGTCCTCGGCAAGCTGCGCGGTCGCTCCGCCGCGCCGGCCCCGGCCGTCGACCCCGGCGACCTCCTCGAGGACACCGCCGAGCACGTCCTGCCCACCGAGACCGGCACGCTCAGCATCTTCCGCCGCCAGACGCTCGACCCCGAGATGACGGCGGAGTTCTTCCTCGACGAGACCATGCACGGCGTTCCGGGCTTCTGGGAGTCCGCCTC
>DATCVR010000379.1:0-20644 GCA_036566745.1 Jiangellaceae bacterium | reverse complement strand
GCGAACCGACGAGGTTCGCGCCACGAGGAGGGCGGTCAGTCGGGTGAAGTTGGAGTTGCGCGGCATCACCAAGCGATTCGGTTCGCTGGTGGCCAACGACCAGATCGACCTGGTGGTCGAGCCAGGCGAGATCCATTGCCTGCTGGGTGAGAACGGCGCTGGCAAGAGCACACTCATGAACGTGCTCTACGGCCTGTACCAGCCCGACGACGGCAGCATCCTGATCGACGACGAGAAGGTGACGTTCGCCGGCCCGGGCGACGCGATGGCTGCCGGCATCGGCATGGTCCACCAGCACTTCATGCTCGTGCCGGTGTTCACCGTCGCCGAGAACGTCATGCTCGGGCAGGAGCACGTCGGCGCCGCCGGCCTGCTCGACATGGACGCCGCGCGCCACGAGGTCAACGCCATCTCCGAACGCTACGGTTTCCACGTCGATCCCGATGCCTTGGTCGAGGACCTCCCGGTGGGCGTCCAGCAGCGCGTCGAGATCATCAAGGCGCTCGTCCGCAAGGCCGACGTGCTCATCCTCGACGAGCCCACGGCGGTGCTGACGCCGCAGGAGACCGACGAGCTGATCGAGATCATGCGCCAGCTCAAGGCGGCCGGCACGTCCATCGTCTTCATCACCCACAAGCTGCGCGAGGTCCGGGCGATCGCCGATCGCATCACCGTGATCCGGCGCGGCACGGTGGTGGGCGACGCCGCACCCGGCACGCCCGAGAACGAGATGGCCTCGATGATGGTGGGCCGCGCCGTCAGCCTCACCGTCGACAAGGCGCCGGCCGAGCCCGGCGAGGTGTCCTTCGTGGTCGAGGGGCTGACCGTGCTCGACCCGCGCGGCCATACCGTCGTCGACGACGTGTCCTTCGAGGTCCGCGACGGCGAGATCCTGGCGGTGGCCGGGGTCCAGGGCAACGGCCAGACCGAGCTGGTCGAGGCCGTCCTGGGTCTGGGCGACACCATCGTCACCGGCTCGGCCCGCCTCGACGGCGACGAGCTGATCGGCCAGGGCATGCGCGAGACCCTCGAGGCGGGCGTGGGCTTCGTCCCCGAGGACCGCACGGTCGACGGCGTCGTCGGGAGCTTCTCGGTGGCCGAAAACCTCGTGCTCGACATCCACCAGCGCCCGCCCTTCGCCCGGTGGTGGTCGTTGCGCCGCTCCGCGCTCGAGGCCAACGCCGACCAGCGGATCGAGGAGTTCGACATCCGCACGTCCAGCGTGCAGACGCCCGCCGGGACTCTCTCCGGCGGTAATCAGCAGAAGGTCGTGGTGGCGCGCGAGCTGTCCAGGCCGCTCAAGCTGCTCATCGCCGCCCAGCCCACCCGTGGTCTCGACGTCGGGTCCATCGAGTTCGTCCACAAGCGCATCATCCACGAACGCGACGAAGGCACCGCCGTGGTCATCGTCTCCACCGAGCTCGACGAGATCAGCGCGCTGGCCGACCGCATCGCCGTGATGTACCGCGGCGCGATCGTCGGCATCGTGCCGGGCGACACCGATCGCGACGTGCTCGGCCTGATGATGGCCGGGGTGCCGCGAGACGAGGCCGTGGCCCATGCGGTCGCCCATCCCACGGTGCTCGAGCAGGTCGCCACCGACGCGCCCGCGGAGCCGCCTGCGTCCGCCGAGCCGCCTGCGTCCGCGGAGCCGGCCGAGCCCACACCCCCGTCCACACCCGAACCACCGCAGGACGGAGCGTCGTCGTGACCGACACACCGCAGCCCGACCCCCCGGCCTCGGGTCAGGCGCCGGCTCCGGCTCCGGGAACGACGCCGACCCGGCCGGCAGCGCCGGCCGAGGAGTCCTTCGGCCAGCGCTTCGCCCGCGAGCTGACCACCGGCAGCATCATGATCACGTTCCTGTCGGTCGTGCTGGCGCTGTTCATCGGCGGGCTCCTGATCGCGATCTCCGATCCGGGAGTCCAGGACTCCGCGAGCTACTTCTTCTCACGGCCCGGCGACACGATCTCGGCGGCCTGGGACTCCGTCAGCGGCGCGTACAGCGCGCTGTTCACCGGCTCCGTCGTCGACTTCGGCGAGTACACGCTGGGCCGGGCGCTGCGACCGCTGGCCGAGACGCTCACCAACGCCGCACCGCTCATCGCGGCCGGGCTGGGTGTGGCGCTGGCTTTCCGAGCCGGCCTGTTCAACATCGGCGCCGAGGGCCAGATCATCATCGCGGCGATCTTCGCGGGCTACGTCGGCTTCGCCTGGGACCTCCCTGTGGGCCTCCACCTCGTGCTGGGTGTGCTGGCCGGCATGCTGGGCGGGGCCTTGTGGGCGGGCATCGCGGGCGCGCTCAAGGCGCGCAGCGGGGCCCACGAGGTGATCGTCACGATCATGCTCAACTACATCGCCCGCTTCCTCATCGCCTACCTCCTGATCACCTCGGCGTTCCAGCGACCGGGAGCGTCCAACCCGGTCAGCCCGGTGGTGGCCGAGAGCGCGCAGTTCCCCAGGTTCTTCGAGGGCACCCGGTTCCACGGCGGGTTCTTCGTCGCGATCCTGGCCGCCGTGGTCGTGTGGTGGCTGCTCTCGCGCAGCACGCTGGGCTTCGAGTTCCGGGCGGTCGGTGCCAACCCGCACGCCGCCCGCACGGCCGGGATGTCGGTGGGGCGCACCTACGTCACGGTGATGCTCATCGCCGGGGCGCTGGCCGGCCTGGCGGGGGTGATGCAGGTACTCGGGACCGAGCGCTACCTCACCACCGGCATCTCCTCCGGGCTCGGCTTCGACGCGATCACGGTCGCGCTCTTGGGCCGCGCAAGTCCATGGGGCACGGTGGCCGCAGGGTTGCTGTTCGGTGCGCTGCGAGCCGGAGGCGTGACGATGCAGGCCGGCACCGGCACGCCCATCGACATCATCCTCGTCATCCAGTCGCTGATCGTGCTGTTCATCGCGGCGCCGCCGCTGATCAGGTCGATCTTCCGGATCAAGGTCAGATCTGCCGGGCCGGTCGGCGGGCTGTCGGAGGGGTGGAACGCGTGAGCACTCAGGCGCTGGCACCGGTCCAGCAGGAGCCCTCGGCCGTGGTCGTCCCGCCGCGCAGCTGGAAGGCACCCATCGCGTTCACCGTGCTGGGGCTCGTGTCGCTGGTGTTCTTCGGCATCCTCGGACCGTCCGGCGAGACCAGCACGTTCGGCATCTCGACGCCGGGTGACGCCGTGCAGATCGATCCCGTGGGCCTGCCGTCGCAGCCCGTGGCGATCGCCTTGTCGCTGGTGTGCCTGGCGATTGCGGCGTACTCCTTCCTCCTCGTCCGGGCCCGGCGCGCGGTGCCGATCTGGATGACCGTGACTTTCGCGGTGGCATTCGTGCTGGCCTTCCTCGTGTGGGCGGTGGCCGGCGAGCAGATCTCGTTCACCGGCCTGTTGCAGGGTGCGCTGGCCCTGTCGGTGCCGCTGGTGTTCGGGGCGTTGTCGGGCGTGCTGTGCGAGCGGGCCGGTGTCATCAACATCGCCATCGAGGGCCAGCTGCTGGCCGGTGCGTTCCTGTCCGCCGTCGTGGCCAGCCTCACCGGAAGCCTGCTCGCCGGGCTCGTGGCGGCGGTGGTGGCAGGGCTGTTGGTGGCCGTCGTCCTGGCGGTCTTCGCCATCACCTACATCGTCAACCAGATCATCGTCGGCGTGGTGCTCAACGTGCTGGTGCTCGGCGCCACGAACTTCCTGTACGGGCAGTTGCTGGCTCCCGAGGCGGACACCTGGAACAGCCCGGGCAAGCTGCCGCGGCTGGCGATTCCGCTGCTCAGCGACATTCCAGTGATCGGTCCGGTGCTGTTCAACCAGACGATCATCGTCTACGTCATGTACGCCACGGTGATCCTCATCCAGATCGCGCTGTTCCGCACCCGGTGGGGTCTGCGGGTGCGCTCGGTGGGCGAGCACCCGAAGGCGGCCGACACCCTGGGCATCCGGGTCAATTCGATCCGCTTCCGCAATGTGTTGCTGGGCGGCATGGTCGCCGGATTCGGCGGGGCTTTCTTCACCCTGGGCAACGTCGGCGCGTTCAACAAGGAGATGTCGGCCGGGCAGGGCTTCATCGCCCTGGCAGCGATGATCTTCGGACGATGGAGCCCGGTCGGTGCGCTGGGAGCGGCGCTGCTGTTCGGTTTCGCCAACAACCTCCAGAGCGTGCTCGGCATCGTCGGCACACCGATCCCGAGCCAGTTCATGCTGATGCTGCCGTACGTGCTGACGATCTTCGCGGTGGCCGGGCTCGTCGGACGGGTGCGAGCGCCCGCGGCCGACGGCATCCCGTACGTGAAGTCGTGAGAGGCGATCCCGTGGAGATCGACTGGGACGGGCTGCGGGCCGCCGCGCGCGCTGTCGCCGGAGCCGCGTACGCGCCGTACTCCAAGTTCGCCGTGGGCGCGGCGGCGCTGGTCGACGACGGCCGGGTGGTCGTGGGGTGCAACGTCGAGAACGCCTCGTACGGCGTCACGCTCTGTGCGGAGTGCGGGCTGATCTCCTCGCTCGTGGCCGGGGGCGGCGGGCGGCTGGTCGCGTTCACCTGCGTGGGCGGCGACGACCAGCGCACCACGATGCCGTGCGGGCGCTGTCGTCAGCTGTTGTGGGAGCACGGCGGGGCGGAGCTGCTGGTCGACACCCCCGAGGGGATCCGGACCATGGACCAGGTGCTGCCCCAGGCGTTCGGCCCTGAGCAGCTTCCGGTGGCGGGGTCGTGAACGCGACCGAGACGCCGGACACGCGCGGAGCGCCCGAGGCGCCCTTGCCGGCGTCGATACGGGTGGTGTCGCTCGTGCTGATGGTCGGCGGAGCGCTGTACGCGGTGATCGGCCTGGCCGGCGTCTCCCAGCAGTCACGTTCGGACGCGCTGGTGTCCATGGGGCTGCTGACGCTCGGCGCGGTATGCCTCGGGATCGGGTGGTCGCTGTTCAAGAGCCGGCGATGGGCGTACGTGGCGGCCGTCGTCGTGCTGGCGGTGGCCGTGGCGGGCGGGGTGGTCGCGGCGATCGCCGGCGGCGAGCGGGCCGTCCTGGCCCAGGTGTTCCTGCCGGGCCTCGGGGTGTGGCTGCTGTTGCGCCGCGACTCGCGGGCCCACGTCAGCCGCTGACCTCCCCGTGACCGAACCGGCTCCCGCGTCGGCCGCCACGTCACGTCGTGCGGCTGTCCCGCAGGCGCTCGAGGTCGCGGTCGATCGCCGCGGTCGACGTCGTCCGTCGTGCGTCGAGGGTGCGGATCATGGCGTCACCGTCCTCGCGAAGCCGGTCGACGAGAGCCGCCGAGCCCGGGCCGCCGGCGGCCGTGACGTACTGGACGATCCGATCCAGCCGGGTCATGGTGGCCTGGGCATAGGCGTCGGTTGCCCGCGCGAGCGTCGTCCGGGCGGCCGCGACCCCGCTCGCCGCCCAGCTGATCAGCGGGGTGATCAGGGTCGGCTCGTGGGTCGCCCGAACGGTGGCGTCGACTCGTCGCAGCGCCGAGTCCGGACCGCCGCCCCCGCCCGAGCGCTCGTCGGCGAGGGCTGCGACCCGGACGGCGTCCTCGGTCAGCTCCGCCAGGACGGGCGCGATCATCGGATCGTTCAGCTGGCCGGAGGCATGTGCCCAGTCGAGGACCTGCTGCCACCTCGCGAGCCAGACGTGGGCCTGTTCCGGCGAATAGTCGAGCTGTCGAGCGGCCTCGAACGTCGCGAGGGCGTCCGGAGCCCCGGGCAGGTCCGAGTCGCTGAGCACCTCACCGTCGCGGGTCATGACGACGACCCGCGCGACGTCCGGACTCTCGACCGCCTGCGCGATCGTCTCGGCCAGACCGTCCCAGTTGGCCCTGCGGTTCTCCGGGCGGGGCCAGACCCGAGCTGCGTCATCGGGGTCGAAGTATCCGAAGACCGCGCTGAGCCGGGTCTCCTCCATGGGCTCCGCCACGGCCACGAGGTCCACGGAGAATCCGTCGGCCGCGGCGAATTCCTGGGCCGTCCCGAGCGTGACGCCCGGCCGGGTGCCCGTCCCCGGCACGAGGACGCTGATGCCGTGTTCGCGGGCGTACTCCATGCCGCGCTGGACCAGGTAGCCGACGTCCTCCCTGGTGGCCTCCTGTGCGGTCAGGGGGTGGAGCATCGCCTGGTCGTAGTCGGGGAGCTTGCTTCGCAGCGCTTGACCGTCGACGACCACGAGGGTGCCGCCGTACCTGGCCCCGAGGTCGTCGAGGCCAGGACCGTGGGCATGCCAGGGCGGGTGGACCCAGAGCACGGCTCGGGGCGGTGAGTCGCGGCCGCGTTCCGCGAAGAGCTCCGCCGCCGCGGGCGCGAAGGCGGCGTCGAGCAGGGCGCGTCGTTCGTCGCTGAGGGGCACGGCGGCTCTCGTCTCTCGATTGTCCCGGGGTGAACAGGTCGCAAGCTATCAAAGCGGCCGTACGGCCCCGTGCCGTTCGCTGGCGGCGGATCGGATGGCCTCGGCGGGCGGTCGTCAGGGAGGATCAGGGCATGGCCGAAGCCCCGCACGAGCAGTTCGACGCCGTCGACGTCATCCGCGCCAAGCGCGACCGGACCGACCTCTCCGATGCCCAGATCGACTGGGTCGTCGACGCCTACACCCGGGGAGCAGTGGCCGACGAGCAGATGTCGGCGCTGGCCATGGCCATCCTGCTGAACGGGATGTCGCGGCGCGAGGTGTCGCGGTGGACGGCGGCCATGATCGCCTCCGGGCAACGCATGGACTGGTCCGGCGTCCCGCGACCCACCACCGACAAGCACTCCACCGGCGGCGTCGGCGACAAGATCACCCTCCCGCTGGCGCCCACGGTGGCGGCCTGCGGCGCGGCCGTGCCCCAGCTGTCCGGGCGGGGGCTCGGCCACACCGGCGGCACGCTGGACAAGCTCGAGTCGATCCCGGGCTGGCGAGCCTCGCTCTCCGGCGAGGAGATGCTCGCGGTGCTGCACGACGTCGGAGCCGTGGTCTGCGCCGCCACCGACGACCTCGCTCCGGCCGACAAGAAGCTCTACGCTCTGCGCGACGTCACCGGCACGGTCGAGTCGATCCCGCTGATCGCGTCGTCGATCATGAGCAAGAAGATCGCTGAGGGCACCGGCGCGCTGGTCCTCGACGTCAAGGTCGGTTCGGGCGCGTTCATGAAGGACGTCGAGTCGGCGGCCGAGCTGGCTCGCACCATGGTCGATCTCGGCACCGACGCGGGCGTGCGCACGGTCGCGCTGCTCACCAACATGCAGACCCCGCTGGGCCTGACCGCCGGCAACGCCCTCGAGGTGCGCGAGTCGGTCGAGGTGCTGGCCGGTGGCGGCCCCGAGGACGTCGTCGAGCTCACCGTCACCCTCGCCCGCGAGATGCTCGACGCGGCGGGCGTCAGCGGCAAGGACCCGGCCGACGCGCTGCGTGACGGCTCGGCCATGGATGTCTGGCGCGCCATGATCGCCGCCCAGGGTGGCGACCCGGACGCCGCGCTGCCCACCGCGCGCGAGACCCACACGGTGCTCGCGCCGGCCGACGGCGTGCTGACCCACCTCGACGCGTACGCGGTGGGGGTGGCCGCCTGGCGGCTCGGCGCGGGCCGGGCGCGCAAGGAGGACCCGGTCCAGGCGGGCGCGGGTGTCGAGCTGCACGCCAAGCCCGGTGCGTTCGTCCGGGCCGGCGAGGCGTTGCTGACGTTGCACACCGACGAGCCGGCTCGGTTCGACCGCGCGCTCGAGGCACTCGACGGGTCGTATGTCATCGCTCCGGCGGGTGCGCGGCCGGCCCTGTTGCCGCTGGTCATCGACCGCATCGCCTGACGCCGCCGCGGGCCTCCACAGCCTCAGCCGACGACCGCGAGGGTCTGGCGGGCGATCTCGAGCTCCTCGTTCGTGGGGACCACGAGCACGGCCACCCGGGCGTCGTCGGGGGAGACGAACCGCGCCGTGCCGCCGTCGCTGGAGTTGCGCACCCGGTCGATCTCGACGCCGAAGCCCTCCAACCCGGCCAGAGCGTGCGAGCGCACCCAGGCGTCGTTCTCGCCCACGCCCGCGGTGAACACCACGGCATCGACTCTGCCGAGCGTGGCGCAGTACCGGCCGACGTAGCCGCGGATCCGGTAGCAATAGATCTCCAGCGCCAGCCGGGCGTCGGCGTCGCCCGAGGCCGCGCGCCGGTGGACCTCGCGAAGGTCGTTCGCGCCGGCCAGCCCGAGCATGCCGCTGCGGCGGTTGAGCAGGCTGTCGAGCTCGTCGACGCTGAGGCCGGCGTGGCGCCGCAGGTGGAACACGACGCCGGCATCCACGTCGCCCGACCGGCTCCCCATGACCAGCCCTTCCAGCGGCGTGAATCCCATGGACGTGTCCACCGAGCGGCCGCCCTCGACGGCGGTGGCCGAGGCGCCGTTGCCGAGGTGGAGCACGATCAGGTTGACCTGGTCCGGCTCGCGTCCGAGCATCTGCGCGGCCGCCCGGCTGACGTAGGCCACCGACGTGCCGTGGAACCCGTATCGCCGCACCTGGTGGGCGCGCGCGGTGTCGCGGTCGAGGGCGTAGGTGTAGGCCACTGGCGGCAGGCTCTGGTGGAACGCCGTATCGAAGACGGCCACGTGAGGCAGGCCGGGAAAGCTCTGCCGCGCCACCCGGATCCCGGCCAGGTTGGGCGGGTTGTGCAGCGGGGCCAGGCTGGCCAGGTCGCCGATGACCTGCTCGACCTCGTCGTCGATCAGTACCGGCTCGGCGAAGCGGTCGCCGCCGTGGACAACCCGGTGTCCCACCGCGGCGACGTCGGTGTCGGCCAGGCTGGGGCCGCCCCTCTCGAACGCGGCGAGTACCGCGCGCAACCCGGCGTCGTGATCGGCCAGCGGCTCGTCGGACTCCACCCGGGTCGTGCTGCCGTCGTGTCGCAGGTGGCCGGCCTCCTCGCCGATCCGCTCGGCCAGTCCCTTGGCCATGACGACGCCGGACATGGCGTCGAGGAGTTGGTACTTGATCGACGACGAGCCGCAATTGAGCACCAGCACGGTCGAACTCATCGCGTCTCCTGTCGGTCGCGGCTGTGGAAGGTGTCGGTGGTCGCGGATACGGTGCGGCCATGTCTTCGCATCGCGCCGAGGTCGGCATGTGCTTCGACCGGACGTTCCCCGCGGGCCTGGTCGGCGAGTTCGCCGCGGGGCTCGAGGCCGGCGGCGCCGACCAGCTGTGGGTCATCGAGGACTGCTTCTACACCGCTGGGGTGAGCCTCGCGGCCACGGCTCTGGCCGTCACCGACCGGCTCCGGGTGGGCATCGGCATCCTGCCCGCCGTGGCGCGTACCGCACCGGTCACCGCCATGGAGATCGCCACCCTGTGCGGGCTGGCCCCGGGCCGGGTCCTGCCGGGCATCGGCCACGGCGTGCAGCGCTGGATGGCCCAGATGGGGGTGCGCCCGCAGTCGCCGCTCACCGCGCTCGAGGAGGTCATGGTGGCGGTCGGCCGGCTGCTCGACGGCGACGAGGTCACGGTCGACGGTCGCTACGTCACCCTCGACCACGTCACGCTCGACCAGCCGCCGGCCCAGCGCCCGCCCCTGCTGGCCGGGGTCCGCGGCCCCAAGTCGCTCGCCCTGGCCGGACGGATCGCCGACGGCGTCGTGCTGGCCGAGCCGGGCAGCCCGTCGTACGTCCGGCAGGCTCTCGACCAGGCCGGACGCCCTGAGCCGTTCCATGTCGCGGTGTTCGGTGCGGTGTGCGTCGAGCCCGATCGTCGCGATGCGTACCGCGTCATGGCGCCGTGGCTGGCCGGGCTGCTGGACCGTCCCAGCGTGGGGCTCGAGGCGCTGCCGTTCTACGCCGACCTCGCCGATCGGTACGCCGCGGGCGGGGCCGACGCGCTGGTCACGATGCCGCCGGAGTGGTGGACCGAGATCAGCGCGATCGGCACCATCGACGATGCCCTGGCCCACATCGCCGCGCTGGAGGAAGCCGGTGTCCACAGCGTCGGGCTGTATCCCTCGACCGACCCTGCCGTCGCCCGCCGCCAGATCGACGACATCGCCACGCTGGCCCGGGGCTGATCGCTGCGCCGTCATCCGGCGTCGGCCGCCGACTGCGCCTGGATCGCCGTGATCGCGATCGTGTTGACGATGTCGCGCACCAGCGCGCCGCGCGACAGATCGTTGACCGGCTTGCGCAGCCCTTGCAGCACCGGCCCCACTGCCACGGCTCCCGCGCTGCGTTGCACCGCCTTGTAGGTGTTGTTGCCGGTGTTCAGATCGGGGAAGACGAACACCGTCGCGCGACCGGCCACCTCGCTGCCGGGCGCCTTGGTCCGCGCCACGCTCGCGTCCACGGCGGCGTCGTACTGGATCGGACCGTCCACCGACAGCTCGGGGCGACGCTCGCGCACCAGGGCGGTGGCGGTGCGGACCTTGTCCACCTCGGCTCCGGCGCCGGACTCGCCGGTGGAGTACGACAGCATCGCGATCCGCGGATCGACCCCGAACTGCGCGGCCGTCTCGGCGGAGGAGATCGCGATGTCGGCGAGCTGCTCGGCGGTCGGATCGGGGTTGACCGCGCAGTCGCCGTAGACGAGCACCCGGTCGCTCAGGCACATGAAGAACACGCTGGACACGATCGACACACCGGGCCTGGTCCTCACCACCTCGAAGGAGGGCCGGATGGTGTGGGCGGTGGTGTGAGCCGCCCCCGACACCATGCCGTCGGCGAGTCCGAGCAGCACCATCATCGTGCCGAAGTACGACACGTCGACCACCTGGTCGCGGGCCGCCTCGAGCGTCACGCCCTTGTGAGCGCGGCGCTCGGCGTACTCGCGAGCGAAGCGGTCGCGCAGGTCGTCGTCGTGCGGGTCGATGATCTTCGCGGCGTCGAGGTCGAGACCGAGCGCCGCGGCCCGGGCCCGCACCTCGCTCGGCGGGCCGAGGATCGTCAGCTCGGCGATGCCGCGCCGCAGCACGGTCGCCGCGGCCTGCAGGATCCGGTCGTCGCCGCCCTCGGGCAGCACGATGTGGCGGGGGTCGGTACGGGCCCGCTCGATGAGGCGGTGCTCGAACATCAGCGGGGTCACGACGTCGCTGTGGGTGACGTCGAGGCGGGCGAGTAGCTCGGCCGCGTCGACGTGCTCGTCGTACAGCGCCAGCGCGGTGTCGATCTTGCGGGTGGCGTCCCTGGTCAGCCGCCCGCGCACGCCGGCCAGCCGCGTGGCGGTCTGGAACGTGTCGCCGCTGGTGGTGATGATCGGCACTCCCGGGCTGAGCCCGTCGATCAGCCGCACGATCTGGGGTGGCAGCGGGAAGCCGCCGTTGAGCACGATGGCGGCCAGCCTCGGGAAGGTCTGGGAGGCGTCGGCGAGCAGGAGGCCGGGGACGACGTCGCTGCGGTCGGCCGGGGTGATGACGACCGCGTCGTCGACCAGCCGATCGAGGATGTTGGGCAACGTCATCCCGGCCACGACGAAGGCCAGCACCTCGTGGCCGAGCGCTCCGGGCTGGCCCTCTGCGAGGACGGTGTCGTCGTCGTGGATCAGATCGGCGACGGTCGGTGCCGACAGCAGCGGCTCCTCCGGCAGGGTCGCCACCGGAACGCTGGTGGCCAGGCTGGCGCGGGCCGCGTCGAGATCGTCGGGCGCCACCCGGTTGGCGATGATCGCGAGCAGCTTGCCGTAGTTGGCAGCCAGCTCGGTGACGGCGAGGTCGGCCACCGTGCGCAGCCCCGCGGGCGACTGGTCGTGACCGTTGAGGACCAGGATCACCGGAGTGCCGAGGTTGGCCGCGATCCGGGCGTTGAACGAGAACTCGGTGGGGTTGCCGACGTCGGTGTAGTCGCTGCCCACGACGACCACGGCGTCACACTGGTCGGCCACCGCGTGGTAGCGCTCGATGATCGTGGTCAGCGCGGCGTCGGGGTCGGCGTGGACGTCCTCGTAGGTCACGCCGGCGCACACGTCGTATGGGAGGTCCACGCCGTCGTGTTCGAGCAGCAGCTCGAGGACGTAGTCGGGCTGGGGCTCGGCTCGCACGATCGGACGGAACACGCCGACCTTGCCGAGCCGGCGGGTCAGCAGCTCGAGGGTGCCGAGCGCCACGGTGGACTTGCCGGTCTCGCCGGTCATCGACGCGATGTAGACGCTGCTGGCCACGATCGCGAGGCTATCCCGCCGGATCGTGCCGCGTCGCGGGGCTCACGTGGCCTCGGCGCCGCGCGGCGGCAGTTCGGTGCCCTTCTCGCGGGTGAACAGCGAGAACGTTCCGTCGGCCTCGAGCAGCATCAGCTCGATCTCGGACAGGTCGCGGACTCCGTGCTCGCGAGCGGCGGCCAGGAGGTCGTCGATCGGCAGCCGTTCGTAGCGCAGCATCGCGTCGTCCACGTGACCGTCCTTGACCAGGATGGCCGGTTCGCCCTCGACGACCTTCCGGGTGCGGGCGAAGCGCCAGGTCACCCACGAGAGCAGGATCGACAGCAGCGTGAAGGTCGCAACGGCCAGCGCTCCGCCGGTGAGCGAGAGGTCCTCCTGAAGCACGGTCTGGCTGATGAGGTCACCGAGAGTGATCAGCAGGATCAGCTCGAACGCCGAGAGCTGGGTGACCTGCCGCTTGCCGCTGACCCGCAGGACGAACCACAGCAGCGCGAAGACCAGCGTGGCCCGGATGACGATGTCCATCAGGGCATCACGGTCATCCGGAAGCGGGTGGCGACGGCCTCGCGCCCGGCGTCGACCACGGCGACCGAGTAGCGCCGGGAGCTGGGTGGCTGACCGGGAGCCGTGCGGGCGTCGAGGGTGATCTCGAGGACCTCACCGGGCGGCGGGTCGAACTCGTACTCGACCAGCTGGGGCCCGGCGGTCTCGGCGCTCGGCGTGGGATACCAGGTCTGGAAGTCGAGATGGTCGCCGAAGTCCTTGTCCAGGCGCAGGGTCACCGGGCTGTCGAAGCCGCCGGGTCGTTCGACGGTGATCCGCAGGGGCGCCGGCAGGCCGGGCCGGGTGATCTCGGCATGCCGGACATCGAGGCGGTAGCCGCTGTTCGAGGCGGATACCTCGCCGGTGCGAGGTCCCAGCGCTCCGACCACCCCGGCACCCACCAGCAGCACCAGGACGACGATGCCGATCCGGCGGAGTGTGCGTCCGCGCCGGGCACCGTCGACGTCGCGATGCCCGGGAAGGGTGCCGAGCTGCTGGGCCACCCGTCCGTTGTACCCCGGGAGCGTCGGACGTCACGATCGACGCGCGGTAGCGTCCGTTCCATGTCGCCGACACCGGCCGAGATCCTGGCCGCACCGAAGGTCCTGCTCCACGACCACCTCGACGGCGGCCTGCGTCCGGCGACGATCGTCGAGCTCGCCGCCGAGATCGGTCACGAGCTGCCCGCCTCGGACGCCGACGGGTTGGCGCGCTGGTTCGTGGCCGCCGCCGACTCGGGCTCGCTGGAGCGTTACCTCGAGACGTTCGACCACACCGTGGCGGTGATGCAGACCCGCGAGGCGCTGGTGCGGGTCGCCGCCGAGTGCGCCGAGGACCTGGCCGCCGACGGAGTCGTGTACGCCGAGGTCCGGTACGCGCCGGAGCAACACCTCGAGGCCGGGCTGAGCCTCGATGAGGTGGTCGCGGCGGTCGAGGAGGGGTTCCGCGAGGGCGAGGCCCGGGCCGCGGCGGCCGGGCGGCCCATCCGGGTGGCCACGCTGCTGACGGCGATGCGGCACGCCGCCCGGTCCCGCGAGATCGCCGAGCTTGTCGTCCGCAACCGCG
Source organism: Jiangellaceae bacterium (assembly GCA_036566745.1). GTDB lineage: Bacteria > Actinomycetota > Actinomycetes > Jiangellales > Jiangellaceae > DATCVR01. The sequence goes on along the minus strand of DATCVR010000379.1, from coordinate 6,979 downwards.
GGGCCGGCGTCGTGGGCTTCGACATCGCCGGCGCCGAGGCCGGCTTCCCGCCCACCCGCCATCTCGACGCCTTCGAGTACCTGCGCCGCGAGAACGCTCATTTCACGATTCACGCGGGCGAGGCGTTCGGGCTGCCCTCGATCTGGGAGGCGCTGCAATGGTGCGGGGCCGACCGCCTCGGCCACGGCGTGCGGATCATCGACGACGTCGAGCTGGACGCCGACGGTGTGCCCCGGCTCGGAGCCCTGGCCGCCTACGTCCGCGACAAGCGGATCCCGCTCGAGCTGTGCCCGTCGTCGAACATCCAGACCGGTGCGGCGGCGTCGATCGCCGAGCATCCGTTCGGGCTCCTGACGGCGCTACGGTTCCGGGTCACCGTCAACACCGACAATCGCCTGATGAGCGCGACGTCGATGTCGCGGGAGTTCACCCTGCTGGCGGAGGCCTTCGGCTACGACCTCGACGACTTCCAGTGGTTCACGGTCAATGCCCTGAAGAGCGCGTTCATCCCGTTCGACGAGCGGCTGGCGCTGATCAACGACGTCGTGAAGCCCGGCTACGCGGCGCTGGCGGCCAGCCGTGCCTTCGCGCGGGTCCGCGCCCCTGGGGCTCGCGGCTGACGGGGTGTGCGCCGGCCCGAATGATCACGTTCAGCAGGCGCTCGGGTGCCCCGGCAGGCTTGCAGGCCTGGTGATGCGGGTGAAGGCCTGGTGGTGCTCGGCCGCCGACCCACGGCTGACGGCCGGTGTTGTCGCGACGCGGGCTCAGTCCTCGCTCGGCATGATCAGCCACAACGCGAGGTAGATGACGAACTGGGGCCCGGGCAGGATGCAGGACACCAGGAACGCCACGCGCACGCCGGTGGGCGTCCAGCCGAAGCGCTGTGCCAGCCCGGCGGCCACGCCGCCGATGATGCGACCGTCGCGCGGGCGGACCAGCCCGCGCCGGGTGGTGGGAGAGTAGTCCGTGCTCATACCTCAACGGTAGGTCGCGCGGCCGGCCGATCCTTCCACCTCTGGGAGGGCGAGGCCCGGACCGGACAGGTCAGGGCAACCCTGACGGATCCCTGGCCAGCGCGGTCAGGGCCTGGCGCAGCTCGTCGGCGCTGACCGGCCGGGCGCCCAGCGCGACCTGCCGCCGGACCACGTCGGCCTCGGCGCGCATGAGGGCGCGTCCTCGCCGCAGGAGGGTCAGCGGCGGCTTGCGGTGTTCGGCGAGGTCGCGGGCGAGCCGGCGCAGGAAGTTCTTCCACGGGGCGCGCTGAAGGACGAGCGCGTCGGCCAGGATGCCGCGGGTCCGGCACGAGGCGACGATCTCGGCGGCGAAGAGCCCTTCGGCGACGAACACCTGGCCCGGCCCGGCGTCGAACTCGTGGGTGCTGGTCGCCCGGTCGTGGGCGATGTCGTAGACCGGAACGTCCGCCCGACCGTCACGGCAGATGGTGGCGAGGACATCGACCGCCTGCTCACCGTTCCACGCGCGCGGGTCGTCCCAGTCGACGATGCCCAGCTCGGGGTGGCGTGGCATGCCGGGGTCCTCGCCGTCGCGGTAGAAGTCGTCGAGATTGAGCACGGGGAGACCGCTGTCGCGGGCGAGGCGGGACTTGCCGCTGCCCGACGGCCCGGCGAGGAGGACGACACGACGCACGATCGGCAAGTCTCGCACGCGATCGCGTGTCGAGGCCGACGTGGCACGTCGACGGCGACGACGGCAGCAGTCACGTGGCGTGTCGGCGTTGCGGAGTACTGCGCAATGCACGGTAGTGTTGTCCACACAGGAGGAAGGAGTGCCATGGACACGAGCCAGCTCCTCAAGGGCGTGCTCGATCTCGCGGTGCTGGCGGTGCTGCGCGATTCCGACGGCTACGGGTACGACGTCGTGCGCCGGCTGCGCGGTGCCGGGCTCAGCGAGGTCGGCGATGCCTCGGTCTACGGCACGCTGCGGCGGCTGTACCACGCGGGCGCGCTGAACAGCTACGTCGTCCCGTCCGACGAAGGCCCGCACCGCAAGTACTACGGGCTGAATGCGACCGGTCACGATCTGCTCGACAGGTCGGCGAAGACCTGGATCGGTTTCGCCGGAACGATGTCCCACCTGCTCGAATCCGGAACCAAGGAGGCGGCGTGAACGGCGCGGAGCAGCCAGTGAACCCGGCGGCGGAGGCCTACGCGGCATGGGTGCGCGAGGCCTTGAGCGATCTGCCGGCTCATGAGGTGGCGGAGATCGACGAGGACGTCCGCGAGCACCTGGCCCAGGTGGTCGGCGAGTTCGACGGCGACGTCACGGTCGAGGCACTGATCACACGATTGGGCACACCGGTCGACTACGCGGCCGATCTGCGGACGGCCGCCGGAATCGCCGAACCCGGGCCGATCCTGCCTCCGCCTGCGCGAACCCGGTTCGGGCGGCGGCTGATGCGCTTCGTGGCTGCGGCGCTCGCGGTCGGAGCGGTCGGTTTCGTCGGGCTGGCGGTCCTGGTCGCGTTGTTCTGGTCGTGGTACAGCGCGTCCGAGGTGGCCATGGTGGGCGCGGTCCTCGGGATCGGGTCCGCTGCGGTGCTCTTCCTGCTCCTGCTGACCGCGGACGATCCGCGAGCCGAGCTGGCTGCGCTGCCCGGTGCGGCGCGGGCCGAGCGGGGCCTGGCGTGGGTCAGGGCCCAGCGGTGGGGTGCACCCGCCCTCGAGTTCGCGGCGTCGCTGCGTCCGGCGTGGTGGGTGCTGCGCGCGCTGGTGCTCGCCGGGCTGGCCGCGTTGATCGTGAACGGCGCCATGGCGTTTCCCGCGGTGGTCTTCGTGGCCGCTCTCGTGGGCTCGGTGTGGCTGGGCCGACGCGCGGCCGCCGGGGAGTTCCGCGGCCGCCGGTTGCTCGCGGTCCAGGCGGCGAACGCGGGGCTGGCCATGGGCGCCGTCCTGGCCGTGGCCGTGGTGTTCGGCACCTTGTGGTCCGGTCCGGGTGTCGACTACGTCAACGGCGACGGCAGCTACGTGCCACCCGAGCCCGGGCTGTACAACCAGGACGGCGAGCTGGTGACCAACGTGTTCCCGTACGGCCCCGACGGGCAGTTGCTGGAGAACGTCCGCCTCTACGACCAGAACGGTCTGCCGCTGACGCTGGGCGAGAGCGAGGCGTGCTACTCGGGCGCCTACCCTGAGCAGACGTTCACGCAGGTCAACCCGTGGGGCGAGAACGTGTTCCCGCGTGGCACGGTCACCGTCGACGACGGTGGGCTGTGCAAGGAGCCCCAGGTCATGGCGCCCTTCGGGGGCAGCCTTCCGGGGCCGGCGACGTCCGCTGAGCCGGGCGCGCCCGGAACGTCGGGCGTGCAGCCCACCGAGGCCCCGGCCACGCCTGGTCCGGAGGGTCCGGTCGGGATGTCGCCGACTACGCCGGCTCCGACTACGCCGGCTCCGACCATGCCGGCTCCGACCATGCCGGCTCCGACCATGCCGGCCACGCTGGCTCCGCCGACCCAGCTCGCCCCCGAGGCACCGGCCTTGCGATGAGTTGACCGTCGCGCAGGGCACACCACGAGGACTTCGCCCCCTTCACCAGGCCTGCATGCCTAGTGAAGGGGGCGAAGGGGTGCTGAACGTGATCATTCCGGGCCCAGCGATCAGATGCCCACCGGGTGCCAGACGGTCTTGGTCTCGAGGTACGCGCTGATCCGGGCCAGACCGGGCTCGGCGCTCCAGTCGGGCTCTGCCGCGGGCGCGCGCAGGACGCGCTTGAGGTTCTCGGCGGCCGCCTCCTCGAGCTCGCGGGCGTGCTCGTCGTCACCCGCGGCGCCGGTCAGGTCGATCGCGTTGACGTCCATGTGGGCCGCCAGCCACGGCGCGGTGTCGCCCACCCGGCCGGTGAGGATGTTGACCACGCCGCCGGGCACGTCGGACGTGGCGAACACCTCACCGAGAGTGATCGCCGGCAGCGGGCGTTCGTACGACGACGTCACCACGACCGTGTTGCCGCTGACCAGCGCGGGCGCGACCACCGACACCAGCCCGAGCAGCGAGGACCCCTGCGGCGCCAGCACCGCCACGACGCCGGTGGGCTCGGGCACCGAGAAGTCGAAGTACGGACCCGCCACGGGGTTGCTCGACCCCGCCACCTGGGCGATCTTGTCGGCCCACCCGGCGTACCAGACCCAGCGGTCGATCGCCTCGTCGACGATCTTGTCCGCCTTCGCGCGGGCCAGGCCCTCACCGGCGGCCACCTCGTCGACGAACTGCGCCCGGCGACCCTCCATGACCTCGGCCACGCGGTACAGCACCTGGCCGCGGTTGTACGCGGTGGCGCCGGACCAGCCCGGGAAAGCCTTGCGGGCCGCGGACACGGCGTCGCGGGCGTCCTTGCGCGAGGCGAACGCCGCATTGGCGAGGAAGCGCCCCTTGGCGTCGTTGACCTCGTACGACCGGCCCGACTCCGAGCGCGGGAACTTCCCGCCGATGTACAGCTTGTAGGTCTTCTTCACGGCAAGTCGCTCGCTCACTTCGCACCCTCCGTCACCAGATACGCGCCGAGCCCGTGACGGCCGCCCTCGCGGCCGTAGCCGGACTCCTTGTACCCACCGAACGGCGAGGTCGGGTCGAACCGGTTGAACGTGTTGGCCCAGACCACACCGGCGCGCAGCTGCTGGGCCATCCAGAGGATCCGCGAGCCCTTGTCGGTCCAGACCCCGGCGGACAGCCCGTACGGCGTGTTGTTCGCCTTCTCGACGGCCTCGGCCGGGGTTCGGAAGGTGAGCACCGACAGGACCGGCCCGAAGATCTCCTCGCGGGCGATCCGGTGCGCTTGCGAGACACCCGTGAACAGCGTGGGCGGGAACCAGAAGCCGCGATCGGGCAGGTCACAAGGCGGCGACCAGCGCTCGGCCCCTTCGGCCTCGCCGACCTCGGACAGCGTCCGGATGCGGGCCAGCTGCTCGGCGGAGTTGATCGCGCCGATGTCGGTGTTCTTGTCCAGGGGATCGCCGACGCGCAGGGTGCCGAGCCGCCGCTTCAGCCGGGCCAGCACGTCGTCGTAGACCGACTCCTGGACCAGCAGGCGCGAGCCGGCGCAGCACACGTGGCCCTGGTTGAAGAAGATGCCGTTGACGATGCCCTCGATCGCCTGGTCGACCGGAGCGTCGTCGAAGATGATGTTGGCCGCCTTGCCGCCGAGCTCGAGGGTGGCCTTCTTGGGCGTCCCGGCGATGCTGCGGGCGATCGCCTTGCCCACCTCGGTGGATCCGGTGAACGCGACCTTGTCCACGCCGGGATGCTCGACCAGCGCGCGTCCGGTGTCGCCCGCGCCGGTGACGATGTTGACCACGCCCGGCGGGAGGTCGGCCTGCTGGCAGATCTCGGCGAACAGCAGGGCGGTCAGCGGCGTCGTCTCGGCCGGCTTCAACACGACGGTGTTGCCGGTGGCCAGCGCCGGGGCGATCTTCCAGGCCAGCATGAGCAGCGGGAAGTTCCACGGGATGACCTGGCCGGCCACGCCGTGCGGCTTCGGATCCGGACCGAATCCCGCGTAGGGCAGCTTGTCCGCCCAGCCGGCGTAGTAGAAGAAGTGGGCGGCCACGAGCGGCACGTCGACGTCGCGCGACTCGCGGATCGGCTTGCCGTTGTCGATCGACTCGAGCACGGCCAGCTCGCGGGCGCGTTCCTGGATGATGCGGGCGATCCGGAAGAGGTACTTGCCGCGGTCGCGTCCGGACAGCTTCGACCACACCCGGGTGTAGGCGCGGCGGGCGGCGGCGACGGCACGGTCGACATCGGCCTCGCCGGCGGAGGTGACCTCGGCGAGGACCTCCTCGGTGGCCGGGTTGACGGACTTGAACGGGGTGCCGTCGATCGGGTCGACGAACTCACCGTCGATGAACAACCCGTAGGAGCTCCTGAGGTCGACGATGGCGCGCGACTCCGGCGCCGGGGCGTACTCGAACTGCGTCATCGAGATCAGGCTCCCTCAGTCAAGGGTGAAGTAGTCGGGGCCCGCATAGCGGCCGGTGGTCAGCTTCTGCCGTTGCATCAGCAGATCGTTGAGCAGGCTGGAGGCGCCGATGCGGAACCAGGTGGGGGTGAGCCAGTCCTCGCCCGCGGTCTCGTTGACGACCACGAGGTTCTTGATGGCGTCCTTGCTCGTCCGGATGCCGCCGGCCGGCTTGACGCCGACCTGGCGGCCGGTGGTGTCGCGGAAGTCGCGGACCGCCTCGAGCATGACGAGGGTGACCGGAAGGGTGGCGGCGGGGCTGACCTTGCCGGTGCTGGTCTTGATGAAGTCGCCGCCTGCGAGCATGGCCAGCCAGGACGCCCGCCGGACGTTGTCGTAGGTGGCGAGCTCGCCGGTCTCGAGGATGACCTTGAGGTGGGCGCTGGTGCCGTCGGGGCGGACGCAGGCCTGCTTGACCGCGACGATCTCGTCGAAGACCTTGAGGTAATGGCCGGACAGGAAGGCGCCGCGGTCGATGACCATGTCGACGTCGTCGGCCCCGGCCGCCACGGCGTCGCGGGTGTCGGCCTCCTTGACCGCCAGGCTGGTCCGGCCGGACGGGAAGCCGGTGGCGACACTGGCGACGTGCACCCCGCTGCCGGCCAGCGCATCCTTGGCCGTGGCGACCAGGTCGGGGTAGACGCAGACCGCGGCCACCTGCGGGACGCTCGCGTCGGAGGGATCGGGGCGCTGGGCCTTGGCACAGAGCGCACGCACCTTGCCGGCGGTGTCCTGACCCTCGAGCGTGGTGAGGTCGATCATCGAGATCGCGAGGTCGATGGCGAACTTCTTGGCCGTGGTCTTGATCGACCGGGTGGCCAGCGTGGCCGCGCGGGCCTCGGCTCCCACCTGGTCGACGCCGGGCAGACCGTGCAGGAAACGCCGCAGCGACGACTCCGAGGCTGTGACGTCGGGCAGGTGGGTGGTGTCGAGCGTGGTCACAACGTCGAGTCTAGGTGCATTCGCCCTGGCTGAGCCCGGGGTCGCGGGTCACAGCGCCAGCGCCGTG
>DATCVR010000378.1:0-2082 GCA_036566745.1 Jiangellaceae bacterium | reverse complement strand
ACGCCACGCTTGTGCTCCTTAAGTCGCTTCAGCCAAGTGGATATTGGCGAATTCGTCGAGCCAGACGGTAAGGACTTGGTGTTGCCCGCTGGTCAACCTTTTGTTTCGCCCGTGTTACGCGTCGAATCTTCCTGGGCTTTTACACCGGCTGTGACTGCGCACACAGCCCAAACCTCCGGTGTGAGGTCCTCGGAGAGGCGACGCCTATCCTGGACAGCATGGCACGTATCACCGGTTCCTGGCTTTCCGGACCTTCGGCCGCACTGCCGGACGGCGCGGACGAGACGACGCAGTCCTTCCGGGGCGAGCGCCTCGGGTTGCAGGCGGAAGGTCCCGGTTCGCTCGCGAGCACGGGACGCCGTCTCGCCGCGCTGATGATCGACTGGGTGTCGTCGGCGGGCGTCGCGGCACTGATCATCGGCGACAACTTCTTCGAGGGTCCGTTCTCGACCTTCACTCTGCTGGTCTGGTTCGTCGTCGGTATCGCCACGGTGTCGCTGTTCTCCTTCACACCGGGGCAGCTGTTCCTCGGCATGCAGGTGGCGCGGGTGGACGGGCCCGCCCGGGTCGGCTTCGTCCGGGCCCTGGTGCGTCAGGCGCTGCTCGTGTTCGTCGTGCCCGGGACCATCACGGACATCGACGGTCGCGGCATGCAGGACCGGGCCACCGGCACCGCGCTGATTCGCACACGCTGACCCCGCAGAACGTCTTCCGCCCGATGTCGGATCGACATCGGGCGGAGTAGTGGGGCGACAGGCTTCTAGCGACGACGGATGGTGCGCTGCACGCCGCGCATCTTCGCGCCGCCGGGCATCGGACCCTTGGGCAGTGCGGCACCGCCACCGCGGCTGCTGAGCGCGGCGAGCCGCGACTCGATGGCGTCCATCCGCTTGGTGTCGATGTTCTTCGGGAGCTTGTTCAGATGCTTCTGCAGCTGCGACAGCGGGACCTGGCCCTCGTCGTTGCCGATGACGATGTCGTAGATCGGGGTGTCGCCGACGAGGCGCGCCGTCTTCTTCTTCTCCTGGGCCAGGAGCGACTTCACGCGTTGCGGCGATCCCTCGGCGACGAGGATGACGCCGGGTCGTCCGATCACGCGGTGAACGGCGTCCAGCTGCGTGGTGCCCGCGACCGCGCTGGTCACGCGCCAGGAGCCCTGCATGTTGTCGAGCGCCCAGGCGGCCGCGCCTGCCTGGCCCTCGGCCTTGCCGTACACCGTCTTCTGGACGCGCCGGCCGAAGATGATGAAGGCCCCGAGCACGCCGAGGAGGAGACCGATCGGGAGGAGGAACCACTGGAGGCCCCAGATCAGACCGACGAGGAAGAACACCACCGCGAGTCCGATGAGCGTGCCGAGCATGAGCGGCAACAGCAGCTTGTCTTCCTTGCGCTGCATCTGGAACGCCTGCCAGAGCTGAGTTCTGCGTTCCTTCGACGCCTGCCTGCGGGCTGCCTTGGCGGCTGCCTTTGCTTCTTTACTGGGTTTGCCCGCTTTACCGGATTTACTGCCGTTCGCCATGCTCTTCAGGATACGTCCCTGGCCGTGCGCGGTGATGACCCGTCCGGTGTCGACCACCGCGCACGCGTGGAGGTCAGCGGGCGAGCCGCGCCATGAGGGAACTTGCCTCCTGCGACGCATCGCCGCTTTCGGTGAGATGTGCCTGTCCTGCAGGCAATTCGCGGCCGTGGTGGGCCATCGCCTGTGCGTAGAGGCGGCCGGCGCGGTAGGAGGAGCGGACGAGGGGTCCGGCCATGACGCCGGCGAAGCCGATTTCCTCGGCGGTGGTGGAGTGCTCGACGAATTCCTCGGGCTTGACCCACCGTTCGACCGGGTGGTGGCGGGGGGAGGGACGCAGGTACTGGGTGATGGTGATGATGTCGCAGCCGGCGTCGTGCAGGTCGTGCAGCGCCTGGGTGACCTCGTCGGGGGTTTCGCCCATGCCGAGGATGAGGTTGGACTTGGTGACGAGGTTGTCTTCGCGGGCGGCGGTGATCACGTCGAGGCTGCGCTGGTAGCGGAACGCGGGCCGGATCCGCTTGAAGATGCGGGGGACGGTTTCGACGTTGTGGGCGAGCACCTCG
>DATCVR010000377.1:0-43951 GCA_036566745.1 Jiangellaceae bacterium | reverse complement strand
GACCCTGTACCGTTATCCCTACGAGCAGATGTCATCCGAAGGTAACGAGGGCGTCCGGCTAACTGGCCGCCCCGGTTTTGTGCGAGGGGGTCGACCCTATGGGGCGCGGCCGGGCCAAGGCCAAGCAGACGAAGGTCGCCCGTCAGCTGAAGTACCAGACGCTGGACACCGACTTCGACGCATTACAGCGCGAGTTGGGCAGCGATGGTCACAGCACCGATGACGGGAAGGCTGACGACTACGAGGCCAATGACTACGGAGCATACGAAGACTCTGATGACGAGGACGAGCCGCGCCGCCGAGTAGGTTGAGCGCGGCCCTTCTCACCACGCTGAGCACACCGGTGCCACGACCGACCGGCGTTGCCTCTGCTGGGCACCGTACTCGATAGTGCGGCCCGCGGATCTGAATCCAAGGGCCGCTCTCATCGAGAGTTGACCACCTCGTCGATGATCTCTGCCGCCTTGGCGGCGCCGTCGACCCGGTCGTAGAGCTCCTTCACTCCCTGCGCTCGACGCCGGACGTCGACGTCGGCAAGCATCGCCGTGGCCATGCGGGTCAGTCGTGCCGTGAGTGCGTCCGCGCGAGAGATCCTGCGAGCCGCGCCGAGCCGTTCGAGCACCGCCACATTGAGGTCTTGTTCCGCCTGCAGCGGTATCCCTATCACCGGCGTGCCCGACGCCATCGCCGTCTGCATGCTTCCCTGCCCCGCTGTCGTGACGGCAAGATCGACGCGTGGCATCACGCGGTGGCTCGGCAGCACCGCCGCCACCCTGACGCGCGGGCCGGCAAGGTCGCCGACCTCATGGGTGGTGCCGGCGACGATCACCCTCGCACCCGTCGCCGCCACCCGCCGCACCACGCCACGCACCAGGTCGATCGGTGACGAGGTCATGGCCACGTAGACACGCGGACCAGCTTCGTCGAGGAACGACACGATCTCTGGCGGCACCTCCATCGGCAACCGCGCGTAGATGGGGCCGGCCACGGCCAGCCGGGTTCCAGCCCGGTATCCGCGCCGATTGCCGACGCGCCAGGAGCTGAATGCCTCGGCCGGGACACCGACCACGTCCGGCAGCTCGGTCAACAGCGCGACGTCACCGAGAGTGAGTGCGGCCATGCTCGGAATCGGCTCGACGCCCAATGTCCGAGCGGCCGCGTTGATCGGCCCGGTGTACCAGCGGACACGAGCAGGCGCCGCGTTGACGAGCCTGCGCATCGCCCTGCGCGGCACAGCTCTCATCCAGGGCCATGCCGAATCCGCCGGAACGGGCAGCAGGCCGGCCTCCCACACCGGCGGCAGCCACGATCCGTTGTGCTCGGTGATCACCGGTATTCCCGCCAGCCGGGAGGACAGCAGGGTCGTCAAGGTGAATCCTGTGACCACCGCACGGACGCCATGGCGGCGAAAGTACGCGGCCTCGGCGCGGGCATAGGTCAGCAACTCCGACATGGTGTAAACGCTCTGGCGTACGTCGCCGAGACCCGGCGAGTCGCGCACCAGCTGAGCCGAACGCTGCGGCGTCATGTGCGGGCCGACCACGTCGTAGTCGATCGCGGCGCGACGTATCAACCACTCGTACGTGCCGCCGTGTACGGCCATCCGGACCTCAGCACCCCGCGCGACCAGGGCGCGGTGAATCTCGATCATGCGCGAGGTCTCGGAGAGGTAGCCACATTGGGGCATCAGACAGATCACGCGGCACCCTCCCGAGAGGCAGTAAATGCAATATATTGCCTATCGTGACGAGACGGAAGAGCCTCTTCAGCCTGGACAGTGCGAGCCTCGACCCGTCGGTGCATGCCTTTCGGGCGCTACTGCTCGTGAGCCACCGGCTCAAGACCCTCATGGACGTTCAGCTGCGGCCGGACGGATTGACCACGATGCAGGCCGCTGCCCTCACCGCCGTGATCACCCTGGGCAGCCCGTCGCTCACCGAACTCGCCGAGGCACTCGGCACCACCCGGCAGAACACTGCCCAGCTGATCGGCCCGTTGAAGCGCAAGGGGCTCATCCGGATCGACCTCGATCCCACCGACGGCCGCCGAAAGCGCATGGTCGCCACCGAGCACAGCGCCACATACTGGGCTCAGCGCGACGACAGCGATCTCGCCGCCGTGCGGTCGTGGTTCTCGCCCTTGACGGCCACCGAGTTGGACACGCTCAACGCACTCGTGCGGCGCGTCCTGGACGGGGTGGAGCGGAACGCGCCCGACGTCAACTCGGCGCCGGATCAGCCGGCGTAGCGGCCGACGAGTTCGGCACCACCCGCGCCTGCACTCACCGTTCCGGCCACCCACGACGTGACACCGCGCCGGTTCAGGAAGTCGACTGCCGCGTCGGCTGCGTCGGCCGCCACCACCGCGACCATGCCCACACCCATGTTCAGCGTCCGCTCGAGCTCGGCTTCGGCGACTCCACCCAGCTCACCCACGAGGCCGAACACGCTGGAGGGCGCCCAGCTCGACCGGTCGATCCGGGCCGAGAGGGTGCCGGGAAGAACCCTCGCGAGATTGGCCGCCAGCCCGCCACCCGTGATGTGCGACATGGCGTGGACCTCGACCGCGCGGATCAGCTCGAGACAGTCGAGGGCATAGATGCGGGTGGGCTCGAGGAGCTCCTCCCCGAGAGTGCGGCCGAAATCAGGGACGTCGCGGTCGAGGGCCCAGTCGGCGATGTCGAGATAGACATGGCGTACGAGCGAGTACCCGTTGGAGTGCAGCCCGGACGACGCCATCGCCACCAGCACGTCGCCGGCCCGCACCCGGTCGGGTCCGAGCACGGCGTCCGCCTCGACCACGCCGGTGGTGGCGCCCGCGATGTCGTACTCGTCGGGTTCGAGCAGGCCGGGGTGCTCTGCCGTCTCGCCACCGATGAGCGCGGCTCCGGCCAGCCGGCAACCCTCGGCGATGCCGGAGACGATCGAGGCGATCCGCTCGGGCACGACCTTGCCGCAGGCGATGTAGTCGGTGACGAAGAGCGGCTCGGCGCCACAGACCACGAGGTCGTCGACGAGCATCCCCACGAGGTCGCGGCCGATGGTGTCGTGGACGTCCATCCGCTGGGCGACGGCGACCTTCGTCCCGACGCCGTCCGTGCTGGAAGCCAGCAGGGGGCGGCGATAGGCCTTCAGGGCACTGGCGTCGAAGAGCCCGGCGAAGCCGCCGAGGCCACCGACGACCTCCGGACGCTGCGCCCGGGCCACCGAGGCCTTCATGAGCTCGACGGCTCGGTCGCCCGCTTCGATGTCGACGCCGACGCCGGCGTAGCTGACGGACGGGGGCTGCTCACCGGTGCTCTGGGCGCTGTTGGACACGGTAGAAGCGTAACGGCCGCGCCTGATAGCGTCGGCGCCACGTCCGGAGCGGAGAATGCTCCGGCCAACCACGGAAGGAGGGTCGCGATGTCCACCGCAGCTTGTCGCGTCGCCCCTCCGAATCCGGGCGACGCCTGACTCTCGAGGAGAGAGCAGTGCCCGTCAGCATCACCTCGCCCAGCTCGATCGAGCAGGCATTGGACGTTCTCATCGGCTCCGACACCGGCCTGGGTTCCCCCACGGCCGACCGCATCGTCAGCCTCGACCATCTCTCCGACGCCTTCGGCCGCCGGCAGCGCAGACCGGAATGGGTCTGGGTGGCCGAGCGCGACGGCCACGCCGTGGTCAAGGTGGCCGCCTGGGGTGGCCCCGACGCCGCCCTCCCGTGGATCGTCGACCTCATCGACCCCGGCCACGCGCCGGATCGGGTCGACGTGGTCGCCCAGGTGCTCCGCCACGTCGCCGCTGCGCTCCGCGGCCCGGCGAACGCACCCGTGGAGATCAACCTGCACACCCCGGTGGGCTGGAAGGACGCTCCACCGGCCACCTTGCCCGACATCCTGTCCGCTGCCGAGTCGGCAGGATTCCGGCTGCTCGTCACGCGGCGTCGCTTCACCTGGCACACCGGAACTCCCCTGCCTCCGCCGAGCGATCGGTTGCGCCTCGAGCCGATCCCGGCCGTCGACGATCCGCTCGCCGTCGACACCTACCGGCGGACGTTCGAGGGCAGCCTCGACGGCCACACGGCCAACTCGCTCACCACGACCGACGCCTCCGCCCTGGCTGTCAAGGAGCTGGCCGAGATGGCCGACTACGCCGGCCCGGTCGACGGCTGGCGCCTGGCCTACGACGACGCCGGATCACTGGTCGGGCTCGTCACCGGCAGCCGGGCCACCCGCTCCGTCATCGGCTATGTCGGGGTGGTCCCCGAGCAACGCGGGCACGGCTACGCCGCCGAGCTGCTGGCATGGATGACCCGGTGGCAGGTCGCGCAGGGAGCCGAGCTGGTGATCGGCGAGACCGACGACGCCAACGTGCCGATGGGCGCGGCCTTCCTCGGCACCGGGTTCGTCGAGGACGGCGCCCGGATCGACCTCGTCGCCTAGCCCGCAGGGTTCTCGGCCCGGGCAGCGCGCCTGATGCGCTGCCTGGGCCGCACGATGTGCTGCCCAGTCCGCCCACAGCGATTCCTCGCGGGCGTGAATTGCTCACATTGCCATTGAGGTGGCAAGCTCTGCTCGCGGTTTCGCCGCGGCACAGGCGGTAATGCTGCTGCCGGGGTCGGCATCGGAAAGAACGCGTGCCGTGACGGCGACCGATTCAGAGCACAGACAAGGGGCTCGGGGAGTGATCGACAGCGCGACCATGCAGTCCGCGGCTGACGCTATAAGGACCGTCCTGGAGAAGTTCTCGACGAGCCTCGCTCAGATCACTCGGGCAAACGAGATCCCCGATACGTCCGCCGGGTTTCGACCGGAGAACGACGCCGAGCACAGCTACGAGCTGGCGTTGGTGGCCATTGTCGTTGCGGATCTCATCGATCAAGACCTCGATCGCGGGTTGGTGGCGCGGCTGGCGCTCGTGCATGATCTCGAGGAGATCTACTGCGGCGACGTATCCGTGTTCGATCCGGCCAGTTCGTCCGACACCCGAGCCGCCGAGAAAGACGCGGCCAGTGCGCGTGTACTGGACGATCTTCGGGGGCTGGCTCCGGCCGTGGCCGCGGACTTCCAGATCTATCTGGAGCGCACCTGCGCGGAAGCGCGTTTCGTCTACGCCCTCGACAAGATCGTGCCGTTCTTCCGGGTGCTGCACAACGGTCGCCACCACGCACACCCCAGCCTTGAGGAATACCGGGCTCGATACGCCACGGCACGCAGCAAGATCGCGGAGTATCCGCCGCTCTTGCCAGTCTTCGAGCACGTATACGACGAGGTCGGCGCGCGCCTGCCCGACCTGAACAGCAACTAGCCGCAGATTCGGCCCAGAATCGCGCCGTGCGATTCGCACACTACCGGGAGATGCCTAGATGACAGAGCAATCACGTTCAACGGCTGAAATCATCGGTCTGGTCTCAGATGTGATCACGCCGGTCTTCACGATCGAGCGCACGATGGTGATGCCCTTCGACCTGAACCGCCACGAGAACGTCGGTGAGCACGGGTTCGCGCTGGGGCTCCTGGCCGGCGCACTCGCGCACACCATCGACCCGTCACTGGACACCGGCAAGATTGCCGAATACGCGCTGGTGCACAACATCGTGCAAATCCATTCCGGCGACGTCACGGTGTGGGAATCGGACGAGGTGATCCGCAAGAAGGTCACCGACGAGATGCTGGCCGCGGACCGCATCCTCGCGGATTACCCGATGTTCCCGTGGCTGATCGGCAAGTACAAGGAGTACGAACTGCGGGACACGCCGGAGAAGCGCTTCGTCCACGCACTCGACAAGCTGTACCCCCACATCCTGATCCTCATCGAGGACCACCACCCGGTGCATCCGACCTGGGCGGCCTATGAACGGACCGAGGAGATCGCGCGGGAGCACGTCGCTGGCTTCCCCGCTCTGCTGCCGCTCTTCGACGACCTGTGCCTCATGTTTCGGCAGAAGCCACACTTCTTCAGCACCCCTATACCTCCGGATGAAAGCGACAGACATTCGCTATGAGCGAGCTACATCGGTCAAGTCCCACCGGAGGCGATCCGTGGCCGTACAACCCACTGGTGACACAGATTCGCTTGCACAGCACGGAAATCATTGCCGACACCATTGACCGTTATCATCTGCAGCACGGTTTCAAGGCCAATCATTTCGACCTGGCCGTACAGATCATGATCGTCGCATGTAGCTACACACCTGACGAGGTTTGGCTCACCGACGGTGACGACGTCGCCATTGCCGCGGAACTCGTGGCCAAGGGCGCGGCGAAAGGCGCCGCGGAGGTCATGGAGCACGCTATCGGGCACGGCCGGGTACGACTCAACGCCGAACTGATCGAGTCGATCGCCGCGGAGCAGACGGCGCGGCTGCACGATGTTCAGGAATCTCACCGCGAAGAGTTCGAACTCCCCGAGCACGACGGCCCGGAGTTGTCGCGGTTCCCGCGAGGAGGAGAGCTCGCGGGACTCCGGCTCACCTATATCGCCGGTCGAGATGACGTCTACGAGGCGGTCGCCACGGAGAAGTTGTCGGCGGCCACGGTCGTGTTTCGACCGATCGACCTGGACATCAGCAAGGCCTACGTCGAGTCGTTTCATTACCTTCACGCCGCCAGAGACGACGACACGCTGGCGTTCGGAGCATTTGCAGAGGGCGAAAGAATGCCGTTCGCCATGGTCAGCTACGCGGCGGTCGGCCGGCATTACAAACGCAAGATCCTCCATACAGCGGGCCTGGATCCGGTGCGTTCGCTCGAACTGACGCGCGCCTGGAACAGTGAGCGGTCTCCGAAGAACACCATGAGTATGCTCTTCGCCTACGCCCATGCGAGTATCCTGCGACTCCGCCAGAAACACGGTGGATTGCAGGCACAGGCGATCCTCACGGCAGTGAATCCCAATCTCGGATTCAAGGGCAGTGCGTTCCGCGCCGTAGGTTTCGGCGTCATCGGCGAAAAGCCCACGGCTTTCCACTACCTGGTGGACGAGAACGAACGAAGATCGTACATTCCGCGCCGAAGTCTGCCCGCTCGCTCAGAGCTACAGCCGAACTGTGCCCGAATAGCGACGGCCTCGATGCCATTGCTGCCCACCAAGGAACTGGCCGTGGTACTCAGCGGCCGAAGCCGTCTGAGACCGATCACAGACGTCGTCTACAGCGTCAGTGATGCCGAGTACCGTCGAGAAATCGACGACACGAAGGCGGTCGGCTTGGTCCACTGAGCCGCGGCCGCTCGGCCGCCGCCAACCGCTCGGCCGCCAACCACGGCCGCGCTTGGCGGCGGTCAGCCTCCAGCCGCGGTCAGCCTCCGGAGTCGCCGTAGACCGTGACGTGCACGTGGTCGTAGTGGTTGGCGGTATCGGATCCGCGGTCCTCGAGCTGCCGCCAGCCCTCGTCGCTGCGCTCGACGGTCCAGATCTGCTGCCACCAGAGCACTTCGCTGACCCCGAGCGCCTTGCGGTTCTCGCGGACCCACGCGGCGATGGCGTCGCCGAGCGACTGGCTTGAGACCATGATGTCGAGGGCGCGGCCCTCGCCGTGCTCGCCGTCCGAGCGGAGCCCGCCGTAGGAGCTGACCTCGGGGAAGGCCGCGCACACGGCGCGGTGCACCCGGATCGCGTCGTTGGTCAGGCCCTCCTCGACCCCGGAGCCGGACTCGCACTCGGCGTAGGAGATGTCGCCGTCGGGGCCGGTGGTCTCCGGCGGCGGCTCGGTATCGGAGAGGTACTCGGCACTGACCCAGTACGCCTGGCCGTCGTAGACGATCTGGGCCCACTCACCGTCGGTGGCTCCCGTGACTCCGACCTCGGCGCCACGGTCGAGGACGGTCAGCACGTCGGCGTCGTCGGCCGGATCGGTGCGGACGTTCAGCCCCACGGTGGTGAACAGCGTGGCTGTCACCGCCAACGGGGTGGGCGTGGGCGTGGCGGCGGGGGTGGGTGGTGGGGTGGTGGGCGGCGGCGTGGTGGGTGGGGCCGTGGGCGGTGCGGTGGTGGGGCTGGCGGAGGGAGTGGAGCGTCCGCCGGACCGGCTCACCGCGTCTTCCTGGTCGCGAGCTCGCATGGTGGCGATGGTGTCGACGCCCGCGTAGTCGGCCTCGGCTTCGGGCCAGATGGCGATGCCTACCCCCACGGACGCGGCCACCACGGCCGGCGCCGCGATCATGACGATGCGGCGGTGGAGCGGTCGAGATCGGACATGCCGGTGACGAGACCGCGGCACTACGCATCACCTTTCCCGCGTCGACATCGTCTCGTTGTCAAGGGAGCAGGGAACCACACTCGGCGAAATGTCTCAATTCCTCACGGGCGGCGAAGCGCGTCCGCGGCACCTCCGCCGCCGACCAGAGCGCTGAGGCCGTCACCCGGATCGCCCAGCCTCGCGGCCGGCTCGACGCCGTCCCGCTTCGGTGCCGCCGAGCCCGGCATCCCGGGGATCACGTCCTGCTCGAGGAGGTGTTTGCTCGGGTTGACCGGCGGCTCGATCGGGTAGACGCCGTCGAAGCACGCCCGGCAGAGGTCGTTCTTCGGCACCGTGGTGGCCTCGACCAGCGCGTCGAGCGAGACGTAGCCCAGCGAGTCGGCGCCGATCGAGCGGCAGATCTCGTCGGTGGACAGCCCGGTGGCGATCAGCTCGGCCCGCGAGGCGAAGTCGATGCCGTAAAAGCACGGCCAGGTCACCGGCGGGCTGGAGATCCGCACGTGGACCTCCGCCGCGCCGGCCTCGCGCAGCATCCGCACGAGCGCACGCTGGGTGTTGCCGCGCACGATGGAGTCGTCGACGACCACGAGCCGCTTGCCCGCCACGATGTCGCGCAGCGGGTTCAGCTTGAGCCGGATGCCGAGCTGGCGAAGCGTCTGCGACGGCTGGATGAAGGTGCGCCCGACGTAGGCGTTCTTGACCAGGCCGATGCCGTACGGAATGCCGGACTCCTCGGCGTAGCCGACCGCGGCCGGTGTGCCCGACTCGGGAACCGGGATGACGAGGTCGGCCTCGACCGGATGCTCGCGAGCCAGCCGCCGGCCCACCTCGACCCGGGTGAGGTGTACGGACTGCCCGGAGATGCGGGTGTCGGGGCGGGCGAGGTAGACGAACTCGAACAGGCAGCCCTTGGGTTCGGGCTCAGCGAAGTGGCGCGAGCGCAGGCCGTCGGCGTCGATGGTGATGAGCTCGCCCGGCTCGATCTCACGGATGAACGATGCGCCGACGATGTCGAGCGCGGCCGTCTCGCTGGCGACCACCCAGCCACGTTCGAGGCGTCCGAGTACGAGCGGGCGCACTCCCTGGGGATCGCGGGCGGCGTAGAGGGCCGACTCGTCGGAGAACACCAGGGAGAACGCTCCGCGCAGCTGGCCCAGGACCTCGGCGGAGCTCTCCTCGAGCGATCGATCGTGGTACGTGCCCAGCAACGCGGTGATCAGCGCGGTGTCGGTGGTGTTGCCGTAGCGCAGCTCGCCGACGTCGGTGCCGGCGCGTTCGCGGACCAGCTCGAGGAGGTCGGCGGTGTTGGTGAGGTTGCCGTTGTGGGCCAGGGCCACCGTGCCGCCCGGCGTGGCGCCGAGCGTGGGCTGGGCGTTCTGCCACTCGCTGGAGCCGGTGGTGGAGTAGCGCGCATGGCCGATGGCGATGTGGCCGGCGAGGGTGTTGAGGGTGGACTCGTCGAAGACCTGGCTGACCAGGCCCATGTCCTTGTAGACGAGGATCTGTTCGCCGTTGCCCACCGCGATGCCCGCGGACTCCTGCCCGCGATGCTGGAGCGCGTAGAGCCCGAAGTACGTGAGCTTGGCGACCTCCTCGCCTGGAGCCCAGACACCGAAGATCCCGCAGGCGTCCTGCGGGCCCTTCTCCTGGGGATCGATGTCGTGCGTCAACCGTCCGTCGCCACGCGCCACGTCGCCCAGTGTACGGGTTCGCGGGGACCGGCCCGAGCGGGACCGAGCCGGCCCGTGTATCGGCCGTGTCGCCCGCTACCGCTGGTCCAGCGCGAAATTCGCGACTCGTCACGTCTCGTTCGACGTCCGCGGGCGCGCAACAGACAGGTCTTGCGCTCAGCCGATACGCTCGACGAGACTGACGACGAGCTTGCCTGCGCTGACGTCCGCAGTTGAACCATTGCCCCGGTGGCGGCGCATAAGCCACTTCGGAGGGCACGTGGAACTTCGTTCATTGCGCTACGTCGTGACGTTGGCCGAGGAGCTTCATTTCGGTCGTGCGGCCCAACGGCACTACATCGCCGCACAGGCATTCGGGCGGCACGTCCAGCGGCTCGAGCGCGAGCTCGGATATCAGCTGTTCGCCAGGACGAGCCGGCAGGTCCGGCTGACGCCAGCCGGCGAGCTGTTCGTGCGCAGAGTACGCACCGCACTTGCCACCATCGACTCGCTCTTGGAGCGGGTCACGCTCGAGCCGCCTGGCGACGGAACGCCCATCCGGCTCGGCATCCTGGGGTTCGGCGCCGCCGACCTCTGGCAGAGCCTGCTCGACGTCGCGCTGGCCCAGCATCCGGGCCTGCGACTGGTGCACTCCGAGCTCGACATGCCGACCCAGTACGACACGATCCGCTCCGGCGAGGTCGACGTAGGAATCGTGCATTATCTGGGTCCGCTGGACGGGTTGACGTTCCAGGTCGTCATGTCCGTTCCGAGGGTGGTGATCGTCCCGGCCACTTCGCCGTTCGCCGACGCCGACCGCCTCTCCCCCGCCGATCTCGACGGCCAGCCATGGATCCAGCTGACCGCCAACCACCCTGGCTTGGCCGAGTGGGCAGGTCCAGCCGGGGAACCGAACCGGTCCCGCCCTCTGCTCAGGACTCCCAGCGCGGCGGCGACCGCTGTCGCGACGACCGGATCTCTCGCCTTGCACGGCGAACCGGCAAGCCGTTTCTACCCGCATCCCGACGTTCGTTTCATTCCGCTGGACGGGCCGCCGGTCGAGGTCGCCATTGCCACCCGCGAAGACGACGACCGGCCCGCGGCCTCGATATTCCACCGAGCAGCCGCCGCGATCTCGGCCCTGTGAACGTCAGGAACCTCCAACCGACCGCGGGTCCGCCCGACCTCATGATCAGCCGGCCGCCCCGGCGCAGCGCTTACTCAGCTGCGCCGGGGCGCGTATCGTCCGCGCCGCGGCAACGAGTCGAATGCCTGTGCCCCCATCGGGCGGCGCACCCAGCTCCTCCCATTGAGGGCTAGGCCGGTGCCATCCCGGCCAGCACCGCGATCGGATCGAAGAACTCCTTGGTCTCGACGATCTTGCAGTCGTGCACCCGGAACAGGTTGGCGTAGGTCTGGTGGTACGGCTGACCATTGGTGAAGGTGCCGACAGCGGTGTATTCGGCAACCACCCGATCGCGATCTCGCTCGCCCCGCACATCCGGGGTGGAGAACTCGATCTCCGTCCACAGGGTGCCGAGGAGCGGCAGGAAGGCCGCGAGATTAGCCTTGCCTTCGATGCGGCGCGGCAGTCCCTCCGGCGCGGGCGGCAGCAGCACAACGACGTCCTCGGCCACCTCGTCCAGCATGGCGTCGAAGTCCAGCCTGGTCAGGGCATCCAGGTACCGGCGAACGCTGGCGGTGGCGGGCTCGAGGATCCAGGCGGAAGCCGGCAGCGGCGCGGCCACCGCGAGGAGGCCCGCGACGGGAACAGCGGCTGGAAGAAGAGACAGTAGGCGACGGCGGCTGTGGTCGGTCATATCCGTACCTCGCTTCGATCGGTGTCCCGCGACACCGCAGGACGGTGCACGCGTCACGGTAGATCTCCACGGAGCTCCCGGATGCGCCCCAGACACATCACAACCGATCTCGACCATGACGGGATGAGCACACGGTGATCTCATGAGCTCATCACTCCGGCGCTTGCCCCGGCCGGGACTCGGAAGCGCTGGAGGCGATCTCGGTGACAGTACGGCGAATCCTCGTCCGTGGCGGACACGTGGTGACCATGGATCCGGACACCGGCGACCTGCCCACCGGTGACGTCTTGATCGACGACGGCGCGATCGTCGCGATCGCCCCGTCCATCGAGGTCAAGGACGCCGAGGTCATCGATGCAGCAGGGCAGATCGTGATGCCCGGTCTGATCGACACGCATCGACACACCTGGCAGTCGCTGATGCGGGGAATCTGTGCCGACTGGACGTTGGCCGACTACTACTTCGGTATCCGGCTCGCGATCTCGCCCGCGTACACCGCAGAAGACGTACGGCTGGGCAACCGCCTCGGCGCGCTCGACGCATTGAATGCCGGTGTCACCACGCTGCTGGACTTCTCCCACTGCAACAACACCCCCGATCACGCGGACGCCGCCGTGAATGGCCTCCGCGACGCCGGCATACGCGCGGTGTTCGGTTACGGCTTCTTCGAGAGCGCTCCGCAGGCGACCAGGTTCGGGGAACATGACGATCGGCTCCGGGACTTCCACCGCATCGCCGACACGTACTTCCCTTCCGATTCTTCGGCAGACGACCTTCTCACACTCGGCGTGTCCTTGACCGAGACCTTCAGCACACCGTGGCGGAACACCGTGAACGAGCTGGCGGCGGCTCGAGAACGAGGTGCGCTGATCGTCAACCACACGGGATGTGTCTGGGGCAGCAGCGTCACTGCCGGGGTCATGGAGCTCGACGCCCTCGGACTGCTGGGTCCCGACATCGTGCACGTGCACTGCAACACGCTCGACGATTCTGAGTGGGCCGCCTTGGAGCGAAGCGACGGCAAGGTGTCGATCTCAGTCGAGACCGAACTCAACATGGGCATGGGACGACCGGTGTTCGATCGCTGTCGCCGGCACACCAGGAGGCCGACTCTGAGCGCCGACGTCATCTCGCTCAACAGTGGCGATCTGTGGCACGAGATGCGGTTCGGGCTGGGCTTCGCCCGCTGGGATGCCACGCATCAGGTGAACCTCGGCGGGGAGATGCCCGAGATCGTCACCACGTCGGCCCGCGAGGCGCTCGAGTGGACCACCGTGAACGCCGCTGCTGCGCTCGGCCTCGAGCAACGGATCGGATCGCTCACGCCTGGCAGGCGAGCCGACGTCATCATCGTCGGTGGCTCCACCACGGAGCAGCGTCCGCGACATGACGTCGACGGAACCCTCGTCTTCCAGACCACGACGAGTGACGTCAGGACGGTGCTGGTGGACGGCCGCGTGGTCAAGCGCGATGGCGCGCTGGTGGGCGTGGATCTCGATCGGGTACTCCGCGAGGCCGATTCAGCGGCCGAACGCGTGCTGGGTCGAGTCGCCGACGCCGGCCAGAAGCTCCCCGGCACGCCACCTGGGGCATTCGCGGCCCTCGAGCCGGTGTTCGCAGGCTTCCGCGCCGAGGCGGGGACCAGCGCGACCATCTGACCGTGCGCGGCACGTCGCAGGCGTGATGCCGTCAGGCGGAGAGTTCGACGAGCTTGCGCACCGTCCTGAGGTTGCGCGTGGTCACGGTGACGCCCACGAGCTTGCCGAGTTGTTCGCCGAGCTTGCTGCGCCCGATGCCGCCGGGCACGTTCAGGTAGACGACGCGGCCGACCACGGCGACCTCCTCGTCCCCGGTGGCCACGTCCGACAGCGCGATGTCGGCGCCAGCGGCGGGCTCGGCGGCGAGGAACCCCACGAGCACGCGGGTGGGGTCGGCCTCCGGGTACGGGTTGCCCGCATCGGCCTCGGCGAGTTCGGCGTGGGACCGCACGAGCACCGCGATGGACAGGCCCGTCTCGGCGTCGATCCGCTGCTCGATCGCCGCGGCCAGGGCGGAGTCGTCGTCGCCGGACTCGCTGGTGAAGACCGCGTTGCCGCTGGCGATGTACGTGGCGACATCGGCGAACCCGAGGTCGGCGACCCAGGCCCGCAGGTCGGCCATCGCGATGCGGTTGGCCTTGCCGACATTGATGCCACGCAGCAGCGCGACGTACCTGGTCATGACACGGCGTCGGCCAGCCGCCGGAGCAGCAACGCCTCGGCGAGGCACACTGTCGCGAACTGACCGAGGTGAAGGCTCTCGTCGACGCCGTGGGCCCGCGAGTCCGGGTCCTCGACGCCGGTGACCAGCACGGTCGCCTCGGGGAAGGTCTGCTCGAACTCGGCGATGAACGGGATGGAGCCGCCCACGCCGATCTCGACCACCGGCCGCCCGAACGCCTCCTCGAAGGCCGACCGGGCGGCGTCGTAGGCCGGCGCGGAACTGTCGAGCTGGCATCCGTCGCCGATCATGCCGTCGACCACCGTGACCCGCGCGCCGAACTCGGCATGGCCGCGCAGGTGGTCGCTCAGCGCGTCGAGAGCGGCGCGGGCGTCCTGCTGGGGGGCGAGCCGCATGCTCACCTTGGCTCGGGCCTTGTGGACGAGGATGTTCGCAGCGTCGGCCACCGTGGGTGCGTCGATGCCGATGACCGACACCGCCGTACGGGCCCACAGCCGGTCGGGAAGCGAGCCGGTGCCCGACAGCCGCACCTCGTCGAGCAGGCCGGATTCGGCGCGGAAGCGCTCCTCGGGGAAGTCGACGTCGGAGGCGGTGCCGACGGTCAGGCCGGCGACTGCGACGTCGCCCTTCTCGTCGTGCAGCGTGGCGAGCAGCCGGCACAGCGAGGTGAGCGCGTCGATCACCGGACCGCCGAACATCCCGGAGTGGACGGCGTGGTCGAGCACCTCGACCTCGACGTAGCAGTCGATGCCGCCGCGCAGGCTGGTGGTGAGCGCGGGGGTGTCGAGCGTCCAGTTCATCGAGTCGGCGACCACGATGACGTCGGCCGCGAGCCGGTCGCGGTACGTGGCGAGGAAGGACGTGAACGTCGGCGAGCCGGTCTCCTCCTCGCCCTCGACGAAGAGGACGACCCCGACCGGAGGAGCGCCGTCGAAGGCCCGCAACGCCGCGAGATGCGCCGCCACGCCGGCCTTGTCGTCGGCCGCACCGCGCCCGTAGAGGCGCCCGTCGCGCTCGGTGGGGGCAAACGGCTCGCTCGCCCAGGCGGAGACCGGGCCCGTGGGCTGGACGTCGTGGTGGGCGTAGAGCAGCACGGTGGGCATGCCCTCGGGAGCCGACCAGTGGGCGACGACCGCGGGCGCGCCGCCCTCGACCGAGAGCACCTCGGCCGAGGCCGCACCGGTTCCACGGGCCAGCTCGGCCACCGCCTCGGCGCTGGCCCGCACCTCGCCGGCAGCGGCCGGATCGGCGCTAACGCTGCGGATGCGAACCAGACGCTCGAGATCGGCCCGAACAGAGGGCATGACACGCTCGACGGCGCCGCTCAGATCGCTCATGCGAGCACTGTAGACGCCCGTTCCAATCTCAGGTCGCCGGCCGGTGAGGCGAAGCGTCACCGGCCGGCGCCGACATCGCCGCCGATCAGGAGGCCACCGGGTCGGGGACCGGGACCAGGCCCTGGAAGAGGCGGTCGAACACCTCCGTGCGGTCGAACCCCATGGCATGCAGCCGGGCCCGCCGAGCGATCTCCGCACGTTCCTCCGGTTTCATGTCGAGCACGACCCGGTCGATGACCTCCGCCAGCCCGAACGGGTCGCCGGCGGCGACCTCGAAGGCCGTGCCCCCGACCGACTCGGGAATGCCACCGGTGTTCGTCGTGATCACCGGGCCTCCTCCGGCGAGCATCGTCTCGACCAGCGCGATCCCGAAGGTCTCGACGAACTCCGGGCGCGGCTTGCTCGGGAGCACGAAGGCGGCGCAGCCGTTCATCAGCAACGGCTTCTCCTCGTCGCCCACGTCGCTGAGGAACACGATGCGGTCGTCGCCGGCGGCCAGCGCCTTGACGTGGGCGAGGTCCGGCCCGTTACCGGCGATGACGAGCTTCACGAACGAGCGGGCGGCGGCGCGCTGGAAGGCGGCGATCAGGTCGTCGACGCCCTTGGCGTGGGTCACCCGGGAGAGGAAGAGGAGGTAGCCGTCGCGTTCGAGGCCACGCCGTCGCAGGGCGGCCTCGACCCGGGCGGGGTCGAGGTCGAGGTAGGCCGAGGTGTCGACGGCCGGGTAGCTGACCGTCACGCGGCGCTCGCACTCGTCGGCGAACTGTGTCCCGCACGCCTCGTCGACCCGGCGTGCCGAGTCGATGATCAGCTCGCGGGTGTAATGCGACACCGCGACGCACCGGTCGTTGGCGAGGTAGGTGGCGAATAGGAAGGCCGCCGCTCCGAACCGGCCCTCGTCGAGGCTGGTCCGCACGACATTGGTGATGTCGGACCCGACCGCCTCGGCGATGGTGGTGACGTCGTGCCCCGAGCCGGCGATCTGGGCTCCACGCAGCGCCTCGACCACCACGTTGGTGTGGGGGGTGAGGTACATCGACATGCACGTGGTGGGCACGCCGTCGGTGAACAGCTCGAACAGCCGACTCGCCAGCCCGAGGGTCCAGCGACCGTCGGGCACGCGGTAGTCGCCCACCGGCTCAGGGCGCTCGACGGTGATGCCCTCGCTGTACGGCAGGATCGCGTCGACCGGCTTCATCGGCAGGCCCGCCGCCTCGAGCGCGTCCAGCGGCCAGGTCAGCAGCCGGACGTCGTCGAACCCTCGGGTCAGGGCCACCTCGGCGAGGTTGCGGGCCTCGCCCGCGTGGCCACAGATGACCGGGTCGGCGCGGACGACGATCACCAGGCGCCGAGTGGGACGGCGGCCCGAAGGAGCGGCACCGCTCTCGCTGCCAGGGCGTGCAGGGGCAGCGGCCTGCTGGTCGGCAGGTGCCGCTGCGACACCGGTCTCACGGTGACGTGTGGTCTCGATCACGAACTCGTTGTCCCCGATCTGTGGTTCGGCGCGGTGGAGCGCCGATGGATGGACGAGAGATGGATTCTGGCCCGCAACGGGGAAGATATCGAGCGTGGAACGCTCGCAGCCACAGATCACGTCCGTGTTGCTACGTCGTGACGACGCCGCGTCGCCCCACGCCATGAGGACGAACGGCGGGCCCGGCGTCACCTGCGCGACACCGGCCCGCCGTCGATCGCCCGCGAGGGCGCAGGTCAGTCCTGGCTGACCGCGTCGCGTCCCGAGCCGGCCAGGATCAGGTCGCGGCCCGGCCCGCCGATGATCGTGTCGTCGCCTGGCCCGCCGGTCAGGACGTCGTCGCCCGCCTCACCGTCGAGCAGATCGGCGCCGGCGCCCCCGGCGACGACGTCGTTGCCGTCGCCACCGCAGATGACGTCGTCGCCGCCCAGGCCGAGGATCACGTCGTTGCCGCCGAGACCGGCTATGACGTCGACGCCCTTGGTGCCGGTCAGCACGTCCGCGCCGTCACCACCCACGATGGTGGCCGGGAGGTCGTGGCAGCTGGGTCCCTGCGGCTGGTCCTCGCCGATCGTGATCGGGAGGGTCACGGTGGTGCCGGTGGTGGCACCGGTGACCACGAGCGGCTGCTCGCCGGCCGCGATGCCCTCGGGGACGGTGAACGCCACGGCCGCCCGGCCGGCCTCGTCGGTGGTGTCGACGATCGCCGGGTCGACGGCGAACTCGCCCACCGGCTGACCCGCCAGCGTCACAGCCACCGTGCCGTCCTTCGGCTCACCGGCGCTGAACACCAGCGATGAAAGGTTCAGCGAGACGTCGTCACCGGGCAGGTAGCCGTCCTCGGGCTGCTCGGACACCGGGCTGACGCCGACCGCGCGCTGGCCGAGGTCCGGCGCCACCGGCGTGAACTCGCCCATGTAGTCGACGAACGCCTCGAGGTCGATCTGTCCGGTGTCGCGCTTCCCGGTGCCCTCGTTCAGAGTGGTGAAATTGTCGCCGCCGGAGGCCAGGAAGGAGTTGACCACCACGCGGTACTCGCCCGCAGGGTCGACCGGCTCGCCGTCGAGGGTCATCGAGGTGATGCGCTCGCCCGCGGCGGCCGTCGGGTCGTAGGTGTAGGTGAACGAGTCCGACACGCCCAGCTTGAGGAACGGCCGGCTGGCGCCCGCCGGCTGCCACTGCTGGTCGAGCACCTGCTCGAGCTGGTCGCCGGTCAGGGTCAACGTCACCAGCGTGTTGGCGAAGGGCTGCACGGCCGCGGCCTCGGCGTAGGCGACGTTGCCGTCGGCGTCCCAGGCCGCCCCGCTCGAGGCGTAGGCCAGGTTGGCGCGCAGGCCGCCGGGGTTCATGAAGGCGATCTGGGCGTCGGGGTCGGTGCGCTGCGCCGCCCACAACTGGACGTCGGCCACGAGGTTGCCCAGCGTGGACTCGCCGCCACGGTTCTCCGAGCCGTTGCTCTGCCGAGCACGGTTGACGTCGGCGTCGATGTCACCCAGCTTCTCCGCACCCAGCTCGTCAGCGACCTTGACGGCGTCGGCGACGATCTGGGTGACCTCCGGGTCGGCCGGGAAGTTCGGCAGCCAGGCACCCGAGGCGTCCTGGGTGGCCAGCGGCACGATCTCGGACTCGACACCGGTGACCTGGGCGGCCTGCGGGTCGTAGGTGAACGAGATCTGGTTGAGGTTGTAGCCGTACTGACCGGCGCTCACCACCGGACGCTCGGTGACCGGGCGCCCGGCCCAGCCCTCGACCGGGATGCGGTGGTCGTAGGCCAGGTGGGTGTGGCCGGAGATGATCGCGTCGATGGTGTCGCTCGCGCCGTTGACAATCTTGCCGAAGTCGCTGTTCGGGTCGGTGGCGGAGTCGATCGCGGTGGTGGTCGCGCCTTCGTGGACGAGGAGGACGACGATGTCGGCGGCGCCGCTGGCCTTCATCTCGTCGGCCACCCGATTGGCCTCGGTGATCGGGTCGAGCACGTCGAGCATGGCGATGCCCGAGGGCGTGACGAGCTCGGGCAGGTGCTCGGTGACGGCACCGACGAACCCGATCTGGACGCCGCCGACCTCGGTGATCCACGACTCGGCCAGTTCGTCGAAGTCGCCCGCGTGCTCGTCCTTGACCTTGACGTTGGCCCCGATGTACTCCCAGCTCGCCCGGGGCACCACGCGGTCCATGAGGTCGGTGTAGCCCTGGTCGAACTCGTGGTTGCCCACGGCGCTGACGTCGAGTCCGGCCTCGTTCAGCGCGTCGATCGTGGGGTTGTCCTGCTGGATGAACGAGGTGAACGTCGAGGCGCCGATCAGGTCGCCAGCCGCCGCGAACACGGTGTTGGGGTTCTCGGCGCGCAGCTGGTCGACGGCCCCGGCCAACACCGCGGCCCCGGCGGCCTGGCCGTCGGCCTGCAGCCGGCCGTGGAAGTCGTTCGTCCCGAGCACGTCGATCTCCACCGGGCCGGGACCGGACTGACCTGCGTCGATGCCGACGAGGATCGGGTCGTGGTCGCTCGAGCGGAACGGCACGTCCGCCTCGAACAGCTCGCTGGCGAAGTAGTTGTACCGGGAGTACTCGTTGAGTACCGACTCGACAGAGTTGATGCCCCACACGTCGGCACCAGTGACGCGGTTCGCCGCGGTGATCGACGGGCTGGCCAGGACGTGGTCGAGCGAGCCGACCTTGCCGTCGAAGACGTAGGTGGACTCCTGCGCCATCTCGCGGTCGATGCTGGTGTAGCCGGCGTCGTAGAACACCTGCATCGGAGCTTCCTGGCCGTAGGCGTTGAAGTCGCCCAGCAGGAAGACGTCGTCGGTGCCGGTGTCGGCGGTCAGGGTCGCGGCGAAGGCGAGGACCGCCTCTGCCTGGGCGACCCGGTCGGCGTCGAAGCAACCCTCCGGGGGCGCGGGGTCGCCGCACTCGCCGCCCTTGGACTTGAAGTGGTTGGCGACGGCGATGAAGGAGTAGCCACTGTCGACAGCGGTGAACTGCTGGGCCAGCGGCTCGCGGGCGTTGGCGAAGGCGGGGCTGTCGGTCAGCACCACCGACTCGCCGGTGAGTTCCACGGTGGCGGGCTTGTAGATGAACGCCGTGCGGATGACGTCTTCCTCGTCGAGCGCCGGCAGCGTCGCCGGCGAGGGCGCGAAGGCCCAGGTGCCGGCTCCGGCGGCGGCGTTGAGCGCCTCGACCAGCGAAGCCAGTGCGGCGTCGCGGTCCGTGCCGAACTTCGCGGAGTTCTCGATCTCCTCGAGCGAGACGACGTCGGCGCCGAGGCCGTTGATGGCCGCGACGATCTTGCCCTGCTGGCGGGCGAGGTTCTCGGCGTCCCACGCGCCGCGGGCGTCGCACCCGCCGCTGACGCTGATCGGGTTGCCCTCGCGATCGGTGAAGGCCGTGCAACCAGGCAGGTCAACCCCGAGCGTGGTGAAGTAGTTGAGGACGTTGAACGTGGCGAGCTTGACGTCGCCGCCGACCTCGCGCGGGGCCTGGTTGGCGCCGCGGGTGTTGCCACCCTCGAAGGTGACCACGTCCGAGGCGGCGCCGTTGACCGGGTGGGTGGGCTGGAAGTTCCACTGGAACCGGTAGTCGAAGATCACGCCGTCGACGAAGGTCAGCGTGGCGCCGGTGCGCACCGGGGTGCCGGCGCTGAGGTACGGCACCTGCGCGCTGGTGGGCGTGCGGGCGGACTGGCCGTCGTCCAGGGTGACGGCGCGGGTGGCGTTGTCGGCCACGGCGGCGTCGTACTCGGGGGTTCCCGGCTCGGCCACGTCGGTCTCCTGGACCAGCGGCCCACCGAGGCCGAGCCCGATCGAGCCGAACGCACTTGTGCCCCAGCCGCCGAGACCGAAGGTGTCGGAGACGGCGTAGCCCTCGGACGGCGCGACCAGCATGCCCTCGAACACCTCGCGGCGCTGCTCGTCGCGGGGCAGGGCGAACGGCACGGGCTTGACCGCCTCGGCCGGCTCGTCGAGCACGACCGCCCCGCCGGCCGCAACCTCGATCTCGGTCAGCCCGTTGAACTCCTTGACCACGCCGATGACCTGCACGTGATCGCCCACGGCGACCTGGCCGACGGTGGCGGCGGAGAAGACGAAGACCGCGTCGGAGGCGGTGCGCTGGTCGAGGTCGGGGTCGCCACCGGTGCCCTCGGTCTGAAGGTAGTAGCCGTTGAAGCCGCCGGTGGGATAGGCCGCGGTGACGACGCCGGTGGTGGTGACGGTGGTGCCCGCCAGCGGGGAAGCCGCGGCGTCGCCCTGGATCTGGGCGATCGTGTGGGTGTCCTCGCCGGGCTCGCCCGGACCACCGGGGCCTCCGCCGCCGTTGCGCGCCCCGAAGGTGGCCGTGGCCGGAGCGGCCCACGCGCCGTCGACCTTCTGCAATGACTGACCGGCCGGCGTCGTGTTCGCCTCGGAGACGCCGATGTCGGTGCTCGTCGTGCCCGCGGCCGGGCCGTTGGTGGCCGTCAGCGCGCCCTCGTAGGACAGGAACTCGACGACCTCGCCGCCAGCGTCGACCAGGGCGATGCCGTCGGGCGAGCCGTTCTGGAGGCCGTCGACCGGGTACTGCTGGACGACCACCCCGGAGTCGGGCACCACGCCGGACAGCGTGGTGGTGCCGTACGTGCCCCCGCCGTTGCCGTTGTAGAGGACGACCTGCCAGCCGGTGAGGTCGGCGCCCGCGGGCGCCTCGATCTCGATCGCCTCACCGGAGTCGGCGCCGGCGTTGTCGTAGTGGATCTCACTGACGAACGGGTCGCCGTCGGCGGCGCCGGCCGGACCGCCCGCCAGCCCGGCTCCGGCCAGGCCGAGCGCCGCGGCAGCAGCAAGGGGACGCGCAAAACGCCTGGTCAGGCGCATGAAAACCTCCGGGGTGCGGGGGCATTACGGCGCTGACCCTAGTCACGGGTGGTGAACATCGGGTCGACGCTGTAGGACGAATTGTCGACGGAGGCAGCGATGCCGCCCGATCAGGCCGGCGGTACGGGAGGCTCGCCCGACTCCGGTCCGCCCGATCCTGCCGATCCGGCGCGACGGCGGGACACCGCGTAGAGCGCGCCCCCGACCACCAGGACGACGATGGCGGCGACGAGCCACCACAGGATGGAACTACCGGTCGCGGGCAAGTACGAACTCATCGAAGGCCTCCCGGGCTCGACGCGCGGCGTGACGTGTCGGCGGTTTGACACGCTCTGGCCGCTTCCGGGACAGGCTGTCGCCCGGGGCACGGTGCGTCAATCCCCTTCGCGAATCCGGGCCGGCACGCACCTAGGCTGATGGCTTTGTCGCCATCACCCCGCGGAGCCACCAGTGATCAAGCCCACGACCGCCGCCCTGCTGACCAGCCGACTCGCGACGGAGCAGGCCACGAGCCGACTGCCTTCGCTCGCGGCCGGGCTGGTGCGCGACGGGTCCCTCGTCTGGACCGACGCCCGCGGGACGACGGACGCCCGCGCCGACGGCACGCCTCCCGACACGGACACCCAATACCGCATCGGATCGATCACCAAGACGTTCGTGGCCGTGGCTGTGATGCGCCTGCGCGACGAAGGGCTCCTCGACCTGAACGATCCGCTGGACCGCCATCTCCCGGGCACCTCCGCGGGCGGCGCGACCATCGCGCAGCTGCTCTCCCATGCCGCCGGGCTGCAGGCCGAGACCGACGGGCCGTGGTGGGAGCGCACCGCGGGTGGCGACTGGCACGACCTCGTGGCCAGCGGACCTGCGCTGCGGCACCGTCCGGGACGCCGGTTCCACTACTCCAACGTCGGCTTCGGCGTGCTCGGCGAGCTGGTCGCACGGCTCCGTGGTGCGTCGTGGTTCGACGTCGTCCGCACCGAGCTGCTCGAACCGCTGGGCATGCGGAGGACGACCACCCGGCCGGAGGCTCCGCACGCGGCCGGTTTCGCGGTGCACCCGTTCGCCGACGTGGTCCTGCCCGAACCCGAGCACGACGCCGGAGCCATGGCGCCGGCCGGCCAGCTGTGGTCCACGGTCGACGACCTCGCGCGCTGGGCGGCGCTGCTCGCCGGCCACGCCGACCACGTCATCTCGTCCGACACCCTGGCCGAGATGCGGGAGCCCCTGGTCGTCGACGACACCCCCGGCGCCCCCTGGACCGGCGCCCACGGCCTGGGCGTCCAGGTGTGGAACGTCGGCGGTCGCCGGTTCGTCGGGCACGGCGGCTCGATGCCGGGCTTCCTGGCGCTGCTGCGGGTCGACGTCGAGACCGGCGACGGGCTCGTGGCGTTCACCAACTCGACCGCGGGCCTCTCGTCGACGTTCGCCCCCGGGCTGATGACCGACCTCGCCGAGCACGAGCCCGTGACGCCCTCGCCCTGGCACGCCACGACGGTGGGCGGCGAGCTGTTCGAGCTGGTCGGGCCCTGGTATTGGGGTCCGTCGGCGTTCGAGCTGGTGGCCAAGGCCGACGGCTGGCTGCGGCTGGGGCCGAAGGGGAACGGTGGGCGGGCGTCGAGGTTCCGCCCGGCCGACGACGGCGACTGGGTCGGGCTCGACGGCTACTACGCGGGCGAGCCGCTGCGGGTGGTCCGCCACGAGGACGGCTCGGTCAGCCACCTCGACCTCGCGTCGTTCCACTTCACCCGCACGCCGTACGACCCGCGCGCCGACGTCCCCGGCGGCGTCGACGAGCATGGCTGGCGCTGATCCGTCGTCACTGGCCCACTCGTCCGTCGATGCACTCGCGCAACAGGTCGGCGTGCCCGCAGTGACGGGCGTACTCCTCGATCCGGTGCACCATGAGCTTTCGGACCGCGATCCCGTCCTTCGCCAGATGCTCGCCCAGATCCGGGTGCTCGGCCAGCGCGGCGTCGGTCGCGGCCTGCTCGCGCTCCAGAGCGACGTACGCGGCGTCGACCTCGGCCTGCTCGGCGACCGCGCCGTCGAAGTCGCCGTCCGGCCCGCCGTACAGGGTCGGCAGCGGGTCGCCGTCGCCGATCCAGTTGTGCCAGTCCCGTTCCACCTCGGCGAGGTGCCGAAGCAGTCCGAGCAGCGACATCGTCGACGGCGGCACCGACCGGCGGGCCAGCTGCTCCGCATCGAGGCCCTCGCACTTCATCCGCAGGGTCATGCGGTAGTTCGTCAGGAAGTCCTGCAGGGTCGCGAGCTCGCCGTCCGGACTGGCTCCCTCGCTGTCACGCGGGTCGTCGTCCGGGTCAGCCCACATGTCGGGGTAGACGGTCGCCTGGGTCCATCGCGCGGGTTGGTCGCTCATACGTGTCATGGTCGTCCGTGAGGGCACGCCTCGCCAGAGGTTTTCCCGGTCGGAACCCCCGACGATCCGGTCCGCGGGCCTGCCTCCCGGAGTGATCACGGCGATAGCCTTCAGGCCATGCCGACCCACCCGTACGTCCTGCTCGACGTGTTCACCGACCGCCCGCTGGCCGGCAACCAGCTCGCCGTGTTCACCGCGGCGGACGCGATGGACGAGGCCGACCTCCAGCCACTGGCCCGCGAGCTCAACCTCTCCGAGACCGTGTTCGTGCTGCCCCCGCGCGACGGCGGTGACGTCCGGGCCCGGTACTTCAGCTCGGTGACAGAGCTGGAGTTCGCCGGCCACCCCACCCTCGGCACGGCCGGTCTGCTCGCCGTCGACCGCCTCGGGGGCGACTCCGGCGCCGTCACCGTCACGATCGAGACGGGCCGCGGCACCATCCCGATCGACGTGCGGATCGACGACGACGGGCGGATCTTCGGCTGGATGTCCCAGCCGCTGCCCTCGCACACGGCGTGGCTGCAGGTCGAGGAGCTCTGCACCCTGCTCCGGGTGGGTTCGCCGTCCGTCCCGGTCGAGGTCTACGACAACGGCATCGCCCACCTGTTCCTCGTGCTCGACTCTCCGGCCGAGGTCGTGGCGATCCAGCCGGACTTCGCGGCCCTGGGTCGCTTGTGCGGCCGCCCGATCCGGATCAACGTGGCGGCCGGCTCCGGGACGTCCTACACGAGCCGGATGTTCTCGCCGTTCGACTACGTCCCCGAGGATCCGGCCTGCGGGTCGGCGGCCGGGCCGTTGGCGCTTCACCTGGTCCGGCACGGCCGCATCGGCTCCGGCGAGATCCTCACGATCGCCCAGGGTGCGCAGGTGGGCCGCCCCTCGACCCTGTTCGCCCAGGTCACCGCCGAGGGCGACGAAGTCACCGAGGTACGAGTGGGCGGCCATGCGGTGATCGTGGGGCGCGGCACGTTCACCCTGGGGAATGATTCCTAGGCGGGTCGCCTTGACCCGTGCATGCGTGTCACGTCGACATCGAGGGCTTCGTCGTCCGCGGCTACGCGGCGACCGGCCGCGGCGGTCGACGAGCTGCTCGCGAGCATGCGCTGGTCGACCACCGCGGTACGGCAGCTGCGGATCATGCCCGGCCACACGCAGTGGGTGGGCGGCGACGGGACGCGCTTCGTGTACGTGACCGCCGGTTCGCCCACCGTGCGGTCGACCGGCACCCCTGCCACGGGGATACGCCTGTGCGGCGGTGCCGAGCACCTGTCGCTGCAAGCCGGCGACTTCATCCTGCTGCCCCGCGGTGGCGACCATCGCGTGCAGGCTGGGCCACACCGCCTCGCGCGGCTCGTCACCGGCGTGCTGACCCTCGACGCCGCGGCGTTCGAGCGAGTCACCGAGCTGATGCCGGCCGTGCTCTTCAGCTGCGGCTTCCGAGCCGATGATCCGGCCTACGGCGGGCTGCTCGGGTTGGTGGACGCCGAGATCGCCGACGTGCGGCCAGGCAGCTCGGCGGTGTTCGCCCGGCTGATCGATCTCATCGTCTCGGCCACGCTGCGCTCCTGGCTCGAGAGCGGGTGCGGCAGCGCCGACGCCTGGCTGGCGCAGCTCCGCGATCCCCATCTCGCGCGTGCGCTCGAGGCGATCCACTCGGCCCCGGGTTCGCCGTGGACCGTGGCGTCCCTGGCCCGCATCGCCAGCACGTCGCGCTCGCACTTCGCGGAGCGCTTCCGCACCATCGTCGGCGAGTCGCCGGCACGCTATCTGACGAGAGTCCGGATGCGCCGGGCCGAGGAGCTGCTGCTGGCCGGCTGGCCGGTGAGCCAGATCGCCTTCACCCTCGGCTACGTGTCCGACGAGGGCTTCCGCCGGGCCTTCCACCGGCACAACGGCACCGCCCCGACGGACTGGCGGCGGGCGATGACCCGACGCTCCAGCGATGCCGCCGAGCCGCCCCCCGAGGTGGAGACCGCCGTCGCGCGCGCCTCGGCCTGACCCTGCCCGGAGCGACGTGCCGCACCGTCAGCTGGTGCGCACCCGCGAGAAGATCATCGATCCGATCAGCGCCGCCACACCGGCCATGACGAACGTGGCCCGAACGTCGATCGCGTCGACGACGATGCCACCGATCGCGGCACCCAGGGCGATCGAGATCTGGAAGGTCGACACGGTGAGGCCGCCCGCACTCTCCAGTCGCTCGGGCGCCACGCGCGCGAGCCAGGTCTGCACCATGGTCGGCACCCCGCCGAAGCCCACACCCCACGCCACGACCGCGGCGAGAGCGATGCCCAAGCTTCCATCGGCCAGCGCGAGCACTGTGGTCGTCACGGCGATCACCAGCGGCATCGCGACCAGCAGCACCCTCAGCCGCCGGTCAGCGAGGAAGCCGGCGAGCAGGTTGCCGGCGAAGGTCGCCACCCCGAACGCGGCCAGCACCAGCGCCAGCGTCCCGGGACGGAGCCCGTCGATTCGGTCGAGCATCGGGCGAACATAGGTGAACGCGGCGAAATGTCCGGTGACCATCAGGGCGAGGGCGATGAAGCCGACACCGATGACCGGCGTGAGCAACGTGTCGATGAGCGGGCGGAGCCCAGAGCGCTCGCTCGCCTCGACGCGCGGCAGCGCCGCGAACTGCAGGACCAGCGTCAATCCGCCCGCCACCGCCGCACCGACGAAGGCGACCTTCCAGCCGAGCTGCTCACCGATGTACGCGCCGAGCGGCACGGCGGCGACCGTGGCGAGGGAGACCCCGGTGTTCACGATCATCATGGCTCGACCGAGCCGCTCCGTGGGAACCAGCTGTGCCACCACGGCGAGCGAGAGCGCCCAGAAGCCGGAGAGCGAGATGCCCAGCAGCGCCCGGCCGACCAGCATCACCGCGAGACTCGGCGCGACGGCGACCACCACGTTCGACGCGATCGACAAGGCGGTGAGCGCCAGCATCACCCAGCGCCTGTCGATCGGCGGAAGGAGCGCGACGATCACCGGACCCGCGACAATACCGGCTACGGCGGTCGCGGTGACCAGCTGACCGGCCACGCCCTCGCTCACCCCGAGGTGCTCGGCCATCGGCGAGAGCAGGCTGGCGGGCAGGAACTCGCTCGTCACGAGCGTGAAGATGCCGAGCCCCAGCGAGACGACAGCCCACCACGCGGCCGGGCGGGAGGCGCTCGGACTGGTAACGGTCACGGACGTGGCGGAACTCGACATGACACTCCTTGACTGTGGGAGTGCCAGCATGTTCGGTCACACCCCGCCGTACCCGACCGTTCGTCGTGTCGAGGCGACCGTTCCTCCGAATTGTCGTGCGGCGCGGTCAGATGACGTCACGTCCGTGGCGGGTCCTCCTCGTCGCCCGGCTGCCGATCGGTCCAGCCCGGCCAGACCCGCTGGGCGTCCTCCCGGCGTAACCGGCCGCCGAGGTGCATCGCCCGCCACACCCCCCGGTAGCCGGGCAGGATGCCCGCCGCGATGGCGATGTGACCCAGGAGCACCGGCGTGAACAGGTACGTCGACCAGCGGTGCAGCCGGTTGAACCAGACGAACGCCGGCCCACCACTGACCAGCACCAGACCGATCCCGGAGCCGATGAGCACCACCAGCAGCGCGACCATCACGAGGTCGGCGACCCGCTGGCCCGGGTCGAAGTGGCCTTCGTGCCGCCCGAACCGCCCCGCCACCAGCGAAGCGGGCCACCGCGCGAACCACGAGGCGTCGCCGCGGCGAAAGCGGACCGAATCCTGCACCAGCGTCCGGGCCGCCCGCCACCCGAGCGCGACGCCGAGGACCGCCCACCCCGCGAACACCCAGCCCACGTAGGTGTGCAGCTGCGCATCGGACACCCCGGACACCTTCGCCAGCACGCTGGGGCGTCCTTCCTGTCCCAGCAACAGCCACCACCCGGTGGCCAGCAGCACCAGGACGGTGACGTACACGCCCGCGTGGTACCACCGGGTCCGCCGGTTGTTGCGCTCGAGCGTGGCCACTGCGCCGCCTGCCGGAGCGTCCGCTGCCGGCCGGCGCGACCGGTCGTCTCCCGGTCGATCAGTAGTCGAGTCCACCGGTGTCCGACTCCGTCGCACCGCCGCCGCCCTGGCCGACGGTCACGGTGATCTCGGTCTCGACGCCGGCCGCCGAGTGATCGGCGTTGCGCAGCGAGGCGTTGACGACGTGCTCGCCCTCGGGCAGGTCGGTGATCTCGACGCTGTCGCCCTCGACCACCTGGTACTCCGAGTCGTCGCCGTCGAAGAAGACGTGGACGTGGTGCTCACCGGAGTCGGTCGGCCCGAGCGGGACGCTGGAGTCGAACTCCACCGTGAAGGGGACGTCCACCTCGGCGCCGTCGTCGGGCGAGGAGATGGACAGGGTCATGCCGTCCGAGCCTTCCGTGCTGCCGCCCGTGGCCGTGTCGTCGTCGCCGCCACACGCGGCCAGCACGAGTGCCAGCGCGAGCGTGGGAAGGACCAGTAATCTGCGCATCGTCTCTCCGATCGACGGTGGTCCCGCGACACCCGAGGTGCCACGGGAGACCACGGTGTACCTGCCGGACTGAGGTCGTCCGGTAGGAAGTACGTGGCAGGCGCGGACATGGATGGGGGTACGACGCAATCGATCCGGCACGGCGATCCGTAGATACAGGCATGGGAGTCTCGGACGAGGCGCTGCTCGCCGGGATGGCGGCTGACGACACCGACGCGGCCGCCACCTTCGTCCGACGTCACCAAGCGCGGGTGTACGGTCTCGCGCTCACCGTCGTGGGCGTTCCCGCGCTGGCCGAGGAGGTGGCCCAGGACGCCTTCGTCCGAGCTTGGCGCCACGCCGGCAGCTATGACGCCCGGCGCGGACGGGCCTCGACGTGGCTGCTGACGATCGCCCGCAATGCCGCCATCGATGTGCTCCGGGTCCGGCGGGAGTTGCCCATCGATCCGGAGGCGATCGCCGACATGCTCGTCGCCGGGCGCGACGTGGGCGACCGGCTCGCCGACAGCGACCGGGTCACCGCGGCGCTTCGGTCGATTCCGCACGAACAGGCGGTGGCCGTGGTGCTATCGGTGCATTTCGGGCTCACCGCGCAGGAGATCAGTGAACGCCAGGACATCCCGCTGGGCACCGCGAAGACCCGGATCCGGACCGGGCTGGCCCGGCTGCGCCAGAAGCTGGAGGTGAGCCATGGATGAACCGACGAGGTGCGCCGACCTGGCCGAGTCGCTCGCCGAGGTCGCCACCGGCGCTGCCAGCGGCCCCGATCGGGCTCGGGTGCTGAGCCATCTCGGCGGGTGCGAGTCCTGCCGCCGAGAGCTCGAGGAGCTGACCCAGATCGCCGACGAGGTCCTGCTGATCGCCCGCACCCACGAACCGCCGGCCGGGTTCGAGAGCGCCGTTCTCGAACGGATCGCCGCGCTCCCCCGCGAGAACGAGGCGCCGGTCCCGCTGACGTCGCGACGCCGGAGGTTCACCCGGCCGCTCCTGGTCGCCGCGGCCGCCGGAGTGGTCGGCCTGGCCGCTGCCGGCGCCGTGTGGCAGGCCACCGAGCCCGACCGCGAGCTCGCGGCCGCCTACCGCGACACGCTCGACGTCGCCGACGGGCACTACTTCGCCGCCGCCGATCTTCGCGATCCCGGCGGCGACTCGGCCGGCACCGTGTTCTTCTACGAGGGCGAACCGTCCTGGTTGTTCGTGCTGGTGCGCGACGCCCCGGTCGCGGGCGAGTACGACGTGGTGGTCGACGCCGGTGGGAACACGTCCGTGGTGGGCACGTGCGTGGTCGACGACTCGACGTGCAGCACCGGAACGACCCTCGACCTCGGCGTCTACGCCATCGACGAGGTGCGCCTGGTCACGGCCGACGCCAGCACCACCCTCACCGCCACGCCGTCCCGCTAGCCGAGCCGAACACCGGACGAGCGCGCGCCGGTCAGAGCACCGGCAGCTGCGCGGTGAGGTCGGCCCGCTCGCCGCTGGCCGCCACCGCACCGGCCCGAACCGCGTCGTCCCAGGTCATCCGTCCGCTCGCGAGGCGCAGCCAGGTGGTGGCGTCGGTCTCGACGACATTGGGCGGCGTGCCGCGGG
Source organism: Jiangellaceae bacterium (assembly GCA_036566745.1). Lineage (GTDB taxonomy): Bacteria > Actinomycetota > Actinomycetes > Jiangellales > Jiangellaceae > DATCVR01. Next base: position 13,956 of record DATCVR010000377.1, on the reverse strand, counting down.
TGTGGCGGGGGCCCTCGATGCACTGCACCGCGGCGAACGGCGGCACCCGCACCTCGACGCTGCGACCGGGCGAGCGTTCGGCGAGCACGTCGAGCAGCGCGCGCACCGCCACCTGCGTGGTACCCCGCGGCACGGCGGGCGGGGCGACGTCGGGCACCGAGCGGGCGAGGTCGTCCGCGTGGACGGCGATCTCGATGGCCCGGCTGCGCAGGAACTCGCCCACCTGGATCGGCCCCCGCCTGGCCTGGACCACCCGGTCGCCGGGCATCGTCGCGATCACCTCGGCGGCCGCGCGCATCCGGTCGTCGAGTGCCGCCAGGACGTCGGCCGGGGTACGCGCCGAGCCGCCCGCGGCCGACCTCGTCAGCTCGTCGATGGCCTCGGCCGAGGCTTCGTACTGACTCAGGTATGTGCCGAGCGTCATCGGCCGGGCGTCGCGGCCGGCCGGGCCCAGGGCGGCGAGCGCGTCGGCAGTGAGGCTCAGGTGGGCCGCAAGGTCGGCCACGTTCCACCCGGGCAGCACCGTGGGCCGGCTCCACGCGGCTGCGGGCAGGCCGGCCAGCCAGTCGCGCAGCGCCGCGTGACCGTCGGCGTAGGCCGCCCATACCTTCGCCGGATCGATGCGCCTCACGCCACGCGCCCGTGATCGTTGGCGCCGAGTGGTCGCCAGGGCAGCCGGAATCCTCCAACGATCACCGGGATCACGCTTCGAAGATCGCCGGCAGCGTCCCCTCGTGGGCGGCGCGCAGCTCGTCGAGGCCGATGGTGAACTTCCCCTGGACGTCCAGCCCGGCCGAGCCCTCGTCGACCACGCCGATGCGCTGGTGGGGCACCCGCCGCGCGCCGCACATGTCGGTGAAGCGCACCTCTTCCGAGCGGGGCACCGCCACGATCGCGCGCGCCTGCGACTCGGAGAACAGGAACACGAACGGGTCGATACCGTCGGGCACCCACACCCGGGCTCCGACGCCGTGACGCAGCACCGACTCGACCAGTGCCTGGGCGAGCCCGCCCTCGGAGAGGTCGTGAGCCGCGTCGATCAGGCCGTCGCGCGAGGCGTTGACCAGGATCTCGGCCAGCTCGCGCTCGGCGTCGAGGTCGACCGCAGGCGGCAGCCCACCGAGGTGGCCGTGGACGACGTGGGCCCACTCGGACCCGCCGAACTCGTCGCGCGTCTCGCCGAGCAGGTAGACGACCTGGCCAGGCGTGCGGAAGCCGTGCGGTGTGCGCCGCGCGACGTCGTCGAGCACGCCGAGCACCCCGACCACGGGCGTGGGCAGGATCGCGGCGTCGCCGGTCTGGTTGTAGAGCGAGACGTTGCCGCCGGTGACCGGAGTGCCGAGGGTCTGGCAGGCGTCGGCCAGGCCACGAACCGCCTCGGCGAACTGCCACATGACGTCGGGGTCCTCGGGTGAGCCGAAGTTGAGGCAGTCGGACACCGCCAGCGGGCGGGCGCCGGTGGTGGCGACGTTGCGGTAGGCCTCGGCCAACGCCAGCTGGGCGCCGGTGTACGGGTCGAGCTTGGTGTAGCGGCCGTTGGCGTCCGTGGACACCGCGACACCCAGCCCGGTCTCGTTGTCGATGCGGATCACACCGGCGTCCTCGGGCTGGGCCAGCACGGTATTGCCGAGCACGTAGCGGTCGTACTGGTCGGTGACCCACGCCTTGGAGCAGAGGTTGGGCGAGGCGGTGAGCTGGAGCAGGGTCGAGCGCAGTTCGTCGCCGGTGGCCGGGCGGGCCAGCGCGGCCGGCGTGGCCGCCTGGAGCTCGTCCTGCCAGGCCGGGCGGGCGTAGGGGCGCTCGTAGACCGGACCCTCGTGGGCGACGGTGCGCGGGTCGACGTCGACGATGGTCTCGCCGTGCCAGTCGATGATCAGCCGGCCGGTACCGGTGACCTCGCCGATGACGGAGGTCTCGACGTCCCACTTCGCGGTGATCGCCAGGAACGCGTCGAGGTTCTCCGGACGGACGACGCCCATCATCCGCTCCTGCGACTCCGACATGAGGATCTCGCCGGGCGTGAGGCTGGGGTCGCGCAGCAGGACGTTCTCGAGCTGGACGTACATGCCGCCGTCGCCGTTGCTGGCCAGCTCGGACGTGGCGCACGAGATGCCGGCGGCGCCGAGATCCTGGATGCCCTCGACCACCCGAGCCGCGAACAGCTCGAGGCAGCACTCGATGAGCACCTTCTCCATGAACGGGTCGCCGACCTGGACGGCAGGGCGCTTGCTCGGCTTCGTGTCGTCGAACGTCTCGGATGCCAGGATCGAGGCGCCGCCGATGCCGTCGCCGCCGGTGCGGGCACCGAACAGGACCACCTTGTTGCCCACGCCCGAGGCGTTGGCGAGGTGGATGTCGTCGTGCCGCATGACGCCCACGCACAACGCGTTGACCAGCGGGTTGGCGGCATAGCTGGGGTCGAAGACGACCTCGCCACCGATGTTGGGCAGGCCGAGACAGTTGCCGTAGCCGCCGATGCCGGCGACCACGCCTGGCAGCACCCGCTGGGTGTCGGCGGCGTCGAGGGGTCCGAACCGCAGCGGGTCCATGACCGCCACCGGCCGGGCGCCCATGGCGAGGATGTCGCGGACGATGCCACCCACGCCGGTGGCCGCGCCCTGGTAGGGCTCGACGTAGGACGGGTGGTTGTGCGACTCGACCTTGAACGTGACGGCGTACCCGTGCCCGACGTCGACGACCCCGGCGTTCTCACCGATGCCGACGAGCAGGGCGTCGCTGTGCGGGGCCTTCTCGCCGAACTGGCGGAGGTGGACCTTCGAGCTCTTGTAGGAGCAGTGCTCGGACCACATCACGCTGTACATGGCGAGCTCGGCGTTGGTGGGACGGCGGCCGAGGATGTCGCGGATGCTGGCGTACTCGTCGGACTTGAGCCCCAGCTCGGCGAAGGGCTGGGCCTCGTCGGGCGTCTTGGCGGCGTACTCGACGGTGTCGATGGTCACGCTCGGTCTCCTCGTTCGTCCCTCACTCGGCGCCTCGCCGTTCCGGTGTCGATCGTCACGCTCGCACCATCCCCTCGATCACGGAGGTGAAGAACGCGAGACCGTCGGTGGTGGGGCCGGTGAGCTCCTCGACCGCGTGCTCGGGGTGGGGCATGAGGCCCACGACGTTGCCGCGGACGTTGGTGATGCCGGCGATGTCGCGGTACGAGCCGTTGGGGTTGTCGCCGACATAGCGGACCACGACGCGACCCTCGCCCTCGAGCTCGTCAAGCGTGCGCTCGTCGGCGACGAAGCCGCCCTCGCCGTTCTTCAGCGGGACGACGATCTCCTGGCCGGCCTCGTACCCGGAGGTCCAGGCCGTGGACGTCGACTCGACCCGCAGCGGCTGGTCGCGGCAGACGAACTTGCGGTGGTCGTTGCGGATGAGGGCGCCGGGCAGCAGGTGCGACTCGCACAACACCTGGAACCCGTTGCAGATGCCCAGCACCGGCAACCCACCCCGGGCCGCGTCGATCAGGGGCGTCATGACCGGCGCGAACCGCGCGATGGCGCCGCAGCGCAGGTAGTCGCCGTAGGAGAACCCGCCGGGGAGCACTACCGCGTCGACGCCGTGCAGGTCGGCATCGCCGTGCCACAGCGAGACCGCCTCGGCTCCGGCGACCCGCACCGCCCGAGCGGCGTCCCGGTCGTCGAGCGAACCCGGGAAGGTGACGACGCCGATCTTCACGGCTCGACCCGGACGACGAAGTCCTCGATGACCGGGTTGGACAGCACGGTGGCGGCCGCCCGCTCGATCTCGGAGATCGCCTCGGGGCCGGGCTCGCCGGCGAATTCGATCTCGAACCGCTTGCCCTGACGGACCGACTCGACACCGGCGAAGCCGAGCCTGCCGAGTGCGCCGTGGACGGCCTTGCCTTGCGGGTCGAGGATCTCGGACTTCAGCATGACGTCGACGACGACGCGGGCCACGGGCACGCTCCTCGCGTGGCAGTGAAATGGGGTCGTGGCAAGGATACCCAGCCATGGGCCCCGGCCGACAAACGAGCCGGTGCTGACTCGGCATCCCCGAAGTTGCAGGAGATCCCTGGATTCCCCCGCGCACTTTCATCCGCATCGCTACATTTGAGCCGTCTGCACCATCCTGCGCTCGAGGGGGAGAGCAATGAAGCATGAGCAGCTCGGCCGCGCCGTGGGCGCCGCCCTGGCCGTAGGCGTTCTCGCCGGAACCGCCGCCATGGCGTTCGGGACGGAGTCGCCGACCGGCACTACAAGTGCCACCAGCACACCGACCGTCACGCCGACCGAGACACCTGGCTTCGGCGCCTGCACACCCGGCTTCTGGAAGACCCACCTCGATCAGTGGTCCGGCATCTCGCCCGACCAGACGCTGGGTGAGATCTTCACGGTGCCGGCGTCGCTGAGCTCGTTCAGCGACGTCACGGCCGAGGACGCGCTGTCGTTCGGCGGCGGTTCCGGCGTCGATGGCGCGGCGCGGATCCTCTTCCGCGCGGCCGTCGCCTCGGTGCTGAACGCCTACACCTTCGGCGACGACCCCAACGCGGTCGTCGACACAGTGAACGACGCGCTGGCCAGCGGCAGCCGGAGCCAGATGATCGCGACGGCCACCGTCCTGGACGACGCGAACAACGCCCAGCTCTGCCCACTGTGACCTGCGAACCGTAGGCCCCGTGCTGCGGGGCCTACGGTCGGCGGGCACTACAGAATCGGCGCGGGCGTGTACGCGGCTGCCTCCGGACGGGCTGCCGCGACCTTCTCGATCCGTCCGACCACGTCGGCGATCTGTGCCTGGGCCGCGCCGGTGAACTCGACCGGGTCGGCGACCAGGGTGTCGAGCTCGGCGGCGCTGAGGCCGAGCCGCTCGTCGGCCGCCAGCCGGGCCAGGAGGTCGTTGCCCTCGAGCCCGCGCTCGCGCATGTCCAGCGCGACCCGCACGGCGTTCTCCTTGATCGCCTCGTGCGCGCTCTCGCGGCCCACGCCCGCCTTGACCGCCGCCATGAGCACCTTGGTGGTGGCCAGGAACGGCAGGTAGCGCCGCAGTTCGCGGTCGATGACCGCCGGATACGCGCCGAACTCGTCGAGCACGGTCAGGAACGTCTCGAACAGCCCGTCGACGGCGAAGAAGGCATCCGGCAACGCGACCCGGCGCACCACCGAGCAGAACACGTCGCCCTCGTTCCACTGCGCGCCGGCCAGCTCGGCACCCATGGCGGCATAGCCGCGGAGCACGACGGCCAGCCCGTTGACTCGCTCGCATGAGCGGGTGTTCATCTTGTGCGGCATCGCGCTCGAGCCCACCTGACCGGCCTTGAAACCCTCGGTGACCAGCTCGTTTCCCGCCATCAACCGGATCGTCACGGCCAGGCTGGACGGCGCCGCGGCCACCTGGACCAGCGTGGACAGCACGTCGTGATCGAGGGAGCGCGGATAGATCTGGCCGACGCTGGTGAGGACGTGGTCGAAGCCCAGATGGGCCGCCACCCGGCGCTCGAGCTCGGCCAGCCGCTCGGCGTCGCCGCCGAGGAGGTCGAGCATGTCCTGGGCGGTGCCCACCGGTCCCTTGACACCGCGCAGGGGGTAGCGGGCGATCAGTTCCTCGAGGCGCTGGCGGGCGACCAGGAGCTCGTCGGCCGCCGAGGCGAAGCGCTTGCCCAGCGTGGTGGCCTGGGCCGCGACGTTGTGGCTGCGACCGGCCATGACGACGTCGGCGTACTGCGCGGCCCGGGCGCCCAGCCGGACGAGCGTGGCCACGACGCGGTCGCGGACGTGTTCGAGCGACGAGCGGATCTGCAGCTGCTCGACGTTCTCCGTGAGGTCACGGCTGGTCATGCCCTTGTGGATGTGCTCGTGGCCGGCGAGGGCGTTGAACTCCTCGATGCGCGCCTTGACGTCGTGGCGGGTGACCCGCTCACGCTCGGCGATGCTGTCGAGGTCGACGTCGTCGATGACCGCCTCGTACGCCTCGACCACGCCGCCGGGCACGGCCACGCCCAGATCGCGCTGGGCCCGGAGCACCGCGAGCCACAGCCTGCGTTCGAGGACGATCTTGTGCCGCGGCGACCAGAGTTCGGTCAGCTCACGCGAGGCGTACCGGGCGGCGAGGACGTCGGGGATCACGGATGCGTCGGACACACCGGCCATTGTCCCGCATCCTGACGACCGGGGAATCCGGCGGGACTTCCGCCGGTTGGAGGCGGATGGCGCCTTCGGCGTCGACCATCCTGCCCCGGAAGGACTCTCTCCCGTGAGCCGACCGATCCGCATCGGTGTCCAGATCCAGCCCCAGCACGCCGACTACAAGCAGATCCGCGACGTCGTCGCCGAGGCCGAGGAGACAGGCGTCGACATCGTCTTCAACTGGGACCACTTCTTCCCGCTCAGCGGCGACGCCGACGGCAAGCACTTCGAGTGTTGGACCATGCTCGGTGCCTGGGCCGAGGCGACCTCTCGCGTCGAGATCGGCGCGCTCGTCACCTGCAACAGCTACCGCAACCCCGACCTCATCGCCGACATGGCCCGCACCGTCGACCACATCAGTGACGGCCGGCTGATCCTGGGTATCGGCGGCGGCTGGTTCCAGCGCGACTACGACGAATACGGCTACGAATTCGGCTCGCCCGGCACCCGTCTCGACGACCTCGGCCAGGCAATGCCGCGCATCAAGCAGCGCTGGGAGCGGCTCAACCCCGCGCCCACGCGCGACATCCCGATCCTCATCGGTGGTTCGGGCGAACGGAAGACGCTGCGCTACGTGGCCGAGCACGGCACCATGTGGCACGCCTTCGGCGACGCCGCCACGATGGCCCGCAAGGGAGCAGTGCTCGACCGCTGGTGCAGCGAGGTCGGGCGCGACCCGTCGGAGATCGAGCGGTCCACGGCGGTCAGCGTCGACCCCGAGCGGGTCGGCGACGGTCTGGTCGACGCCGGTGTCACGTTGTTCACGGTGAGCACGTCGGGCCCCACCTACGACCTCGGGCCGGCCCGAGCCTGGGTGGCCTGGCGCGACGATCGCAACGCGCGCGCCCTCGCCTGACCGCCGGTTCAGGCGTCGGCTCAGGCGTCGGCCACCGCGAAGGCTGCGGCGACGCACAGGAGCACCACGAGGACACCGAGGTAGGGCACCGTCGCCCGCGGCCTCCCCGAGGTGCGCGCCCACGTCACCACGAGCGACGCCACGGTCACCACGGCGGTGCCGCCCACCGCGAGCTTCATCGGCAGCTGCCCGTGGGCGCACGCGCCGGTGGTGGTGTACTCGCAGCTCATGGTGGGCGTGAACGCCATGATCCCGTACACGAACGTCATCGCCGCGAAGGCCAGGAGCAGGATCGTCCCGATGGTGGCCACGGCCCGGCTCCTCATGGCGGACAGAGTAGCCACCTCGGCCGCCCCACCTCATCCCAGTGAGCGCGGGCTCAGCGGCCGATGATGAGGCTCATCGCCTCGGCCCGCGTGGCGGGATCGCGTAGCTGACCGCGGACCGCGCTGGTGACGGTCTTGGCGCCCGGCTTGCGCACGCCCCGCATGGTCATGCACAGGTGCTCGGCCTCGATCACGACGATGACGCCGCGCGGCGTGAGCAGCTCGCAGATCGAGTCGGCGACCTGGGTGGTCAGGCGTTCCTGGACCTGGGGCCGCTTGGCGAACACGTCGACGAGCCGGGCCAGCTTCGACAGCCCGGTGATGCGGCCGTCGGCCCCGGGGATGTACCCGACGTGGGCGAATCCGTAGAACGGCACGAGGTGGTGCTCGCAGGTGGAGGCCAGCTCGATGTCCTTGACCAGCACCATCTCATCGTGCCCGAGGTCGAACGTCGTGGTCAGGACGTCGGCTGCCTCCTGGTGGAGGCCGCGGAACATCTCTTCGTACGCCCTTGCCACCCGCGAGGGGGTGTCGAGCAGACCGTCGCGCTCAGGGTCCTCGCCGATGGCGGCCAGCAACTCTCGCACGGCCGCCTCGACCCGTGCCGCGTCGAACGCGCCGGGTACGGGGTGGGTGAGAGAGGGGTCGGCCGCCACGCCTCAGCTCCCGGCAGGCCCGTCGGGCGCCGCCTCGGACGAGGGTGCCGACTCGGTGAACGGCGTCGTCTCGGTGGGCGCCGCCGGCTCGACGCCGACCGTCACCTCGTGATCGTGCGCCGCGGCGTCGCCGTTGGTGGAGACCTTGACCGGGATGTCGACCGGCCCGAGCTCCGACGGCTTGCGGGTGGCCGAGCCGGTCCAGGCCGGACGGCGATCGCGCTTCTGGACGTCGGCGAAGACCTCGGCGACCTCTTCCTTGTTGAGCGTCTCGCGCTCGAGCAGGGCGACGACGAGGTTGTCGAGGATGTCGCGGTTCTCGACCAGGATGTCGAACGCCTCCTGATGCGCGGTCTCGATGAACTTGCGCACCTCCTCGTCGACCTGGCCGGCGATCTCCTCGGAGTAGTCACGCTCGTGGCCCATGTCGCGGCCCAGGAACGGCTCGGAGCGGTCGGAGCCGAACTTGATGGCCCCGAGGCGCTCGGTCATGCCGTACTGGGTGACCATCCGACGGGCCAGAGTGGTGGCCTTGTCGATGTCGTTCGAGGCGCCCGTGGTGGGGTCGTGGAAGACCATCTCCTCGGCCGCGCGGCCACCCATCATGTACGCGAGCTGGTCGAGCATCTCGTTGCGCGTGGTGGAGTACTTGTCCTCGTCGGGCAGCACCATGGTGTAACCCAGGGCGCCGCCGCGCGGCAGGATCGTCACCTTGTGGACCGGGTCGGTGTGGTGCAGCGCGGCCGCGACCAGGGCGTGGCCGCCCTCGTGGTAGGCGGTCATGCGCTTCTCTTCGTCGCTCATCAGGCGCGAGCGCTTCTGCGGACCGGCGATGACGCGGTCGATGGCCTCGTCCATGGCCTTGGGCGTGATGACCTTGCCGTTGTCGCGGGCGGTGAGCAGCGCGGCCTCGTTGAGCACGTTGGCGAGGTCGGCGCCGGTGAAGCCGGGAGTGCGACGCGCCACCGCGCGGAGGTCGACCTCGGGCGCGAGCGGCTTGCCGCGGGAGTGGACCTGGAGGATCTTGTCGCGGCCGTCGAGGTCGGGCGGCTCGACGGTGATCTGGCGGTCGAAGCGGCCCGGACGCAGCAGCGCGGGGTCGAGGATGTCGGGGCGGTTCGTCGCCGCGATCAGAATGACGTTGGTCTTGACGTCGAAGCCGTCCATCTCGACGAGCAGCTGGTTGAGGGTCTGCTCACGCTCGTCGTGGCCGCCGCCCATGCCGGCGCCGCGGTGGCGGCCGACGGCGTCGATCTCGTCGACGAACACGATGGCCGGGGCGTTCTCCTTGGCTTCCTTGAACAGGTCGCGCACCCGCGAGGCGCCGACGCCGACGAACATCTCGACGAAGTCCGACCCGGAGATCGAGTAGAACGGCACCCCGGCCTCGCCGGCCACCGCGCGGGCCAGGAGGGTCTTGCCGGTTCCGGGCGGACCGTAGAGCAGCACGCCCTTCGGGATCTTGGCGCCGACGGCCTGGAACTTGCCCGGCTCCTGGAGGAACTCCTTGATCTCCTGGAGCTCCTCGATGGCCTCGTTGGCGCCGGCGACGTCGGCGAACGTCGTCTTCGGCGCGTCCTTCGAGGCGAGCTTGGCGCGCGACTTGCCGAACTGCATGACCCGGCCGCCACCGCCCTGCATCTGGGTCATGAAGAAGAAGATCAGTCCGCCGAGGATCAGGAACGGCAGCAGCGTGCCCAGCACGCTCCAGAGCAGGCTCGGCTGGGGCCGCTCGACGTCGTAGCCGTCGGGCAGGTCGCCGGACTCCTGCTGGTCCTGCAGCTCGTTGACCAGGTCAAGGCCCTGGCCAGAGACGAACTGGGCGGAGAGGCGGTCGTCGTTCTTCAGCGTGAGCTGGACCTCTTGGGCCTCGCCGTCGATGATCTTGGCCGACTTGACGTTCTTGTCGTTGATCTCGGTGACGATGCGAGCCGTGTCGACCTTCTCGACGCCGTTGGTGCTGTCCAGCACGTTGCTCAGCACGATGGCGGCGATGACGAAGATGAGGAACCAGACCAGCGGTCGGGTCAGTCGCTTGGCGTTCATGATGCGAGGCCAGGTGGCCTCGTACCTCCTGCGTAATCGGTCGAAACTCTCGGCAAGCTCTCGGCAACGACGGCGGACGGTGGGACGAACAATTGTCCGGCGTGCCTCGGATCACCCGACGATACCCCGGACCGACCCTGCACGACCATTCGCGTAGGACCGACAATCATGCAACGACGCAGGTGAGCCGTGGTGTTCCCGGCATCAGGAGTAGACGTGGGGCGCGAGGGTGCCGACGACGCGTAGATTGCGGTACTTCTCGGCGTAGTCGAGGCCGTAACCCACCACGAACGCGTTGGGGATGTCGAAGCCCACGTAGTTGACCGCCACGGAGGTCTTGGCGGCCTCCGGCTTGCGCAGCAGAGTGCAGATCTCCACCGAGGCGGGCCCGCGCGAGCGCAGGTTGGACACCAGCCACGACAGCGTCAGACCGGTGTCGATGATGTCCTCGACGACCAGGACGTTGCGGCCGGTGATGTCGGTGTCGAGGTCCTTGACGATGCGCACCACACCGCTGGATCGGGTGCCGGACCCGTAGGACGAGATGGCCATCCAGTCGGTCTCGACGTGGCGCGAGAGATGGCGAGACAGATCGGCCATCACCATCAGCGCGCCCTTGAGGACACCCACCAGCAGGAGGTCGCGTCCTTCGTAGTCGCGCTCGATGTCGGAGGCCATCTCGGCCAGCCGGACCTGGATGTCGTCCTCGGTCAGCAGCACCTGCTCGAGGTCGCCGTCGATGTGCTGCGGATCCACGGGTGCAGCCTCCCACACCGGGGCCGGGCTCACTCGGGCGGGGCGAAGCGCAGCTCCCCGTCGCGGCGCACCACCCGGACACCGCCGGGAAGATCGATGCCCACCTGCCCGCGCCACCCGGTCACGAGGGCGTCGGCGGCGGCCACATGGGCCGCACCGAGGTCGGTGGCCGGGCTGCCCGCGCCGATCGCGGCGCGACGGATCACCCGCCAGCGGACGGCCCTCGGCAGCGTGACCAGCCCGGCGACGTCGGCCACCACGGCTGCGTCGACGCCGCGGCAGGTCCGGGCGTACGCACCGGCGGCCAGGTCGTCCAGCGCGTCAGCGTCGGCACGGAGGAGGTCGGCCGTGCGCGCCAGCGCCGCGGAGACGCCCGGCCCGAGTTCGTCCTCCAGCGTCGGCAGCACACGGTGGCGGACCCGCGACCGGGCGTAGGCGGCGTCGGCGTTGTGGGGGTCGTCCCAGGCTCGGAGCTCCGCCGGGACGCCGGCTCGGACGAGGTCACGCGGCAGCTCGAGCAGCGGCCTGCGGTAGGCGCCGGATCGTGCGGCCATGCCGGCCAGCGACCGCGCACCGGAGCCGCGCGCGAGCCCCAGCAGCACTGTCTCGGCCTGGTCGTCGCGGGTGTGACCGAGCAGGACCGCGGAAGCGGCGTGCCGGACGGCCGCGGCATCGAGCGCCGCGTACCGGGCGGCGCGCGCGTTGCCCTCGGGCCCGGCCCGGCCGTGGGCGCGGACGTGCACGACCTCCACCGGATCGAGGCCCAGCCCGGTCAGGACGGCACCCACCTCGCGACCACGCTCCGCGGAGCCGTCCTGGAGCCCGTGATCGACGGTGATGCCCCCCGCCCGCAGCCTGGATCGCCGCGCCACGTGAGCCAGCGCGGCCGCGAGTGCGAGCGAGTCGCCGCCCCCGGAACACGCCACGAGCACGCACGATCCGGCCGGCAGGTCGGCCAGCGCCGCGCGGACGGCCCGGCGCACGTCGAGATGGGCGACCGGCATGGCCTATCCGGGCGGCAGCGCGGCCGGGTCGCGATGGACCCGCCGTACCCAGGCGATCGGGTCGGAGATCTCGGCCTTCGACGGCAGCGTCTCCGGCGACTCCCACACCCGGTTCAGGCCGGCCATCCCGACCCGGTCGACCACGGCGTTCACGAAGCGCGCGCCGTCGCGGTACTGGCGCATCTTGGCTTCCAGGCCGAGCATCCGGCGCACCGTGCGGTCGAGGCTTCCGGTGCCCCGGCGGCGTTGCTGGAAGCGGCGCCGGATGACCTCGACGGAGGGGATCACGTCGGGGCCTACGGCGTCCATGACCACGTCGGCATGCCCTTCCAGCAGCGACATCAGCGCGGTGACCCGCTCGATGACGGCACGCTGGCCCGGCGACTGGACGAGCTCGAGCACCGACTTGCCGTCATCGCCGCCGCGGATGCTCTCGACCATCGCCCGCAGCGCCTCACCCACCCGCGCCGACAGCACCGTCGGGTCGACGTCGGTGGCGTCGACGAACGCCTCGATCTGGGCGTTGAGGTGGTCACGCAGCCAGGGCACCGCGGTGAACTGGACCCGGTGGGTCTCCTCGTGGAGGCACACCCACAGCCGGAAGTCGGCGGGGTCGACCCCGAGCTCGCGCTCGACGTGGACGACGTTCGGGGCGACCAGGAGGAGCCGGCCGCGGTGGCCGTCGCCGTCGGACCAGAACGGGTCGAACTGGCCCAGGACCTTGCCGGCGAGGAAGGCCAGGAGCGCGCCGGTCTCGAGGCCCGTCACCTTGGGCCCGATCTGGCTCAGGACGCCGCTGCGATCACGCTGGCGGCTCATCTTGCGGGTCAGGGGCGCCACGAGCGTGCGCATGCTGTCGACATTGGCCTCGGCCCAGCCGCCACGGTCGACCACGACGACGGGCGCGGACTCCGCCGATCCGTCGAGCCCCGTGACGGCCCGGACGTGGGTCTCGGCGTCGGCGGTGAAGCGCTTGAGGTCCGCCACGGCGGACCGCGCCTCGGCCTCGGTGACGGTGGGGCCGGAGCCGGAGAGTCGCCGGGCGGTGGCCACGGCCAGATCCCAGTCGACCATCTCGGCGGGTACGTCCATCTCGGGAGTGGCGTCGCCGGTTGTCATGCGTCCACGCTACGTGAGCGCCACCGGATGCGGCCCGGCGCCGGTGGACGGATCAGCTGGGCTGCGCCGCGATCGCCGTGACGACGTCGTCGAGCGCGGCCCGGGCCGCCTCGGTGTCGGCGACGTCGTCGGCCAGGACCGCGAACAGGTAGGCCGCGCCGTCGGGGCCCACTGTCACGCCGGCCAGCCCGCTGACGCCGGTGAGCGTGCCGGTCTTGGCGCGGGTGATCCCGAGCGCCGCGGCGTCGCCGTCGAACCGGTCGTCGAGGGTGCCCGTGAAGCCGGCGACGGGCAGCCCGGTGACGACCGCCCGGAAGTCGGGGTGGTCGGTGCCGGCCGCCAGCGCGAGCGTGGAGGTGAGGGCTGCCGCGGACACGGCGTTGCCGCGGGCGAGCCCGCTGCCGTCGAGGATGCTCGCCCCGGTGAGGTCGACGCCGAGCGCGGTGAGGGTGTCGACCACGGCCGTGCTCGCGTCAGCGGACGTGCCGGGCCGGCCCATGCCGAGGGCGACGTGGCGGGCGAGCATCTCGGCGCCGTCGTTGTCGCTCTCGGCCAGGACGTCCTCGACGATCGTGGACAGCGGCGGCGAGTCGGTGGTCGCGATGGCGACGGCGTCGGCAGGGGCGACCGCCCGGGTGGGCTCGCCGACGACCTCGACGCCGAACCCGGCCAGTTCGTCGGCGAAATCGGCTGCGGCCGCCGCGGCCGGATCGCTGGATCGGCGGTCGGAGTCGGGCGCCGTGCGGCCCCCGTCGACCGCCAGCGCGCTGACCGGTGAGGCGACCGACCCGACGTAGGTGGACTCCCAGTCCGGGTCGGCCGCTGGGCCGGTGAACAGGGAGTCGTCGAAGGACAGCTCGACGGAGGTGACGCCGGCCTGGGTGAGGGCGTTGGCGGTAGCCTCGGCGAGCACGTCGAGGCGGGTCGCCCCGGCGTCGTCGCCGGCGGTGAGGGCCGGGTCGCCGCCGCCCACGAGGGTGATCTGGGGCGAGGTGGGCGAGGCGGCGACCACCGAGGTGGTGAAGCGGTGGTCGGCGC
>DATCVR010000376.1:0-5510 GCA_036566745.1 Jiangellaceae bacterium | reverse complement strand
TCGGTCGCGGACAACATGGGCTTCGCGCTGAAGATGCAGGGCGTGTCCAAGGACGACCGCGCCAAGCGGGTGATGGAGGCCGCCAAGCTGCTCGGCCTCGAGGAGTACCTCGACCGCAAGCCGAAGGCACTCTCCGGTGGTCAGCGTCAGCGGGTCGCCATGGGCCGCGCCATCGTGCGTAACCCGCAGGTCTTCCTGATGGACGAGCCGCTGTCCAACCTCGACGCCAAGCTGCGGGTGTCCACCCGTACCCAGATCGCGAGCCTCCAGCGCCGTCTCGGCATCACCACGGTGTACGTCACCCACGACCAGGTCGAGGCCATGACCATGGGCGACCGCGTGGCCGTGCTCAAGGACGGCCTGCTCCAGCAGGTCGACACCCCGCTCAACCTCTACGACCAGCCGGCCAACGTCTTCGTCGCCGGGTTCATCGGCTCCCCGGCCATGAACATCGCGACGTTCGACGTCACCGACGGCCGGGCCACGCTCGGGCTGGCCGACGTCGCCATTCCGCGCACCATCAGCGACGCCGTGGGCGCCGAGGGCTCGGACACGGTCACCCTGGGGTTCCGGCCCGAGTCGCTCGAGGCGGTCTCGGGCGAGGAAGCCGGCGGCATCCCGGTCGTCGTCGACGTCGTCGAGGAGCTCGGCTCGGACGCCTACGTCTACGGCCACCCGTCCGGCCCGGCCGCGACCGATTTGCCCGACCGGCTGCGAAGCGACACCGTCATCGCCCGCGTCGAGCCGCGTAACGCCCCGGCCAAGGGCGAGAAGGTCACGTTCCGGATCCGTTCGGGCGGCGAGCACTTCTTCTCCGTCAAGACCGGCGAGCGGCTCGGCGGCGCCTGATCCCGCTCCGCTCCAGGCAGAGGGCCGGGACACCGTCGCAGCCGCGGCGGGGTCCCGGCCCTTTCGTCGTCCTGCCCCGTGTCTGCGTCCGGCGGGGGCCATTCGGCGGTTCGCCAGCCAACCGGTCCATCAAATCCAGGATCACCACAGAGGGTGCGAGAGGATGGATCTGTGGAGCTTCGGATCCTCGCCTCACCTCATGAGCAGCAGGCGCTGCTGGACCTGCCGTGGGACATGCCGCTCGAGGAATGGCCCGAGTGGTACCTCGTCGCGCTCCCCCGCGGGATCTCCCGCCACGTCGTGAGGTTCACCCGGCTGGACGGCCAGGTCTACGCGCTGAAGGAGATCGTCCAGTCCTTCGCCGACCGCGAGTACCGCTTGCTGCGCGATCTCCAGCGACTCAACGTCCCGGCCGTGACCGCGGTGGGCGTGGTCAGCGGCCGCGAGGCTCCCGACGGCACACCGCTCGACTCCGTCCTGGTCACCCGCCACCTCCAGTTCTCCCTGCCGTATCGGGCGCTGTTCGCCCGAATGATGCGGCGGGACACCGTCGACCGGCTCATCGACGCGCTCGTCGTCCTGCTCGCCCGCCTCCACCTCACCGGCTTCTACTGGGGCGACTGCTCGCTGTCGAACACGCTGTTCCGCCGCGACGCCGGCGCCTTCGCGGCGTATCTCGTGGACGCCGAGACCGGCGACCTCCACGACCGCCTCAGCGACGGCCAGCGCGCACACGACCTCGACAACGCCCGCGTCAACATCGCCGGCGAGATGATGGACCTCCACGCTGCCGGGCACCTCGACGACACCGTCGACCCGATCGCCACCAGCGACCTCGTGGTCGAGCGGTACGAAGCGCTGTGGGCGGAGCTCACCGACTGGGAGGCCTTCGACGTCAACGAGCGCTGGCGGATCGGGCGCCGGGTCGAGCGGCTCAACGAGCTCGGCTTCGACGTCGCCGAGCTCGACATCGTCACCGACATCGGCGGCCGGACGGTGCGCGTGCAGCCGAAGGTCGTCGACCCCGGGCACCATTCCCGCAGGCTGCTGCGACTGACCGGCATCGACGCCCAGGAGAACCAGGCCCGCAGGCTGCTCAACGACCTCGACGCCTACGCCGCCGAGACCGACCAGCAGGGCGAGGACGAGGAGATCGTCGCCAACTCCTGGGTGGTCCACTGCTTCGAGCCGGTGATGCGGATCATCCCCCGCGAGCTGCGCGGCAAGCTCGAGGCCCCGGAGATCTACCACGAGGTCATCGAGCACCGGTGGTACCTGTCCGAGCGGGCCGGTCACGAGGTGGGGCGGCTGGAGTCCGCGCGCGACTACGTCGAGACCGTGCTGCGTCACAAGCCGGACGAGATGGCGATCCTCGGGGAGACGTCCGGCTCGGACGACGAGACCCAGCCGTTCCGCGTCCCCTGGGACCAGCTCGGCTGACGCCGGTCCGGACCCCACCCGGTGACCTCCGCTTCACCCACGCTCGGCCGGTGAAGCAGATCTGAAGCACGCCCGATGCCTCTCGCTCCTACGCTGCTGCGGTGATCGACCCGACGGAGTGCCGAACCGAGCTGTACCGGCACACCTTCGGGCGCCCGTGACATCGCAACCTCAGAGGTACTCCATGACCCGCAAGGCACCATCGGTGCGCCGCCGCCTGACCCACCTCGCCGGTGGGGTCGTCGCGGTCGGCACCACGTTGCTCATGTCCACCGCCGCCCCGGCCTCCGCCGAAGAACCGCTCGGGGCCGACAACTACCGCGCGCCCTCCGGTCCACTCACCGGTGGCGACGCGGCCTACGAGTACGCACCCGGCGTGCTGGCCGACGGCGGCCGGTACCGCATGTGGTACTGCGCTCAGGACCCCCAGGGGGCCGTTCCTGGCGACGACATCCTGTACGCCGAGTCGCCGAATCTCAACGGCCCGTTCACCGCACCCGACGGCGGCGACCCGCTGATCGTCTTCGAGGGCACCGGCAACGGTGGCTTCGACAGCCAGCACACCTGCGACCCCTCGGTGGTCGTGGCCGACGGCACCTACTACATGTACTACGGCGCCGCGGTCAACGACGGCGAGACCACCATCGGCGTCGCCCGCAGCGGCGACGGACTGACCTGGGAGCGGCTCGGCTCGGAGCCGATCATCACAGCCGCACACCAGCAGGACACCGGCAATGACTACGGCGCCGGACAGCCCAGCGCGGTGTTCCTGGACGGCCGGTTCTACCTGATCTTCACCGACACGACCGGTGCGGGCGCGCTGCCCGAGAACGGCGCCGGACAGTTCGCCTGGCGCTCCGCCGACCCGACGTTCGCCTCGGGCGTCGAGGTCTTCACCGCCGACGGATGGCAGCCGCACACCCCCGAGAACTCCCGCAGCTTCTCGGTCGCCAACGCCTTCTCGGCCGACTGGCAGTACTCCGACGAGCTCGAGTCGTTCGTCATCGCGCACCACAACGACCAGAACCAGACCACGCTCACCACCCTCGACGGCTCCGACCTGCGGGTCCGCCCGTACTCGCCGGTCAACATCGAGGGCGCGTGGGTCGACGGCCCGGGCATCGTGTCGACGCCGGACAAGCACGCCGTCGACGACGGCAACGCCGAGTGCGGCCGGGTGCCGATCGACGTGATGCACGCCAGCCAGGGCAGCCCGCCGCAGGATCTCGTCCACAAGGGCATCGACATCGTCGCCCCGGACGCCCCCTGCTCCACGCCGTCGCCCACACCGACGCCGACCGAGCCCACGGAGCCGCCGGAGCCGCCGGAGCCCACGGAGACTCCCACGCCGACCGACTCCCCGGAGCCCACCGAGCCTCCCGAGCCGACGGAGGAGCCGACGCAGACTCCGGAGCCCACCGACGAGCCCACCGATGAGCCTTCTCCCACCGAGGAGCCGTCGGACGAGCCCACCGAGGAGCCCACTCCGTCGCCCAGCCCCACCGACGAGCTCCCCGACACCGGCGCCGACCCCACCGTGCTCGCGCTCGTGGGCGCGGTCCTGGTGACGGCAGCCGCGGCGACGCTGAGCCGCCGACCGGGCCGGCACGAGGCGTAGTCGCCGACACCCGAGCACGAGCACAGGGGCGGGGTCACCATCCACGGTGACCCCGCCCCTGGTGTCGTTCGCGCTGCGCCAGCCGTCTGGATCGGCACATCGGGGCAGAGGATGCCGGCTCGTGCGCCCACGCCGATGGCGCGCAGTGCCAGGAAGGCGTTCCCAAGGCCGTGACCGCGTCGTAGCGTGAGGATCGTCGCCGCGCCCCGGAGCGACGATGTCGGCAACGAACATCACCGGAGGTGAGCTGCGATGCCCACGTACATCAGCTTGATCAACTGGACCGATCAGGGGATCCGCACGTTCAAGGGGAGCGTCGACCGATCGAATGTCGAACACCACATGAGTCACCGGCACCTCGGCGCGCAGACGCCGGGTCAGGCGTTGGAGGCTGGGCCGGGCCTTTGTCGTCGAGGGCGACAATCTCGCCGTCGAGCACGACCCTTCGGCCTGGCAGGGTGTCGGCCAAGGCGTGCAGCTCGGAGGACTGGGCAGTGACGTCGCGCAGCGTGCGTCTGGTCAACCGCAGCCCGCCGTCGTCGGCGTAACCGAAAGCGCGCAGGCCGTCCCACTTTGTCTCGAAGCCCCACCGCTCATCATCGGGAGCCACGGTCGCGGCGAGCGTGGCCGCCATAGGCTCCACTGCCCGCGGCATCGGGTCCTGCGCGAGGTCAGCCGTGCGGGCTTCGTCGAGGATGGCGAGCCTTTCCGGGTTATCCGCAGAACCCAGAGCCTATCAGGGCGCTGGAGCCCTGGCCTCAAGTCCACGCTTAATTGTAGCGGACATTGCGCCATTTCACTAACCTATTTGTCGGCCCTTAGCGCCAACATTCTATGTTGGCAGCCAGCATCTAGTATTGCTAGATGAGTCATCATATTGAGAATCGGAGTTGTGTGATGCTGCCTCAGCAAGACATTACTGAATGCAACTTATCGATGCCGCATAATTCCGTGGCGACGCTTCATAGTATAGAGCTTGTTATCGCGCGTTCCTATGCGAAACGACAAGTCGTCGCCGCCCGCGAAGTGAGGGATCAGATACACCTTACTTTTTTGGCAGCAAACCACTTAGTGAATCGTGCTTGCGCACTTCTGAACAAATATGAGAACGTAGTTCAGTGGCGATGCGGGATTGCGATGGAAGCGCATCCAGGGCTGAGATCGAGTCACGATTCTCGCGCCGAACACCTCCGTAAGCCGGTCACGAATGACAGTACCAACTATGACCGATTCGGCGAAGTCGCGTTCCTGCGAGAGGGGAGCAAATGGGATTCTGACCTGGAAATGCAGGTGGGGCAGTCGACCGTTCCCCGGGTGTCACTTTCAGTCGGCCTCGGTGGTGCCTAATGTCGCCGGTTGGATCGATGCCCAATAGTGCTGCGTGAGGCGGGAGCGCCGGATGGCGATGGACGAAGAGCGGTTTGGCATCTCCTCGATCCCGTTCGATAGACCCACCTCCGCACGCGCCTATGGGTGGATGCTGGGCGGCAGGGACAACTTCGAGATCGACCGGGAGTTCATCCTCGCCACGGTGAGGGAGTTCCCCGAGTGCGTGGACATCGCCCGTCAGAACCGCCAGTTCCTCTACCGCGTCGTGCGCTAC
>DATCVR010000375.1:0-6790 GCA_036566745.1 Jiangellaceae bacterium | reverse complement strand
GGCGGCTTCGGTGGCGGCGGAGGCCGTCCCGGTGGTGGCGGCGGCCGTGGTCGCGGCGGTACGGCCGGTGCGTTCGGTCGTCCGGGCGGCAAGCCCGCGCGCAGCCGCAAGAGCAAGCGCCAGAAGCGCCAGGAATACGACAACATGCAGGCCCCGAGCATCGGCGGCGTGCGGCTGCCGCGTGGCGGCGGCCAGACGGTCCGGCTGCCGCGTGGCGCCTCGCTCGCCGACTTCGCCGAGCGGATCGACGTCGACCCGGCTCAGCTGGTGCAGGTGTTGTTCGGGCTCGGCGAGATGGTCACGGCCACTCAGTCGGTCGACGAGGACACCTTCCGCCTTCTCGGTGAAGAGCTCGGCTACGTGATCCAGATGGTTTCGCCCGAGGACGAGGACCGCGAGCTGCTCGAGTCCTTCGACATCGACTTCGATGCCGAAGACGACGGCAGCGCCGTTCCGCGCCCGCCGGTCGTCACCGTCATGGGTCACGTCGACCACGGAAAGACCAAGCTCCTCGACGCGATCCGCAACGAGAACGTCGTCGAGGGCGAGGCCGGTGGCATCACCCAGCACATCGGTGCCTACCAGGTCCACGTCGAGCACGACGGCTCGAAGCGGGCGATCACCTTCATCGACACCCCTGGTCACGAGGCGTTCACCGCCATGCGTGCCCGAGGTGCCCAGGTGACCGACATCGCGATCCTGGTGGTCGCCGCCGACGACGGCGTGATGCCGCAGACCATCGAGGCGCTGAACCACGCCCAGGCGGCCGGCGTCCCGATCGTGGTCGCGGTCAACAAGGTCGACAAGGAAGGCGCCAACCCGGACAAGATCCGGCAGCAGCTCACCGAGTACAACCTGGTGGCCGAGGAGTACGGCGGCGACACGATGTTCATCGACGTGTCGGCGAAGCAGCGTCTGAACATCGACAAGCTGCTCGAAGCCGTGCTGCTCACGGCCGACGCCGCGCTCAACCTCGAGGCGAACCCCGACATGGCCGCACGCGGTGTGGCCATCGAGGGTCACCTCGACAAGGGTCGCGGTCCGGTCGCCACGGTGCTCGTCCAGCGCGGCACGCTGCGCCCGGGCGACGCCATCGTCACCGGCCAGTCCTACGGACGGGTCCGGGCGATGCTCGACGAGCACGGCCAGCAGGTCGACGAGGCCGGTCCGTCGCGTCCGGTGCTCGTGCTCGGCCTGACCGCGGTGCCCGGCGCCGGCGACAAGTTCCTCGTCGCCGACGACGACCGCACCGCGCGCCAGATCGCCGAGAAGCGCGAGGCGATGGAGCGCAACGCCGCCCTGGCCCGGGCTCGCAAGCGGGTCACGCTCGAGAGCTTCCTGGCCGAGAGCAAGGTCGAGACGCTCAACCTCATCCTCAAGGGCGACGTGTCCGGTTCGGTCGAGGCACTCGAGGATGCGCTGCTCAAGATCGACGTGGGCGACGAGGTCAATCTCCAGATCATCCACCGCGGTGTCGGTGCGATCACGGCGAACGACGTCAACCTCGCCTCCATCGACGAGGGCATCATCATCGGGTTCAACGTCCGCCCGCAGAACCGCTCGATCGAAGAGCTGGCCGATCGCGAAGGCGTCGAGATCCGGTACTACTCGGTCATCTACGCCGCCATCGAAGAGGTCGAGGCCGCACTCAAGGGCATGCTCAAGCCCGAGTTCGAGGAGAACCAGCTCGGCACCGCCGAGATCCGCGAGGTCTTCCGGTCCTCCAAGATCGGCAACATCGCGGGTTGCATGGTCACCGGCGGCCTGATCCGTCGCAACTCGAAGGCCCGCCTGATCCGCGACGGCGTGGTGGTGGGGGACAACCTCACCGTCGAGTCGCTGCGGCGCGAGAAGGACGACGTCACCGAGGTGCGTGACGGCTTCGAGTGCGGTATCAGCCTGGGTACGTTCAACGACATCCAGGTCGGCGATGTGATCGAGACGTTCGAGATGAAGGAGAAGCCGCGCGGCTGATCGTGTGAGGCGGAGGAGCGCCGGGATTCCTCTGCGGGCTGCTCGCAAGCTCGCTTGAGGCCCGCTGCCGGAACACCGGCGCTCCTCCGCTGATCCGATTGCCTTGTTGCGTGGTTTCCTGCATCCGGGTGAGCTTGGGGAGGCGTGGGTGTGTTCGTCGGGACCGTGACGTTCGACCTGCTCCTGGGTGACGTCCATTCCCTCAAGCAGAAGCGCAGCGTGGTCCGGCCGATCGTGGCCGAAGTACGTCGGCGCTTCGACGTCGCGGTCGCCGAGGTCGGTCACCTCGACGTGCACCGGCGCGCCGAACTGGGCGCCGCGGTGGTCGCGGCCGACGCCGGGCATTGTCGCGACGTCCTCGACGCGGTCGAGCGACTCGTGGCCGCGCGCCCCGAGATCGACCTGCTCTCCAGCCGCCGACACCTGCACTCCGACGACGACGATTCACCCGTCCCGCACCCGTGAGGACCCGAGGGACGGCGTACGGACTACGAGGAGGACCCCATGGCCGACCCGGCACGCGCCCGCAAGCTGGCGGACCGGATCCGCGAGATCGTGGCCGAGGCACTCGAACGCCGGGTGAAGGACCCCCGGCTCGGCTTCGTCACGGTCACCGACACCCGCATCACCGGCGACCTGCGTGAGGCCACCGTCTTCTACACCGTCTACGGCGACGAGACAGAGCGGGCCGCGACGGCCGCGGCGCTCGAGAGCGTCAAGGGGATGCTCCGCAGCGAGGTGGGACGCCGCACCGGTGTCCGGTTCACCCCGTCGCTCGCCTTCATCGCCGACGCCATCCCCGAGAACGCCGCGCACATCGACGATCTGCTGAAGGTCGCGCGCGAGTCCGACGAGAAGGTGGCGCGGGTGGCGGCCGACGCGGAGTACGCGGGCGACCCGGAGCCCTACAAGGTGCCCGCCGACGAGGTCGACGAGGTCGACGAGGTCGACGACGTGGCCGATGGGGTCGACGAGGTCGACGGCGCCGCCAGCGCAGCGGATGTCACTGGCCCGGCGAGCGGCTCGGAGAACGGTCGCGCGTGACCGCCCCGGACGAGTCCGCGAACACCGACGGTCCAGTCGGTGGGCTCGTCGTGGTCGACAAGCCCGGAGGCTGGACGTCCCACGACGTCGTGGCCCGCATCCGGCGCCTGGCCCGCACCCGCCGTGTGGGGCACGCCGGCACCCTCGACCCGATGGCCACCGGCGTGCTGCTGGTCGGCGTCGGCAAGGCGACGCGCCTGCTGGGTCATCTCGCGCTGACCGAGAAGGCCTACGCCGCAACGATCCGGCTCGGAGCGAGCACCCTCACCGACGACGCCGAAGGCGAGATCACCGGCGGCGCCGACGCCTCCGGCCTCGACGAGCAGCGGCTGCGGGCCGAGATGGCGGCGCTCACCGGAGCGATCCAGCAGGTGCCCAGTGCGGTGTCCGCGGTCAAGATCGACGGCGTGCGGTCGTATCACCGGGTGCGCTCCGGCGAACAGGTCGACCTCCCGCCCCGCTCGGTCGTGGTGAGCCGGTTCGACGTCGTGGACCTGCGCCGGGACGGTGTCTTCGTCGATGTCGACGTCGAGGTCGAGTGCTCGTCAGGCACCTACATCCGGGCGCTCGCCCGCGATCTCGGCGAGGCGCTCGGCGTGGGCGGCCACCTCACCGCCCTCCGGCGCACCAGGGTGGGGCCGTACGGCCTCGACGCCGCGCGGACCCTCGACGAGCTGGCCCTCGCCTGGACGCCCCTGTCGCTGGAGGACGCCGCGGCGGCGGCGTTCCCGCGTCTTGACGTGGACGAGGACACCGCCCGGAATGTCGCGCACGGCGCCCCGCTGCCCCGCACCGATCTCGGCCCGGGTCCCGTGGCGGTGTTCGGCCCGGACGGTACGCTGCTCTCCCTGGTCGAGGACCGTGGGCCTCGGGCGAAGCACCTCGCGGTGTTCGTCGGATGAGTCTGGGCGGACGGTGGGGGCAGTGACAGATCGGCAGGGCGCGAACGAACACCTCGAACGCGAGCTGTCGGTCATGCTGCGCCGCGCCCGCAGCATGTCGATGACGATCGCCCGCGAGGTCCACGAGGGCCTCGATGCCGCGGAGTACTCCTTGCTGGTCCTGATCGACGAGAGTGGCGAGATGCGCGCGGCCGACGTCGCCGAGCGTTTCGTGCTCGACAAGTCCACGGTCAGCCGCCAGCTCGCCCATGTCGAGGCGGTCGGGCTGGTCGAACGCGTTCCCGATCCCGAGGACGGCAGGGCTCGCCTGGTGCGGCTCACCGAGGAGGGCCGGACCCGTCTCGAGCGGGTCCGCCAGCAGCGCCGGATCCGGCTGCGCGGAGCCCTCGAGGCCTGGCCGGTCGACGACGTCGAGCTCCTCGCGCAGCTGCTGGGCCGGCTCAACACCTCACTCGAACGCCCCGGGGCCTGACCCTCTCTCGCCCGCCGCGGCATCGCGCGCCGGAATAAAGTTGCTGTCTGCAACCATTAAAACATATGGTTGCAGACAGCAACTTCAAGTCGAGCGTGGATGCGAGGCACGAATCATGGCCGCCGAGGTCTGGGACGACGTCCTCGACCAGCTGCGCATGCTGGTCCGGCTCACCAAGCAGATCGCGCACCGGCACTTCCCGGCCTACGACGGGCTCCCGCCCGCGCTCATGGGCGTCCTGGGGATGCTCGTGCGCGAGGGCGACATCCGGCTCACCGTGCTGGCGGAGCGTCAGCACGTCGACGCCTCCGTGGCCAGGCGGCAGGTCGCCGAGCTCGAGGGCCGTGGCCTGGTGGAGCGCAGCCGCGATCCCGACGACGCGCGGGCTCACCTCCTGCGGGTGACGCCAGCCGGCCGTGACCTGCACGAACGCGCGCGAGTTCGGCAGCTCGCCGTGGTCCGGGACGTCCTCGGCACCTGGAGCGACGACGACGCCCGTGCCCTCGTCCACCAGCTCACCCGGCTCAGCGACGACCTCCGCGGCGAGGCCTGCCGCGCGCCACAGCCTCCCGACCGATCCCCATCGCCCACCATCGACGCCGACGTCGCCGGGGGAGCGGGCGGACACCGAACCACCCTGGAAGGACTCGTGTCATGACGACCACCGCGGAGCCCGAGGCGGCCCAGTCGGCCGGCGCGGCCGCGCCCATGACCCACCGCGAGGTGCTCGAAGCGCTCTCCGGACTGCTGCTCGCCATGTTCGTGGCGATGCTGTCCGGCACCATCGTGGCCAACGCACTGCCACGCATCATCGCCGACCTCGACGGCAACCAGGAGCAGTACACCTGGGTGGTCACCGCCACGTTGCTGGCGGCGACGGCCACCACGCCGATCTGGGGCAAGCTCGCCGACCGGATGAGCAAGAAGCTGCTGGTGCAGCTGTCGATCACGATCTTCGTGATCGGCTCGATCCTGGCCGGCTTCTCGCAGAGCACCGAGACGCTCATCGGCTGGCGCGTGCTCCAGGGCCTCGGCATGGGCGGACTGCAGGCGCTCGTCCAGATCGTGATGGCCTCGATGGTCGCGCCGCGTGAACGTGGGCGGTACATGGGGTACTTCGGCGCGGTCATGGCGGTCGCGACCGTGGGCGGCCCGCTGCTGGGCGGCTTCATCGTCGACACCGAGGCGCTTGGCTGGCGGTGGTGCTTCTGGGTGGGCGCGCCGATCGCGATCGTGGCGCTGATCCTGCTGCAGAAGACCCTGCACCTGCCCGTCATGAAGTCCGACGCGAAGATCGACTGGTGGGGCGCCCTGCTCATCCCGGCCGGCATCAGCGTGTTGTTGATCTGGGTGACCCTCGCGGGCAAGAACTTCGCGTGGCTCTCGTGGAGCAGTGCGGCGTTCCTCGCCGGCGGCCTCGTGCTGATCGCCGCGGCCGTGTTCGCCGAGCGGCGGGTGGCCGATCCAGTAGTGCCGCCGAGGCTCATGCGCCAGCGCACGATGATCCTCGCAGTGATCGCCAGCGTGAGCGTCGGCATCGCGATGTTCGGCTCGACGGTGTTCTTCGGCCAGTACTTCCAGGTCTCGCGCGGCTACTCGCCCACCGCGTCCGGCCTGCTCACCCTGCCGATGATCGCCGGCCTTCTGGTGGCGTCGACGGTGTCCGGGCAGCTGGTGACCCGGACCGGGCGGTGGAAGAGGTTCCTGGTGGCCGGCACCGCGATGATCGTCGCCGGGCTGGCGCTGCTGGGCACGATCGACCACGCGACCTCGCTGGTGCTGGTCGGCGCCTACATGACGGTGCTGGGGGTGGGGCTCGGCATGAGCATGCAGAACCTCGTGCTGGCGGTCCAGAACGGCCTGCACTACAGCGACCTCGGCGCGGGGACGTCCACGGTGACGTTCTTCCGCTCGCTCGGGGGAGCAGCCGGCGTCTCGGTGCTCGGCGCGATCCTGGCCACGCACGTCTCCGACCTCATCGCCAAGGGGCTCGCCGCCATACCCGGCGCGGGTGCGGCGACCCAGTCCGGCGGGTCCACCTCACTCGACCTCTCGACGCTGCCCGATCCGGTGCGGGTGATCGTCGAGCACGCCTACGGCGACGGCACGGCACTGGCGTTCATGATCGCCGCGGCGGTGGCCGTGGTGGCGTTCGTGTCGGTGCTGTTCATGCGTGAGACGTCGCTGCGCACCTCGGTCCAGGACGACGCGGAGGTCGAGTCCGTCACGGTCTGAGACCGGCCCGGCAGGGATCATCTGTCCGGTTCGTGGCAGGCTGGAGCCGCATCACCGGCTGACCACAGGAGACACACGTGCTGCGCTGGACCGACCTGGCCCAGGTTCCCGAGGGGTTCGGGCCGTCGGTCGTCACCATCGGCAACTTCGACGGCGTCCACCG
>DATCVR010000374.1:0-11205 GCA_036566745.1 Jiangellaceae bacterium | reverse complement strand
CTGCGGGCAGCCGCACGCGAGTAGCCGCCCCGATACCGAGATGCGAACGGGTCAAGAGTGAGTTACCTTCGCACTCAGCACCTCTCCCGAAGTGCTGGGATTGACGGCTACTTCTTTCGGAAAAGATCCATGCCGTCGCCTGATCCGTTATCGGGAGGGTCGACAACTTCAGACGGGGCGCCCGAAGTGCAGGCAGGTCCTACTTCCACTGTTAATGGAGAGGTTGCAGGTTCGAGTCCTGTCGCCGGTCCTTGACCGGTGTAGCTCAACGGCAGAGCACTACGTTGGATCCGCCGACCTCGTTGTCGGGCGCCCCTTCTGAAGTCGAACCCCCTCCCCCAGTCGCCTGGGGTTGCAGGATGGCGAAGTTCAACAAGGCAGGAACCCGCACCGCAGTCTCTAGCCCGGTCAAGACCGAGAGCCTCCCGTCCGGCCGCACCCACGAGGGCGCGCCTGGCTACGCGCGGGACACCAAGTCCGAACTCTTCCTCCTCGCAGTTACGAACATGGTCGGGGAGAACACCTTCTACGAGAGCGCACGCGACCGGGACCAGCGGTTCACGGCCCTCACCGTCGCCGCGGCTCAGGAGGACCCGGACTGGACCGCTGGATTCCTCGCCTGGCTCCGCGCCGAAGGCAACATGCGGTCCGCGCCGCTCGTCGCTGCTGCCGAGCTCGTCCGGGCGAAGCCGGAGGGGATGCGTACCCGCAAGGTCGTGGACTCGGTGCTTCAGCGCGCCGACGAGCCCAGCGAGATCCTCGCGTACTGGCTCGCCACGTACGGCAGGCCGATCCCGATCGCACTTAAGCGCGGCGTGGCGGACGCTGTCGCCCGGCTCTACAACGAGCGTTCCCTGCTCAAGTACGACTCGGCGGACCGTGCGGTTCGGTTCGGTGACGTCGTCGACCTGACGCAGCCGGCGTACCACCGGTCGGAGATCCGCGGCACGTGGCGGTACGACCTGCTCGGGCACGCGCTGGACCGGCGGCACGGCCGCGATAAGCCCATCCCCGAAAGCCTGGGGCTGCTTCGGGCGCGGGCGGAACTGATGGGGCTCCCGGCGGCTGAGCGCCGTGCGGTCCTGGCGGACCCCGACCGGCTGCGGGCGGCAGGGATGACGTGGGAGTCGCTGGCGGGCTGGCTGCAGGGCCCGATGGACGCCCAGGCGTGGGAGGCGATCATCCCGTCGATGGGCTACATGGCGCTGCTCCGCAACCTGCGGAACTTCGACGAGGCCGGCGTGTCCGACGACGTCGCAGAGCAGGTCGCGGCGAAGCTCGCCGACCCCGAGCAGGTCGCCCGATCGCGGCAGCTTCCGATGCGGTTCCTGTCGGCGTACCGGGCCGCGCCTTCGCTGCGGTGGGCGCACCCGCTCGACAAGGCCCTCACCGCATCCATCCGCAACATCCCTGCCCTGGCGGGGCGGACGCTGATCCTGGTGGACACCAGCACCAGCATGGACGCCGGGTTCTCCAAGGACGGCGCTCTGATGCGGTGGGACGCGGCGGCGCTGTTCGGTATCGCGCTTGCGCAGCGCTGCCACGCTGCGGAGGTCGTGTCGTTCTCGTCGACGGCCCGGTACTGGGGCGACCCGTCAGGTGCTCACACCAAGACGTTCCCGCTGCAGGGCGGTGAGTCGCTGCTTCGGTCGCTCGACCGGTGGAAGAGCGGCGGGTACTTCCTCGGTGGCGGCACCGCCACGGCTGCCGCAGTCGAGCGGCATCTCGCGGGCCACGACCGAGTCGTGATCCTCACCGACGAGCAGGCCGCTGGGCGAGACGTGGACACGGCCGTCCCTGCTAGCACGCCGCTGGTGACGTTCAACCTCGCCGGGTACCAGCGCGGGCACGCGCCGTCGGGCAGTGGGCTGCGGGTAGCGATCGGTGGTCTGACCGATGCAGGGTTCAGGCTGCTGCCCTTCCTGGACGCTGGTCGTTCAGCGGTGTGGCCGTGGGAAGAGCGCGACGCGGCATAGCTGGCAAGTGCGCTGGCCCGGTGGAGCCTACGCTTCACCGGGCCTTTCGCGTGTTCTTCTTGGAACAGTTGTGCGCATTATTCGGTCGCGGGCTTGTCACGGCGTAACAACGGTCAGTGATCTACGTGGTGATCTGGCCTGGTTTCTGTCCGTGTCCAGGTGTAGACAGTGAGTCGTGGACGATGATGCTCGACGCGACGTGGACCCCACCAAACTCTCCCTCGCCGGCGCCTACGACTTCTCCGCCGGCGGCGACGACAACACCCGCACCGACCGGCTCACGGTCTTGGACTTCGAGCGGCGCTGGCCGGGCATCGCATCCAACGCCGTCGCCAACGCCCACTTCCTCCAGCGCGTCGTGCGGTACATGGCCGGGCGAGGCATCCGGCAGATCCTCGACCTCGGCGCAGGGAAACCGAAGACACAGCCCGGCAGCAACGTCCACGAGATCCTCGGCGAGACCACCGGGGACGGCCACGTCGTGTACGTCGAGAAGGACCCGACAGCGCACTCCCATGCCCGCGCGATCTGGGGTCGCCGTGACGGCACCGAGTACGTGGCCGCGGACTTGCAGGACGTAGACGAGATCCTCAGCACGCCTGAGGTGCAGCGGCTCATCGCCTTCAAAGAGCCGGTAGGCCTGTTGATGCTGGCGTCGCTGCACTACGTCCTCGGCGACGTCCAAGCCACGGTGGAGCGGTACGCGGACGTGGTGCCCGCGGGCAGCCTGATCGCGATCTCCCACATGGCCTCCGACGGTGCGCCCGCCGAGCTCATCTCGGATCTGCAGGCCGTGTACGAACCCGCGGGCGGCGCCGCGATCCGCCCCACGGGCGAGATCGAGAGGCTGTTCTGCGGGTGGCCGCTGGTGGAGCCTGGCCTGGTCGAGGTGCGGGACTGGCGCCCGGAAGAGGAGATGCAGCGGGCCCCGCTTCGGCTGCTCGGCGGCGTCGCGGAGAAACCCGCCTAGCGGGTGAACTCGGCGGCGGCGCTCTCGATCAGGTCGAGGGTGGCGGCGCGGTCACACGCCCGCTGCAGGATTTCTTCGAACACGGCGCGCAGGTCGTCTACGTCGCCGCCCTTCACCCAGTGGCCGCCGAGCGGGTTCGGCAGGTACGCCATCTCCGGGTCTGTGGGCTCGGGGAACGTCAGGATCGTGAAGGGGCTGAGGCCGGCGTGAGCGCCCGCCGCCAGAGGCAACACGACCACGGTGATGTTCGGGCGCTCCAGAAGCTGCTGCAGGTACCCGAGCTGCTCGACCATCACCGCCGGCCCGCCCACCGCCTGCCTGAGCGCAGGCTCCCCGAGGACGACCCACAGCCGGACCGGGTCGGGCCCCGAGAGGAGCTGCTGGTGATGCCGATAGCGTTCTGCGGCAAACTCACCGATCTGGTGGTCGGGCAGGTCCGGGACCTGCTCGGGGAGGACCGCGGTCGCGTAAGCGACGGTTTGCAGGATGCCCGGGAGCAGGCCCGGCTGGAACATCCGCTGCACTGCGGTTTCGCCTTCGAGGCCGAGGTAGGTCGCGGACGCCGCCGGGAGTCCGGTCTTGTAGCGGTGCCACCAGTCCCGTTCGCGTGCTTCGGCGACGAGCACGGCGACCTTGTCGCGGGTGTCGGAGTCGGCGCCGTACACGTCGAGGAGCCGGTCGATCAGCGTTGGCTTCGGGAGGGTGAGGTGCTTGGCGTTCTCCAGGCGCGTGACGGTGGATTCTGCGACGCCGAGGAGTTCAGCGACCTGCGCTGCGCTGCGCCCGTCTCGCTCCCGTAGCTGGGCGAGGACGTGGGCTAGGCGCTGCCGGCGGACGGCGGGGCTCCACCGTCCGGGGTTTCCACGGGGCGCAGTCATGATCTGCACCCTAATTCCGATCGCCGGGTTTGGGTCGGAACAAAGCAACCTTTTTTGCTTCTTGCAAAAACCGCTGTTGGAGTGTGAGTCTAGCGGCAGTGCACGCAGGAACCTCGCAGGCAACGGCGCCGGCACTCCGTTCCTTGAAACCTGAATATCCCACCGCCCTCAGTCGGCGGGAACCTCACCCTCCACCTCGTCGGCGCGGAACACCCTGTCCGGACGTCCTGAGGACGACACCACCAGCACAAGGTCACCCTCAGGGATGCCGTGGCGTTCCTGGTCTTCTCGAGTGGCGGTCCGGGCACTGACCCGGTCGCCTGGCTGAAGCTGAACCACGATCGTCTCTCCCCGTTCGCGGACCCTCCAAGGCATACCCCGCACGGACTCGACGTGGCCCTCAGCGCGAAGCAGAGCCAAAGCCCGGCGGATGGTGGCCTGGCTCAGCTGGTACTCGCTTCCGAGGTCGGCTTCACTGGGCAGGTTCCGGCCCGGCTCCCACTCCCCCGAGACCACTCGGTGGCGAAGGATGTCGGCGAGTTGCCGGTACCGGGCCCGCTCGGATGTGAAGTCGATGCTCCTTTGCATGAGGGGCACCGTAGAGAGGGCTGAACTCCTCTCAGCCTAGGGTCCTCACCGCCTAGGATCCTAGGTACGGTCAAACGGGTAGTTCTGTGCCCTCCTTGGACTGGACTGGACAGGGCACAAGGAAGGCCCCCGGGCCGATCCCCCGGGGGCCTTCGTTTCTCACTCAGAGAGCGGCGCGCCTCACTGAGGCGGTGAGCCGCCGCCACTCCACCGGCGACACCAGCAGCGCGGGGCCGGCGGGGTCCTTGGAGTCACGGACCGCAACGACGCCCGGGACGTTCCGGGCGACCTCGACGCACGCATCCGCGTCCTTGCTGAAGCTGCTCTTGTGAAACTCGAACTCAGGCAAAGCAGATGGACTGGACATGGACTGGACCTCTACATGCGTTGGGCGACGGCCTTGATCAGTGCGACCGACGCATCATGGTCGAGAGCCTGCTTGTGCAGAGCCTCGAACCTCACATTACATTCGGCGACCGCGCGGGGACTCTCGATGTAGACGACGCCGTGGACGCCCTCCACGTAGGCGACATCGGGAGCGGCGGGCTCGGGAAACCGCAGCACGATGAAGGTCCCTTCCAGGCCGGTGTGAGTGCCGGCGTCCTTCGGGAGGACCTGCACAGTGATCGTGGGGCGGTGCGCCTCGCCGACGAGCTTGTAAAGCTGGTCGCGCATCACCTCCACTCCCCCGACCGGCCGTTCAAGGACTCCCTCGTCGAGGATCACGTGCAGGTGCGCGGGGTCGACAGCACGGGTCAGCAGGAGCTGCCGCTGGATGCGGGCGCGGACACGGCGCTCGAGATCGTCTGGGTCGGTGACGTGCCCGGCGCGCATCACCTCGTAGGCGTATTCGGGGGTTTGGAGGAGGCCGGGAATGACCTGCGGCGCCCAGTCCATGATGAGCGACGAGGCGTCCTCGAGGGCGACGTAGGGGCCGTGGAGGACGTCGCTGTACTCGGTCCACCATCCGCGGCGTTCAGCTTCGGCGGCGAGGGCAAGGAGCGCGTCTCGGTCGGGGGTGGTGACGCCGTAAAGGTCGAGCATCCGCTCGACATCACCGACGGAGGGCTTGGTGCGGCCCTTCTCGATGTGGCTGACCTTCGGCTGGCTCCAGCCGAGCGCCGCAGCAGCGGCACCGACACGGTAGTCGGCCTGTTCGCGGCATTCCTTCAGGGAGCGGGCGAGGCGGAGGGCTCTCACGCTCGGAATGTAGGGCGGGTTCTTCGCGGGCGACATGGCTCAAGTGTCGTGGGTTGTGTCGTTGCAGGCAGCAACCGTGGCCGGAATGAGCCAAGATTTTCACGAATGATTCCTTGCCCTGTGGAATGATTCCGCGCAACACTGCTCTCACGGGTCAGTCGTTCACGGGTGGTGATCCTCAGTGAGTATCGGTGAGATCAGATTCGGCCTCGACGCCCGCACGCCACGGATCCCGTGACCGCCGCCATGGACCACGCGACGAAGCCCATCAAGCGCGAAGACTTCAAGGTCGACACCGCCGCGAAGGTCCCCGCCACCCGCCACAAGGTCCGCCGCCTCGCCGCAGCCTTCATCGCCCCCGACACCGTGGACAACGTGGAATGGATGCTGGCCGAGGGCCTCGCGAACGCGCTGATCCACGGGCGCGGCGCCGCAACGGTGACCGTGACCGTTGACGAGAAGACGCTGCGAGTCGAGGTCCAAGACCACGGACCAGGCCTCCTCGTGGCGCGCCGCACCGACCACGGCCGCGGGCTCACCATCATCGAGAAGCTCGCCGCCAACTGGAGCCTCACAACGGATGACACCGGGACCTGCTTGTGGTTCGAGGTCGACCGCGTCGTCTTATGAGCGTGGGCGCGCCTCTTCCATAACCCCGCGCAGAGGCGCGTCCACTTGGGGGGAGGGTGCGGGGCCGGGCAGTCACCAGCAGGGAACCCGGTCCCGTGTCCCCCACCCGCACGAGAGCTTTCGAGGGTCCGCTCCCCCGGGCGGGCTTTCGGAGGGGGGCCGGGAGACCGCACCGTCCCGGCCGGTGACCGCTGGACCACGTGCCAGCGTTGGCGGACACCGGCCGGGACGCTCCCGGCGCAAGTTGATGGAGTGTGTCTCCGAGGGGTGTGGAGGCCCCGCAGAGGCGCCCCGGTCGGGTCGGGCAAGCCAGGCCTTGGACCCGGCCGGGGCCCACATCGTCAACCCGTCTAGGGCGTCTGGCAAGAGCTAGACGCGAACGCGTCTTGGTCCCTCGTGGACTCAAGGCCACTGCTTCGGCGGCGCCTCCGCCTTGCTGAAAGCGGGCCCGCCACCTTCCCGCCGCTTCCTTCCCACCGGGATCCACTCCTGGATGGTGGCTTCGTCGGCGCCGGCGTCGCGTAGGAGATCCGCTGCGATCTGGTGGTGCTCGGGATGGTCATCGGGTGCGAAGCCGATAAGGATCCCGGCGGTTTCGGCGAGCAGGTCCGTCCGGACCTCCGCCCGTGGCTGGTGCAGTGACCCGTGTTTCGGCTCCTCCGACACCGTCGCGATGCCGCGGAGTTCAGCGACCGCGGCGTCGCGGGCATCGCCTTCGGGGCGGGTCCAGCCGGCGTGACGGGACACGGCGCCGTGGAGTTTCGCGACGATGAGCCGATCAGAAGGCTGGTGGTGCATTCCGCCAGGGTAGGGCCGGTGGATCTAAGGCAGCGAGGGTGCGGGCTAGTAGGGCGAGTCTGCGTTCGAGGGTGTCCATGGGTGCACGGTAGGCACGACACGCACGTCGAGGTGGCCGAGTGCGCTTCTGTGGATAACCCGCTCACAGAGATGCACGACCTGGCAACGTCCAAGAGGGAGAATGGTGGCATGAGCGAGGACGAGCGACGCGAATTGAGCCTTCGTCTCCGGGCCCTGATGCACCGCCGGGCGGCGATGCATCTCGAACTGGCGGCGACCGCCACCCGGACAACAGCAGCGTTCCGCGGCCTCACGGACGTGCTTGAGCGGACACCCATCGAGCACGTCATCGAACACCCTGACCTCGCCGAGCTCGACCTCCAGATGGACGGGTTCTACAGCGCCTGAGCCACTCAGAACGACGAAGATGCCCCGCTCCCCCGCCGCCGAAGCGGTCGAGAGAGCGGGGCATCCTCCGCACCGGGCCGGCTTCCCCTGCCGGTCCCGGACGTCACCTCACGGGCTGGACTTCACCACCGCCGGTGCCGGGCTGACGTTCTGCCGAAGCAGCAGCGCCAGCACGATCGACAGCGCCGTCACCGACGCGCCGATCTGATCCGCCGACAGGTGCAGCCCGAACGCCGCCACCGCCGACAGACACGTCCCCACCGCCGCCGTCACCGACGACACCACCACCGGCCGCGTCATCACGGCCGTGGCCACCGTCAGCAGCGCCGTCGCGATCAGCGTGATGGCCGAGACCTGATCCTTCGACAGGTCCAGGCCGTAGGCGACCAGAAGGGCGACAGCGGCGTTCACGCCGTACAGGATCGTCGCCGGCTCGTAGCCGAAGATGCGCATCACATACTCCTAGGCATGCGACAAGGGCCCGCCGGCGGCAGGCCACGTTTGTTGAAAGAGAGAAGGAGAGGTCAGTCGGCGGCGAGGTCGTACACCGAGCACGCCGCCTCAGCCGCAGCAACCAGCTGCTCGAGCGCCTCGCCCTTCGCCTTGCGCTGCCTGTCGGTGGCCTCGGGCAGATGAACCACCCAGTCCAGCGCGACCGCGAGACCCGTTCCCCGAACACGCTCCTGCTCGGGCCGCTGCGTCATCTGGGACAGGGCAGCGAGCCGCGACATCACATCGTCGAGCGTGATCGGACGGACCTTTCGGGTGGGCCCACACCGGGGCCGTGGGAGCGCCGAGGGGATCACCCCCAAGGTACCGGGCGGCACCGACAAGCAGCCGCCCCGAGAGCGGCCGATCAGTGCACGCGGAGCAGCACGGACCACGTGATCGGCCCGATGACACCGTCGTCCTCAACCTTCGCCCACCGCTGCACCGCGCGGACCGCCTTGTCCATCGTCGCGTCGAAGGGCCCCTCGACCTTCCCGATCTCCGGGTGGGACCGGGCGAGCAGCAGACCGCGCGCGGTCTGCACCGCCTCGTTGCTGGCCTTCGCGCCCTTGGCGATCGTGGGCAGCTTGTGCACGATGTCCTCCATCCACTTCGCGTCCGACGGCGAGCCGTTCGCCGGGGCGCCCGCGAGCGCCCCGCTGGTGACCATGCCGCGCAGGATCTTCCCGGGGCACGACGTGCTGATGAACTTGCCGTGGTAGCTGATCGCGGCGGCCAGGCCCTTGCCGCGCAGCCAGGCGCGCAGCTCCTTGAAGGCGGCGACCTGCGCGTCCGTCGGCTTCTCGTCGTCGCCGCTCATGAACGTGCAGGACGTCCACGTGGTGTTCCCGCCGGGCTGGGCGGCCTGCTCACGCTGCCAGCCCCGGCCCTCCATCACGATCCCGTGGGGGCACACGCCGAAGCTGTAGCCAATGTCCCGCCAGCCGCGTGCGGGGCCCATGTGGAACTTCCTCGTGGCCTTCCAGTAGGCGCGGCACGAGTCGTGACCCTTGCCCGCGAGCCCCTGGTTCGCCCCGTCGTAGTGGACGACGAGGCCGTTCTTGCACGGCGCGTACCCGGCCGACGTCGCCGGCCAACCGAACGTGCTCCGCTTCTCCAGCTTCACGCCGACACCTCCTCGGTCGCCCTCCGGCGAGGCTCGCCCACCTGGACCGCCTGGATCTCCAGTTCGTAGCCCGCCGCTTCCAGCATCTCGGCGAGCTGGTCCACACGCAGGCGGCCGGGCCGCCGGACCTGCACCCCGGCGCCGTCCAGGACGACCTCCACACGACGTCGTAGCCGGGCACACGCGAGGTCCCGACGCCCTCCCGGGCGCGCCGCGATCCGCTCGTACAGGCTCATCCGCGCCCCTCCGCGTAGGCGTCCGCCGGGTCGATGACGCCCTCCTCGGGCTCGTCCGGCTCCGGGACATCCGGGACCTCGAGCTCTTCCACGCCCTCTCCGGCGTCGTCCATGTCCACTCCTCGTCCTGCGATCAGCGGCATCAGTGGCTCTCCTCCCACGGGAACTTCACCAGCGCAGGCACAGGCGGCGGCTCGATGTCGTTGCGACGCATCACCGTCATGCACAGCTGGAGGTACTCCATCGCGCCACGCAGCCGGAACCGAAGCTCGTCGGTCTCCTTGCGGGCCTCACCGACCGCACTACGAAGGTCGGCGACCTCTTCCTGGAGGTCATCGGTCAACGCGGCACGGTCCGCGTGCCTCTGCACGCGGGTCGCCTGCCGGAACGCGAACCATCCGCCGACCAGCGTCGGCACCCCCGCGATCGCCGCCGCGACCGCACCCTGAACCAGGGTCCCTGACAAGCTCACAGGCGATCCCACTCTTCAGTCCATGTCGAGACCACCGCGACGAACCCGGCGAACGTCAACCAGATCAACCCGGACAGCCACCCCCGCGGCGCGACCCCGGCCACCCACCCGATCAGCGCTACCGACCCCCAACCGATCTTTATCGCCACGGCCGCGGCGAACGCGATCCGGTCCTTCCGCGCGAACGCCTGCCCCGCGCACAGCAGCCCGGTCAGGACCCACAGGGCCGCCCACACCTGCCACGGCGCGAGGATCTCGAAGCCTGCGCGGGTGCCGGGAGGCTGGCTGCCGAAGCTGATCGGGTACAGCAAATCCAGGATCGCCAGGAACAGAAGGGTGACGCCCCGGCGTCCGACCCGCCGCCACAATCGGCGCATCCCGTTGGTCGTATGCATCTAGTCGGCCGCCCAGATCTCGGAGTCCCAGAGCTTCCCGTCGACCATGGCCTTCAGCCCCGAGTAGGGGGCTTGGCCAGGCGCGGACGGCACGATGAGCCGCAAACCCGTCACCTGCACGACTCCGGTGACGGCCGCCGGAACTTCGAACCGCAGACCGTTGACCTGCAAGACAGGCGCGTTGCTCGGCAGCGGCACTTCCAGCCGCAGGCGCGTCACCTGCAAGACCGGCGGGGCCGTGGGCGTGTACTTGTATGTCGCGACACCGGCGGCGTAAGTCGACGACGACGAGAGCGTCAGGGTGCCTTCCTGCGTGCCCGTCGCGTTGACGTACTTGTGGATGACTTGCAACGCCCGGTCGCCGGACCCTGCCGACGACTCCACTTTCGCGCCGCCGGTCCACCCGCCGGGGATGGCCACCGTCCGGCCGGAGCCGAACCCGAACACGCAGTACACGAGTTCGAACGCTTGAGCCGTGGCTGTGGTGGCGCCCGTCGACAGCGACGCAGAGGAGGCGGGCGTGTTCGACGTCGTCTTGTCCAGCGGCGACGTGTTCACTTCGCTGAACCCGTCGGCCTGCAATGCCCACCGGCCGCGGGATCCACCCGACACCGTCACGGTGATTGTGTCACCGGACACCAGCGCCGTGGTGAGCCGTGCCCGGAGAACCGCCACCGCCACGGTTGTGCCCGCGTTCGCCGACACGTCGGGGGTGGTGGTGTAGGTGTTGCCTTTGGAGTCCGTCGCGGCCGAGATCGTCGGAACGGAGCCCGCTGCGGACTCCCATGCGATCCCAACCAGGACGGTCGAGCCGACCGCCGCACCCGCTGTCAGGGTGATCGTGGACGACGTCGCCGATGCGTTCTCTGTCTTCGTGCCGAGGGTGCCGAGATGCGCCATGCCGGCCTCAGCTCAGCGTCACGGTCTGCTCGAACCGCAGCGCCGAGTAGTCCGTGATCGAGTTCGCCTGACCGGAACTGAGGGTGTGCGTGATGTCCGCGAACGTCCCGGTGACCGTGTCGGTCCACGACGCGATCTC